>DATKDU010000100.1:0-6227 GCA_035512595.1 Pirellulaceae bacterium
CGTTCCGCAGTCGCTCCACATCAGGAACGGAATGAATTCCGTTCTACGATCCAACATGCCAACGTCCCCCTTCCGCCTCGCCATCCTCGGCATCGACCATCCGCACGGCTCCGGCTGGCGCGAGTCGCTGTTTCAACTGGCGGGCGAAATCAAAATCGTCGCTCTGGTGCCGCGGTTCGGCGGAGCGACGACGAGCCTGGAAGAGAAACTGTCGCACGTGCCCCGCATGGAAACCGTCGAGAAGCTCCTTCGCTGGGGCCAGTTCGACGGAGCGCTCGTCTGCCTGCCCAACAACGAATCGCCACAGGCCATCGCGGCATTGGCGGCGGCCGGCAAGCACGTGCTGGTGGAAAAGCCGGGCGCCGCCTCGGCGGCCGATTTTGCGCTAGCGCTTGCGGCCGTCGAGAAAGCGGGCGTCGCCTTCCAGAGCGGCTACTTGTGGCGCTACGACCCGTGTGCCGAGCGGCTGCGCGACATGATTGCCGACGGCCGGTTCGGCCAGTTGATCAGCGTCGAAATGACGTATGTCACCAGCGACGTTCGCCGCCGCGGGCCGGACCATTATCTGTTCGACCCGCAGACCAGCGGCCGCGGCTTCTTCAACTGGCTCGCCTGCCACTGGCTCGATCTGCTCCTGTTCATCACCCAGCAGCAAGTCACCGGCGTCACCGCCCGCGTCGGCACGTTCGGCAAAGTGGAAACGGGGGTCGAGGACGGCGGGGCGGCAATTCTCGACCTGGCCGGCGGCGGCATTGCCACGTTCGTCGGCGGGTACTGGCTCCCTCGCTGGGCCGGCGAGAGCCACTGGACGCTCCGCGGCAGCGAGCGGTGGGTCCACTGGCATCCGTCGCGCCCCGGCACCGGCGGCGTCCTGGAAATCCACGGCCCGCAGCCGCAGTTCATGGCCATGGAAGAGACCTTCACGCAGCCCGCCGATTCGACACCCGGCTACGGCGGCCAGCGGATGCTCAGGCTCCTGGGCGACTGGATTGCCGATGCCCGCACCGGCAGCCGCCAGTGCCGCAATACAGCGCGGCACGCCCAGGGGACGCTGGAACTGCTCGAGGCGATCTACGAAGCAGCGAGCGAAGGCCGCCGCATCGAGTGCTCGATCGGTTAGCGCGATCGGCTCGCCCCGCCCGCCGCTCGGGCCGCCGCCGGCAGCGCCAGGCAATAGCAACAGGGGGGGGTGGTTTTTGGCACTTGCGCCTTTGGCGCCCGGCCGCGACTCGACGGAACTGCGGACTGTGTACAGGCTTACACAATCGATGCCGAGCGGCCGCTGGGCGCAAGTCGAATCAGACAGCATGTCTGAATGCAACCCCCATTTTGGGGGGACTTCCGACCGATTTGGAATGCGGCGACTTGTCGCCGCTCTTGGATTTTATCCGTCGTTCCCAGGGTCTCCCTGGAAACGCACTCCTCCGAGGCTCTGCCTCGTCTGCCCGCCGGCTGCCCGCCGGCTGCTAGCGCCAGTTCGCTGCCCCTTCAGTGGGACGCAACTGGCCCGGCCCTTCAGTAGATTGTCAAAGACCATCACGGTCGGCACTTGTCCGCCGGGGGCAGCCACGGCGCCGGCCTGCCGCAGCTTTTGGGCAGCGGCCGGCGGAGCGCACGGCTGTCCATTCGTTAGATGCTCGCAGGTGAACATTTATTTCATGCCGGCCAAAGATTTTCGGCCTTTTTTTGGCAGCCCGCCCGCTCCCACTGCTGATTATCCGGGCTGCTTCCAAGGGGGGCGGCGACGCCCTTACCGAGGGGCCGGCTGCCACGGCGGCACTGCGGGTTCATAGCGCAATTGCGCACCCTGTTGGCCTGACTGGAACACCTGTCCACGTAGTCACTTACGGCTAAACCTGGCCCCTTGGCGCGGGGGCAATATAGCGCCTTTGCGCGGGCCGGCTGAGCCGGCCAGGCGAAACGCTAACGGAACATTGCCCGCCGCAAGCCTTCGCTGAGAATCCTCGCGGGGAGACCTGCCGCCGGTAGGCACTGTGGAGATTCACTTGTCAATGAGCAAAGCAGGCGCAGCGGCCCGTATCGATATTCTACGCCAGTAGTGGTGTTTTGTCCATAACAGCGCCCGCGACCGATATCGGGGATGCTCGCCAACGCAGCGGGTCGCGGCAGGGCCGCCTCCTATCAACAGACGGCTTGCGGCTTGTGGGGATGGAGGGCGTGTACTCGCTTCCGCACGGGCAGTGGCACACGGAGGGTGCCATGGTGTACACTAATTCCAGTGCCATCCGCCGGCTGGGCATTTCCTTTTCCCTTGGGGTAAAATGCGAACTTCCCAAAGTATTCCGTGTCCATTTGCGAGACTAAGGGGGCACTGGCCATGACCACACGTAGCCGAGTTGAACAGCGCGACCACTTAATGACGTCGCTGGGAATGCTGGCCGATCCGATACGGCGGTTGATTGATTCCGGCGACAGCAGCGCTGCCAAATCGGTTTCGATCATCCAGGCGCAGTTTACCAAAGACTATCAGTTGTTTTTGGTCGATGTGAAATCCTACTGCCAAGTCGGTGATGCGTTTTTGGAAGCTGACTATCATGGAGTGCGCCGAACAGTCCGTGAATTCAACGAAGTTTGTGAGATGATTCGGATCGGACAGCGTCTCGACGTTGCGGCGAGCAAATATGGCGACGTTCTCTTGCGTAGCCAGGGCAGGCTGCGGGCAATCCCTTGCGACGATCCGGGGACAATTCTGCCGCCTGACTCGCCATTCCAAACATACTTGCGTCTGCGGGCCGTTTGCGCCGGCGTAACTACCCGTCTCGATATTCTCGACCCATACCTGACGGCGGACGTTTTCCACCGTTACCTGGCCGACGTTCCTACGGCTGCGATGCTTCAGGTCGTAACTCACGACAAGGTAATGAGCGGTTCCGACACGGTCCGCCGCGATAGAATCGTCGCTATCTCTGAATTAGTCGCCATTGAGCGGAAGGATAGGTACCGATTCCTGGTGACCGGCCAGCAACATGACCGGCATTGCCGAGCCGACAACGAGATTCTTCACTTTGGCGGGTCGCTGAAAGACGCATCCAAGACTGCGCCTTACACCATTTCGCGACTCGATCCGGTTCAGTCTAACCATGCATTTCTCGACGCCGTAATCGCGGGTGCCGGAGAGTGGTGCGGGCCGAAAGTTGCAACGCATCGGAGGGCGTGAGCGATGACAACGGATCGAGTTGGCTTTATTCTCGGCGCCGGCGCCCACTGTCCGTTTAACTTTCCGTCTGGCGAGGATTTGAAAACCAGGGTCGGGACGCTGCTAGACGACTGGCCCGGGAATATGGCCGACGAGTACCGCCAGGCAAAGGGCGCAATTCTCGATTGCGGCGTCAGTATAGACCGCTTTCTAGCTGAAAACCGGCCGCTAAATGACCTGATCCGGCCGCTTATCGCGAAATGCTTACTTGAGCAAGAACGCCAATCGGCGGACTTGCCAATGTCTGATTGGCTTGGCTATTTGTGGCCGTCGCTCCAAGGTAAGTCGGCAAAGACGCTGAGTAAGCGTTTTGTTTTCGTGACTTTCAATTACGACCGCACGCTTGAATACCGGATGGCTAGGTCATGTGCGGCATTGTGGGGTATGCCACTCATCGAAGCGTGTAACCGGATGGATTCCTTCGGCGTATATCATGTCTATGGCTCGCTAGGGGGTATCGGCACCGACGCCAATGATTATGTCGAATATGGACGCCGGGAATGTTTTGGTGAGTGCTGGCGTCGGATTAAGATCATCGGCGAACATGATTCGCGAGTTACTGACGAGATACACGACATTCTCGGCAGCGTGTCGCATATCTTTATGCTCGGATGCGGATTTCACGCTGAAAACATGTCCTTATTGGACCTTGGCAGGTTGCGTGACCGCTTCAAGATTTCGATCACAGCGTCGTGTAGGGGCCTAACGTCAGCCGAACGCGCTTACGTGATGGAGAAATTCCCTTATCTTGCGTTACACGAGCACACGCACCGAACCGCGCTTGAGGTATTGCGGCACGACGGGCAATTCCAAAAGCTGCGATGATCGCCGGGTGCGAGCGTCGCGAGTCGTTTCGGGCCGGCGACTCTCCACGGATGCAGCGGATTGGCCCGAAACGACTCTCACCACTGCGGACGTGGTGGACCCTGATCCTACGGGGGGTACTCGGCCAGAGCTGGGAACAGGGGGACGCTGGCGCCGCTGGCGCAACTATGGCCGCAGTGTCAGGCGATGCTTTGTCACCTCTTCGACTTTGCCGCGCGAGTAGGGAGTAGGCGAGCGGAAAGTATTGCCCCTCGGCCCACAGCGAGAGCAGATCGTCATAGTGCTCACTGCCGGGCTGGCCTGATTGGCCCGGCGTGCTGGTGGCCAGGCCGCGGTCCCAATCGGCCAGGTCCAGCACGTGGCGGTAGGACGCGCCGTGGACCTGGCGAAAGTTCTCGTCGTGGCGGGTGTTGTTCGGCGTGTGTACGTCGCCGGGGCGCGGGACGGGACCAACGTTGAACGCCTCCGCGTAAGCCGGGCCAAGAGCGGCCAGCGAATGCTCGAACGTCGCGGTGTGCAGTCGGCCCCACGACCACTGGGCCGGATCGTCGCCAAGAAGCTGCTTCGTGCGGGCGACTGCGGCGGCCAGCGTGGAGCGAACCAGTTCGTCGCGCCGCCTCGCCGGCTCGGAACCGAAGAACGCCTCGCTCGGCTGGCTCAACTGAGCCAGCAAGACCGTGACGCTCCGCAAGTCGCGCCGCTCGAGCCGCGCATCGGCCGGGATGCGATCGGCAAACAGGGCGTCGCGAAGTTCCTGAAGCCAGACGGCGTACAACGGGCCGGCTTTCGCCTCGCGCGACAAGACGCCGTCCCAGTCCAGGATCAACTGGCCGTAGGGCTGCAACTCCTTGGATAACTCGACTCTTTGGAGCACGTCGATCAGCGCCAGCGCCGGCAGCGACGTGTTCTCGTGCTGGATGCTTTGAAAATCTTCGAGCGTGAACTTCTGCTGCTCGGTGAGCCGCTGCTTGATGCGTTCGAAGCGATGCGGGGAGGCCCATTCGTAGGCAATCTCGTGCTTGTAGCCCGCCGGCAAGATGTTGTGATTGGCGGTCGCCAGCCAGTGCGCCGGCGGACTGAACGACTGCGGCAGTTCCTTCACCGGCAGGAACCCTTGCCACTCGTATTTGCCGCCGGCCCCCGGCACGGGGAGCAGCCCGTCCCATCCCTGGCGAATCGGCGTGAGTGCGGCCGCGACCCAGCCAATGTCCCCATCCACGTCGGCATAGACGAAATTCAGGCAGGGAATCTTCCAGGCTTCCAGCGACTGGAGAAACTCGCGGCGGCTGCGAGCGCGACCAACCGACAAGCTGCCCAGGTAGGCCGCTCCCCCTGGCTCGCTGCCAGCCCACTTGAGGGCGAAGGCGCGGTGCTTCTTCTCGTCCTGATGGATCACTGGTCCATGCCGCGTGAAGCGCAGCTCGAGCTGAAGCGGCTCGCTCCGCCCGCGGACGCGGATCGTCTCGCGAATGACGCGCATCGGCTCCCAGCGGTCGCCGACCTTGTACTGCCGCGGGTCGTCCGGATCAGTCTCTTCAACATATAGATCGGCCTGGTCGGTGCCGACGATCGTGAATCCCCAGGCGATGTGCTCGTTGTGGCCGAGGGCCACCCCGGGCAGGGCCGGCTCGCCAGCTCCGATGACGTTCCAGCCGGGGGCGTGCAGATGGACCAGATACCGCAGCGACGGAACGGCCAGCGCCCGATGCGGATCGCTGGCCAGCAGCGGCTTGCCTGAAGCGGAGAGCGTGCCGTCCACCACCCAGTTGTTGCTCTCGGTCGTGCTGGGGGAAAATTTCAGCACGCGCGAGGCCGCCAGATACCCTTTGAAGATGTCAGTCGTAATGTCGTTCAGATCGATCCCTGCGGCCGGTAAATAATCCCGCGGCGGATCGGTCGGCGCCAGCACGCGGGCCTGCTCGGCGCCGACGGCGGCGATCAGCCGCGCCCGCGCGACTTCGCGCTGCCAGTTGCTGGTCATGATGATCCCCGACATACGGCCGACGACGTCTTGGGGCTCCCACTTCTGCGGCGCGATGCCCAAAAGCTGAAACTCGATCGGCAGCTTCGCGCCGATGTGGTCGATGCAGGCGTTGATGCCGCCGGTGAAGGCCGTGGCGATTTCCCGCGCATCGGGAGCGTAGCTGGTCCACTCGGCATTCATGTCGCCGCGGTACTTCACCAG
>DATKDU010000101.1:0-16876 GCA_035512595.1 Pirellulaceae bacterium
CTGAAAATCCATGTGTCGGCGGTTCGATCCCGCCCCTGACCACTGGCGATGAAGCCCGGAAAATGCCGCGTTTCCCGGGTTTTTTTTTCGTTTCGTGACCGCCCGCGGCAGTGGTGCGTGGTTGGTCCGTTTTGGTCTGAAATGGTTGTGCTAGACTTGCCTGGCGAGTTTTCCGTTCCCTCGTCGTCCGAAGTCGCGATCATGTCCCCAAAAACTTCGACGGCCTGGAAAGGCCGTCGTACAAGCGACGTTCGTTGATCCAACCATGCGACGAATCATCCACATCGCGATCGTACTTGCGCTACTGGCTGTGGCGGGATCCCAGGCAGAGGCCGGGCCGCCCTCGTATTTGCTCCTCAAGCGGGCCAGCACACCGCACGCCCTGCATCCGGGCCAGCCGGCCGGAGTGGCATATGCCGCTGCGGCTCATGGCTATGCTTACGGCTGGTTCGGCGTGAGTCCGCGCGTGCATCCGGAGCGGCAGATGGGGGGTTACCGGGCGAATATCGACTGGCGGCTGAAATAGCGAGCCCGAGGTCTACTCCCGCGGCCAGGGACTGTGGCGGATTCTCGCCGACAGCGCGCTGTTCGTTGATCACAACCACGGGGCCCCGTCAACAAGGTCAGGGGATAAACCCGCGACTCGCTAGGTCTTCCCCAGCAAGTGCAGCCGCAGCAAGTTGAGCGCCTGTTTGGCCGCGCGAGGACGCAGGATGTCCGGGTGGCCGGCGAAGGGGAACTCCTTGCGGATTGTGCGATTGCCGTGAACGAGGAACACGATGAGATTACCGGGTGCGGACGTGTGGGAATCGGCTTGCGGACGCGGGCCGACGATCAGCGAGTAGTCGCATCCGTGAACCGACCGGACATTGGAGTCATTCCAATACATCTCGCCGGTCATGGCCGTGCCGGCACGGAATACGTCACTGGCCTCCGTCTCCGCCAACCACTGCGATATCAGCCCGCACGTGCCCCACTCCGTAACCACTAGCGTCTGCCGCCGCTCGCGTAAGAGCCGCACGACGGCATCCGCCAGCTCGTCGTCTTCGTATCCAAAAATCAAATCTCCCAGGCACTTGTGGATCGTGTCGATCGTCGGCTGCATCGCGGCCAGCGCTGCTTCGCGGGTTTCCCCCTCGGCCGTGATGCGGAGCGTGATCGTGGCGTTGCTGACCGTGATGCCCACGAGCGGATAGCGCTGGCGGGCGATCAGGTCGGGGAGCATCGCCTCCAGGTCGCTCTCACCGACGCCAAAGCATTTGATCCGGTAGTGACAGATCGTTTTGGTGATCCCCAGGTGCTCGCGGATCGCCGGCGCGACGCTGGTAGCCCACATCTCTTTCATCTCGGCCGGCACGCCGGGGAGCGCGAAGATGCGAGCTGACGCCTGCGACGCATCTCCGGCGAGCGGGGGGCGCACGCCCCCTGATGGATGGGCGTCGGCGGTGGGGCTATCAGGGGGCTTACGCCCCCCGCTCGCCAGCGTCATATCAATCCCCGGGGCGCTGCCGTGCGGATTGTCGATCACCCGGCTGCCGCGAGGGAACATCGCTTGGATCTCGTTGGCCGGAGGCATTTCCCGCTTGCGGCGGGCAAACAGGGCCTTGATGTGCGCCAGTGCCGCGTCGTCGCGGACGAGCTCCACGCCGGCGACCTGGGCCAGCGCGTGCCGCGTCAGGTCGTCGGCCGTCGGCCCCAGCCCGCCGCTGGCGACGACGATCTCGGCCCGCTCGGCCGCCCGGCGAAAGACCTCGACGTTATCCGTCAGCACGTCGCCGACCGTTGTGTGAAACGCGACCGGCACTCCCAACTCCAGCAGCCGCTCGGCCAGCCACTGGCTATTGGTGTCCAGCCGCTGGCCGCTGGTCAACTCGTCGCCGATGGCAATGATCTCCGCACGCATGGCGGCTATTTTAACGCACCGATCGAGATTTCCCCACAAGCCTGAAGCGCAAGCGAAGGAAAGGCCGCTATTGCAAGTGGATGCCTTTCCTTCGCTTGCGCTTCAGGCTTGTGGCCTTTGCGCTACGAGAGGCGCGCTGTCCGCAAGCGCAGGGCGTTGGCAATGACCGACACGCTCGAAAAGCTCATCGCGGCCGCGGCAATCATCGGATTGAGCAGCAAGTGCGGCGAGATGGGGTACAAAACGCCGGCCGCGATCGGCACTCCTAGCGCATTGTAGATGAAAGCAAAGAACAGGTTCTGGCGGATGTTTTGCATCGTGCGGCGGCTGAGCTGGACGGCCTTGACGATGCCGCGGAGGTCCCCTTTGACGAGGGTCACGCCGGCCGATTCGATGGCCACGTCGGTGCCGGTCCCCATGGCGATTCCCACGTCGGCCTCGGCCAGTGCCGGGGCGTCGTTGATGCCGTCGCCCGCCATGGCGACCTTGCGCCCCTCGCCGCGGAGGGCCTTGATCCGCTGGTGCTTGTCCTCGGGTTTGACGCCCGCCTCGAACCGGTCGATGCCGAGCTGGTCAGCGACCGTTTTCGCCGTGTGCTCGTTGTCGCCGGTGAGCATGATGATTTTCAGGCCCAGGGCGTGCAGCGACTGGACCGCTTCGGCCGTCGAGCTCTTGATCGGATCGGCGACGGCAATCAACCCGGCGAATTTTCCATTGACCGCAACGAACATGACCGTGCGCCCCTGGCGCTGGAGCTCGCGGGCCAGGTCGTCGAGCGGGCCGAGTCCCTGAACTTTCCGCTCGGCCAGCAGCGCCCGGTTGCCGATCAGCACCGGCTTGCCATCGACATTTGCCTGCACGCCGCCGCCGGTGATCGACTGAAAATCGCTGGCCGCGGCCAGCGCAATCCCCCGCGCTTTGGCACCGTCCACAATCGAGCGCGCCAGCGGATGCTCGCTTTGATGTTCCACGGCGGCCGCCAGCCGCAACAGTTCGCTCTCGGACCCGCCTTCAACGGGGACGCACTCGGTCAGCTTCGGCCGCCCCTCGGTGAGCGTGCCGGTCTTATCGACGACGATCGTATCGATCTTCTCCAGCGTCTCCAGCACCGCCGCGTCCTTGATCAGCACCCCCTCGCGCGCTCCGCGGCCGACGCCAACCATGATCGACATGGGCGTTGCCAGCCCCAGGGCGCAGGGGCAGGCGATGATCAGCACGGCGACCGCGTTTACCAGCGCCCAGGCCAGCGCAGGCTCCTCGGGCCGGGCGATGGCCCATACCAGGAACGTGACGATCGCGACGAGGACGACCGCCGGCACGAAGTAGCCCGACACCTGATCGGCCAACTTCTGGATCGGCGCCCGGCTCCGCTGGGCCTCGGCCACCATGTTGACGATCCGGGCCAGGACCGTCTCCTGTCCGACCTTCTCAGCGACCATCAAGAACGAGCCGGTCTGGTTGACCGTCCCGCCGATCACGCCGTCGCCGGTCTCTTTTTCCACCGGCAGCGGCTCGCCAGTGATCATCGATTCATCGACGTTGCTCTTCCCCTCGGTCAGCTTGCCGTCCACCGGGATTTTTTCGCCGGGCCGCACGCGCAGCACGTCCCCCTGATGAACCTCCTCCAGCGGCACTTCCCGCTCCTGGCCATCCTTGACGACGCGGGCCAATGGCGGGGCCAAAGACAACAGCTCGCGGATGGCGCTGCTCGTCCGGCGGCGGGCCCGCAGCTCGAGCACCTGCCCCAGCAGGACGAGCGTAATGATGACTGCCGCGGCTTCGAAATAGACTTCGGGCTGGCCGTGGTGCTTGAAGCTCTCGGGAATTACGTCCGGAAAGAGCGCAGCGACCAGACTGTAGAGGTATGCCGCCCCGGTGCCGATGGCGATCAGCGTGAACATGTTGAGGCTGGCCGTCACGATCGATCGGTAGCCGCGCTCGAAAAAGGGCCAGCCGCCCCACAGCACGACGGGCGTCGCCAAAAGCAGTTGCAGCCACGTGTGCAGCGTGCCGCCGAGCCAGCGATCCACGGGAACGCCGACCATCGGCAGCATGGCCAGCAGGAAGACGGGAATGGTGAGTGCGGCACTCACCCAGAACCGGAGGGTCATGCTCGTCAGCTCGGGGTCTTCTTCCTCGGCGCCGGCTTCAAGGGTCTTCGGCTCGAGCGCCATGCCGCAGATCGGGCAGTTTCCCGGCTGGTCCTGCTCGATCTGCGGGTGCATCGGGCAGGTGTAGACCACCTTGGCACGCGGCGCCGACGGCTGAGCTGGCTCCAGGGCCATGCCGCACTTGGGGCAGCTCCCCGGCTGGTCGCTTTCGACCCCCTCGCACATGGGGCAGATGTATTTGCCGGTCGCCGGCCGCTTCGCCGGCTTGGTCTCCGTCGTGATGCCCCCCGCCAGGAATTTCTTGCGGCAATGCTCGGAGCAGAAGTAAAACGGCTGCCCGTCGCGCTCGGCACTGAGCGCGGTCGCTTCATCGACGGTCATGCCGCAGATAGGATCGATGGCCATGATTTAATGTAGTGCACTCGCTCCGCGAGTGCACAAGAGGCCCTCGCCGGCGATTAGACTCGTGTCGATCATTTCGTCCTGGTGAGGGCGGGACCGTACTATGACGGTTGAGCAAAGAGTTGGCCAGTCAACCCGTAACTCGCAGCAAAATTGTCCACTCGCGGAGCGAGTGGACTACATTACACGTCGCACACCATGGCCGCCTGCTTGAGCGACGCGAGTTTGTCCGGCCGCGTGGGGATGAACTCCTGGCCAACGAAACCGGTGTACCCCGTCTCGACAATCGCCCGCATGATTGCCGGGTAGTTGTTCTCCTGTACGTCGTCGAGCTCGCGGCGGCCGGGGACGCCGGCCGTGTGGTAGTGGCCTACAAGATCCTTAAACTGCCGGATGCGGACGATGACGTCCCCCTGCATGATCTGCACGTGGTAGATGTCAAACAGGATCTTCATTCGCGGCGAGCCGACGGCCTTGCAGACGTCGGCGGCCCATTCGATCGAATCGCACTGGTAGCCGGGATGCCCCTTCATATTCTCATCGACCCGCGTGTTGAGCATTTCCAGGCAGAGATTGATCTTCTTCTCCTCCGCCAGGCCGATCACCGTCTTGAGCCCCTCGATCGTGTTCTTTTTCCCCTCGTCGGGGTCGATGCCGTCGAGCATGCCGGAGAACGTGATCACATTGGGGCAGCCGAAATCGGCGGATGCTTCCACGGCCGCCGCGATCTTGCCTTTGCAGAATTCCCAGTTTTCCTTGTGGTTCCATCCCTTTTGAAAGCCGTGGCTGCCGGCAATCGCACAGGTCAGGCCGTGCTTCTTGAGCGCCGGCCAGTGCTTGGGATCGGCCAGCTCCAGCGACTGAAAGCCGAGTGCCGCTGCTGCGGCCGCCAGCTCTTCCACCGGCATCGGGTTGAAGCACCAGGAGACGACCGACTGTTTGATGCGGCCTTTGGTGATCTTCCAGTTCTTGTCGGGTTCGGCAGCGGACATGGCACGCGGATGGGTCGCGACGGCCGTGGCGGCAAGTGCGCCGGCGGCCAGGAGATGACGGCGAGTGAGGGATTCGTGGGGCATGGGTCGATTGCTGATTGGGGATTGCGGATTGCGGATTGCGGATTGCGGATTTGGGAACGCTGTGATGCGGAAAATCCGCAATCTGCAATCCGCAATTAAAACAGGGCCTTCAAGCAAATCTGTGACCAGGTCTCAAATCGCGACACGTCGGCGAGCAGGTCCTCGACCGGCCGGAAGCCGGCTTCCATAATCTCGCTTTCTCGCGGCCTTACCCGCGGCTCAACGACGTCGAAGACATGCACCACCCCCAGGTGAACCTTACCCACGTCCGTCAGGTCGTCGTTGATCAGTCCGGCAATCCGCCCGTTGTACGGCGTCTCGATGATCACTTCTTCCTCAAGCTCGCGCCGCATCCCCTCTTCGTACGGATTGTGGCAGGAGGCGTCGTCCGCTGATATGTGGCCGCCAATGCCAATGCTCTGCTTGGCGTGCAGCCGCGACTCACCTTGCCCTTTGCCCCTCGTATATTGAAACAGGTGCTGGCGGCCGGCATGATCTTTGTGCCGGAACACGACATACGGGATCAATTGCTTGAAGCTCGGATCCTTCTCCATTTCAGTGCGCGGGCGGTAGCAGGTATGAGCCGGATCGAGAAGTTGCGAGAGATACTTCTGGACGTCCGGCGAGAATCCCTGGAAGTGCCCCAGGGCATGGAATCGCTTCGTGGGAACGACGAGCACGTGTTCGACGGCGACGGCGGACATGGCACTTCCTGGCGGGGAATGGGTCTCGATCGAGGCCAGTATAGCAGGGCCCGGCAGAAAGGGTTCAGGGTTCAGAGTCGGAGGTCGGAGAATCGAAGGGAAGTTATACTGGCTGGCGGAGATTAACGCCGCCTCTTCGCCGCTTGATTTATTCACTATGGCGCATGTCGCCTCGAAATCAGTCCCACCCAAATCATCCCCTGGCAGTGCGCCGCGCCGCTGGTCGCCGTGGTGGCTGGCGGCGGCGTTCGTTCTGCTCTCCGGCGGCTGGCTGATTGCCGACTGGTGGATCGGCATTCCCGCGGATGCGACCGCGACGTACGTCGGCCGCCGCACGTGCCTCGAGTGCCACCAGCAGCAGGGGCTCTTGCACGAGGGCTCGCATCACGACCTGGCGATGGATTTGGCCACGCCCGAAACGGTGCTCGGCGACTTTTCGGATGCGACGCTCGAGCACCACGGCGTCACCAGCCGCATGTTCCGCCGCGGTGAGAAATACTTCATCCAGACTGAAGGCCCTGACGGAATGCTGGCCGAGTTCGAAATCAAATACGTCTTCGGCGTGACGCCGCTCCAGCAATACATGGTCGAGTTCGACCGGCTGGCCGACATGCCCGAGAATGAAATCGCCCGGCTCCAGGTGCTGCGTGTCTCCTGGAACACGCGCGAGAAAAGGTGGTTCCATCTCGATCCGCCCGACGTGCAGGAGAAGCTCGATCCCAGCGACGACCTGCACTGGACCGGCATCGCCCAGCGGTGGAACACGATGTGCGCCGACTGCCACTCCACGAACCTGCAAAAGAACTTCGACGAGGGCACGGGGACGTATCACACGACGTTTTCTGAGATCGACGTGAGCTGCGAGACGTGTCACGGCCCCGGCAGCCTGCACGTGAAGCTGGCCCGCCAGATCTCGCCGTTTTGGGACCGCAATCACGGTTACGCCCTGGCTCGCATCAAGGGGCAGCCGGCAGTTGCCGAGGTCGAGTCGTGCGCCCCGTGCCACTCCCGCCGCAGCACGCTGCACGGCGGGTATACCGGCGGCAGTCGCTTCCACGACTTCTACGCCAGCGAGACGCTGTCGGAAGCGACCTATCACGCCGACGGCCAGATTCTGGACGAGGTGTACGAGTACGGCTCGTTTACGCAGAGCAAGATGTTCCACAAGCTCGTCCGCTGCTCCGACTGCCACGATCCGCACTCGCTGAAGCTGAAGTTTACGGGCAATCAGGTCTGCACGAGCTGCCATCAGCATCCGGTAGCCAAGTACGACACGCCGGCTCATCACAACCACAAACCGGGGACCGCGGCGGCCCAGTGCGTCAACTGTCACATGCCGGCGACGACCTACATGGACGTCGATCCGCGGCGGGATCATAGCTTTCGCACGCCGCGGCCCGACTTGAGCGTGCAGTTCGGCACTCCCAACGCCTGCACCGGCTGTCACGTCCGCGATACAAAACTCCGGGCAGAAGAGCGGCCCAAATCGCCGACCGCCAATCGGCCCGTCGAATATGCCGACTGGCTGCGCGACGCACGCGCGGGAAACGAAAACGTCAAGCAGGAATTGGCCCGGCTCGATGCCTGGTCGGAGCAGGCTTTGCAAAAGTGGTTCCCGCGAGGTCTCAAGCGGGAGCCGCACTTCACCGCGGCACTTGCCGCCGCCCGCCGGCAAGCGCCGGACGCATTGCCGCGGCTGGTGGCCCTGCTGGCGGATCGAACGCAGCCGGCCATTGCGCGGGCGACCGCGGCGATGGAGCTGGGGGCGTATGTCCACCCGGGCCTTAAAACCGGCGATGAGCCGATTGCCTCGCTCGTGAAGTCGCTCGCCGACCGGGACGCACAAGTGCGGGCGGCCGCTGCGGCCAGTCTGGCAGGGGCCAATGCCGACGTGGTCGGCAAGGCTCTGCCACTGCTGAAGGATCCGCTCCGCCTGGTGCGCACGCGGGCGGCACTCACGCTGTCGGAATTGCCGGCGGACGCACTGCGACGCGACGAGCCGATCTGGCTGAAGAAAGCGACCGAGGAACTGTTGGCGGGGGCATCGTTTGACAACGACCGGGCCGGCGGACACCTGCTCCGCGGCACCGTGCTCGAAAACCAAGGCCGCCTGGCCGAGGCGCAGGAGGAATACGAAATCGCGCTTGCGCTGGAGCCGCTCAATGCGGCTCCCAAGAGCACGTTGGCCCGGCTCTTCAACCGGCTGGCGGAGCGCGAGCACCAGCGGGCTCAGCAAAAAGTGTACGCCCGCGATCGGGCGGGGGCCGAGCGCCACGCGATGCAGGCAGCCGTGTATGCGGCCCGCTTCGACGAGCTGAAAGCAGACGAGTGGAGCTGCCTGGAGCGCGATGCGCGGCTGGTGCGCGACAACGCGGGACTGCAGCTTCAGGCCGGTCTCTCGCGCTACCAGCAGGGATGGAAAAAGGAAGCGGAGTATTCGCTGGCGGCGGCACACTGGCTGGCCCCGCGGAATCCGACGACCGGCTATTACCTGGCCATTTTGTATAAGGACACGGGACGGATCGACGAAGCCCGTGCATTGGCCCAGCGGCTGGTGGAGCTGCGGCCGAAGCAGCCGGAGTATGAGCAACTCCTGACGGAACTCCAGGCGGGCGAAAAATAACCAACAAGCCTGAAGCGCCAGCGAAGGAAACGCCTTTTTGCGAGTGGAGAGCTGTCCTTCGCTTGCGCTTCAGGCTTGTAGAAAGGAGTCAGCCGCCAAGAATGGCAATCAATTCCTCCGGCTGCTCGATCACCGCCGCTGCGCCATGGGCGAGCAGTTCTTCCCGGCTGCGAAATCCCCATGCTGCGCCGATCGGGTGCATGCCGGAACGCACCGCCGTCTGCATGTCGATGCTGGAGTCGCCGAGGTAGGCGATCTTCCCAGGCGGTAGTGCCAGAAAGCGGGCGGTTTCGATCGCGCCGGCCGGATCGGGTTTGGGTGGGACCCCTTCGCGTTGCCCCAGGACGCACACGAAAGTTCCAGCCGGAAAGTAATGGTCCACGCACTGCTCGGTGAACACCTGCGGCTTGTTCGACAAGATTGCCAGCGGCAGTCGCTCGCGTAGGGAGGCCAGCAGCGGCAGAATGCCGTCGTAGGGACGCGTCTTGACGTTCCAGCGACGGCCGTACTCCTCGGCAAAGTGCAGTGCGCAGCGGGCGATTGTCGCTACGCTGCGATGATCCGATGGCAGCGCCTTGTCGAAGAGTCGAATTACCCCCTCGCCGACAAACAACTTGTAAGCCGCCAGCGGATGCGCCGGCATCCCTTGCGCCGCGAGGACCGCATTGGCGGCATCCGCAATGTCATCGAGGGTATCGAGCAGCGTGCCATCGAGGTCGAAGAGGACGGCGGAGAAGGGCATAGAGGTCAGAGGTCAGAGGAGCCGTGGTAGATCTTTCCAGCGCCAGCGACGTAGTAAATCCTCGCATTCCGCACTCCGCATTAGGCAATGATCTCCCGCCGCCGGTTCACGTAGTCCCAGACCACGTACCGGTCGAGGTCCTTGCCGGCGGTAAAGAATACCCTCCCCGTGGTCCCTTCCGCCAGCTTGTAGGCGAAGCGAATGTCCTCCTCGGACTGCGACCAACTCGGCACCAGGAAGATGTTGATGGTAATCCCCTCGCGGGCACAGAGCATTCCTTCGCGGAGCGTGGCGGCCTCGGTGCGCGGATCGGGCGGATAGAGAAGATAGAGAAAGTTGCCCTGATAGTGGGCCGTCGGCAGTCCATCGGTGATGAGAATGATCTGGCGGTTGGGGGTGTCCTGCGTGGCCAGGTGCTGGCGGGCAAGTTGGAGCGAGCGCTGGATGTTCGTGAAGTGGGGCGGGATGCGATGCTCGCTGACGTCGTCCCGGCTCATGTCGATCTTGAGCTGCACCCACGGATCGAAGACGGTCACCGGTTTGGGCATCAGCTCGATAATCTCCCCCGGCGGCACCACGCGGGGAAAGGTGAACATCTCGATGAACCGCAGGTAGTCGCCCGGATACTCGCGGCGGATCAGCCCATCCAGGGCCAGCCCCATCCGCTTGACGTGGACGTACTGCCCGTCGTAGCGCATCGAGCCGCTCATGTCCATGATCACGGCCGTGGCGCACTTGGGGGTGTTCCGCGTCTTGTGGATCACGATGTCTTCCTGCTTCAGCCGCACCGGCAGTCCGCCGCCGCCGCGAAGCATGGCGTTGATGAACGACTGCGGAATGTCCATCTGCGAGATGGAATCGCCGAACTCGTAGGGCTTCGTTTGCTGAAGCTCGACGGCCCCTTCCCCTTGGACGACGTTCGTGTGCCGGCCGCTCTTGGATTCCTGGAGGTTTGAGAAAATCCGCTCCAGCAGCCGCCCCTGGAAGAGCCGGTACGCCTTGGGGGTCAGCTTGAACGCTTTGCCGCCCTCCTTGTCCCGCTCCAGCCCCTGCCGCTCGGCCATCTCGCGGACGTAGTTCTCCACCATCCGCTGGATTTCGGCCAGCTTCTCCATGTCCCCCGGCTCGGTGAACTGCTCGAGCAAATCCAAATCGATGATCCCGATCTGGGCGGTCTTCATCGCCTCCTTGAGCTGCTCAAGCAGCTTGTCGATCTGCTCCAGTTCCTCCTTGACCGCGAGGGCCTCCTCGATGGACAGCGATGTGCGCCCCGTGAAGTCGTACTTGGCCGCCAATTCGTCGATCTGGTACTTCTGCCCCAGCTTCTCCACGAGCTGCACGAGCTGCCGCGCGAATTTTGATCGTTCATCTCCGGCGGAGTACCAAAGCATCTCCAGGTCGCGCAGTTGCTCCTCCTTCACCGCCCGGTCGAACCGTTTTTGCAGCGGCGGCGGCACTTGCGTTTTCTCCGCTGACTTGCGGAATTCCTTGGCGGCAGTCCCCTGCACCGATTCGGTCTCGTACTTCGCCAGAATCTTCCGCTTCCGCTCCAATAGCATCGCGATCAGCGAATCGAGGCTTGGGCCCATACCGGCAATCTGGCTCGGATCGAGGCGAATCGCCCGCGCAAGCTGCTCCTCGGTCAGCTCGCGATAATTGCCGTACATCAGGAAATGCTCGAATGCCGGCGAGACGACATCCGGCGGCGGCTGGGTCGGCGGCGGGAAATTAGCCGGGTCGTACTTCTGGTACGTGTGGATGATGCCGCCGAGGGGACGAGAGGCCATAACGATCCCTGCGAAAATGATCTGACGAATGTTGCCGGGTTCATTTTACGCCCGATCCGCGGCTGGGCGGAGGGCGTACCTCGTCCAGTAGCCTTTTCAGCGTCTTGTGATCGTGCTCGATCAGTGCCTTTTGGAATTCAACTCCAATTTTCGGATCTCTGGCTCCAATAGCGCGGACGTAGTCTCGGTCTGCATGCACGTACCAGTCTCCCCCCGCCAGACAGCAGGTTCCGTTGATATTCGGTGGCCCAAGCAATAGAAAGCCCCACAGGCGATTGAGGTGCCATCGCTCGTATCGATGAGGACACGGTGCGCCCAAATCCTCAGCAATCAAGCGAATCGACGGAAGGTGGTCTTCGCTTTGCCTCGACCAGACCGGTTGGTGGAATACGCGGACCTCCTCGACGTTCCAGTGGCTGCGGCAATAACCGCACCCTTCCCAAAAATACGAGTAATCAACTCCGACCATCCAGACGATGCCCGCGGCCAGTGCGAGCAAGATACCGCGCAGAGAGCGGCGAAAGCGGAGCGGCGGCAAGTTGATGCAGATGCCGCACAGGACAAATGCCACCGCCACGCCTATCGATTCCACAAGACCGGTGATGCGATAGACAAGTGCGCAAACGGCGATTGCGGTGACGACGACGAAGAGCCATCGCAAGCTGAACTGCAAGCGATATCGAGACGGGGCCACCATGAATTGCTCGCTTGCTTCGGCATAGCCGCTCGTTCTCGCAATTGGCAGCGTCGATCGCTCTTGCACAGAGGCGCTGAGGCGCAGAGCCACGGAGCAGCAGCGACAACTTGGTCTGCTCTGTGCCTTTGTGCCTTGGTGCCTCTGTGCAAGAAACGAGGGACTTCAATCGCGCGGGATGCTTGAGGTCGGCCGAGCAAGTATCGGTCCTGGGCAGGAACCTCATTCGGCGATGTCCCGGCGCGAATCGTCCTGTCGGTCCCGACGGATTTCCTCGAGAATCCGGTCGTCTTCGTCCGTCCACTCCCCAGCTAGCGCTCCCGCGCAGCGGCGCAAGCCGTCGCCCCAAATTTCCGCCTTGCCAACCGATTTCACGACGACCTCCACCTGCTGGCCGTCGGCCAGGCCGAGGTCTTCGGAAAGCTCGATCGATTTGCCGTGGATGATGCCGTGAATCGCCTTGACCATGAATGACTCCCTCTCCGATTTGTCTTACACCAAGTATATCATGGCCTCACCGACAGATCCGATTCGTTTCAGTGACTTGGCGAGGAAGGGGCGACCATATGGTTCGGAAGCTTGCTGCAACTGGCGATTCGACAACGAATCGCTACGCCGCCAAGCTGTTGTTCCAATTCCGCGTGATGGTCAACGCAAGCTCATCCCACCCGAGGGCGAGCTGTGCGCGATTCGGAACGGCGAATAGCAATGCGAAGATCGCCCCTGTCGCCGGAGGGCGTTGCCCTCCGGCTAAGAATAGAGTTCTGGACAGGTTGAAAACCTGTCCTACGACTAGTCCTCGATCTTCAGCTTGATCTCGTCCGAGTTTCCCTTCAGCTCCGGCGCGTACATGGCCGAGGCCCGCGTGGGGAGTGCCGCGAACTGGCCGGGGATTTCGGCCCGCATGCGGTAGGCGATCGAGTGAGTGCCGCGGGCTAGCGAGCGGACGAAGAAGGCGACCCGGTTGTCGCGCAGCTCCATGTAAGCGCCGAGACCCTTGCTGCCGCCGTAACCGCTTTGCAGCGACACCGGCTCGAAGCCGGCGGCCTTCATGTCCTCAAAGAGGATGTATTCGTAGTCGTTCTTGCTCTCGATCACCAACTCGATCTCGACGAGGTCCCCCGACTTGAGGGTGGCCAGGTTGGCCAGCTCCTTCCGCTCGTACTTCTCGACCTTCTGGTCGAGGACCTGGCCGCGGTCTCCTTGGGCCTTGACCGTTTTGTCCACCGGCACCAGGAGGTAGTACTTGCGGTTGACCTTCACCTCAAGGCCCGCCTTGGTGATGTGGTCTTCCAGCGTGAAGTTGGTCAGATACGCGTTGAAATAGACGTTCCCCTTCCCGGCACTGCGGCGGATTTCCAGCTCGTGGGCTCCGTCCTTCACGTCCGCGCCGCTGATCACCAGCTTGTTGTCGTACGTGAACAGGTTCTCGCGGGTGATTAGGGCCTCCTTCTTCTTCTCGCCGTCGAGCCACACCTCGACCGTCATCTGCGGTTCCGATTCGCCGCTGGCCTTGATGTACTCCGCGAAGGCTTCGACGCAGTAGGCCGTGTCGCGCGTGCTGCTCCAGTAGGTCGCGTGCTTGCGGTTGTTGAGCAGGTATTTTACGAGCCGCGGGGCTCGCTGCTGCTTCGCATCGGTCTTGGCCAGCAACTTCAAGTAGAACGCGTTGGCTTCGACTTCGCTGCCGTACCAGTACCACCAGTAGTCGCTCTCGGGCAGTTTCAGGTACGCCGTCTCGTTCTCTTCGTCCTGGACGAGGAACTGCTCGATGTTCTCGAGGATCATCGCCAGCTTCTCGCGGTCGCCAAGTTTTTCGAGCGCCAGTCCGAACATGGCCTTGGCGTACACCGCCAGCTCCTTGCGGTCGCGGTACAGCCGGTCGCGCATCTCCACGTTGTCGCTGGCCGCATCGACCAGGATCATGTACACGAACGCATCCAGCTCGTCGGCATATTGCTTCTTGGGGACATTTTCCAGCTTCTGTTCAAAATTCTTGAGCCACACGAGCTGCTCGGCCTGGTAGCGCTTCAGCCACTCGATGCCCCGCTCCAAGATGCCCGGCACGAGCGCCACGTCGTTGGCCTTGGCGACTTGGAGGCCGTGGACGACGACGGCAGTCGTGTGCGGGTAGCTTCGCTCGCCGGTGCCGCTGAACCAGCCCCAGCCGCCGTCGCTGATCTGCTGGTCGGTGAGCGCTTTGACCCCCTCCTTCACCATGCGGGCCAACTCTTCCTCGTCGAAGACCGGGTTGTGGTCGAACCGCTTCCACCCCTTGGCCCGCTCGCGATCGTCGCCGATCTCCTGGGCGTTGAGGTTGGTCCGCTTGTCGCGGATGTCGGCCAGGTTGAGCTTCATGTCCCGCAGCGTCCGCTGCGTGATGACTGCCGGCACAAACCGGTTGAGGGTCTGCTCGGTGCAGCCGTAGGGATACTCCGCCAGGTACGGAAGCGCATCGACCATCGCCATTGCCAGCGACGGGGAGTAGCGGACCTCGAGAACCGATTGGTTCACACGGCGCTCCTTGGGGACGTTAAACGTCAGCCTGGAGACCTCCTTGTCGGGCTTGACGGTGCCGGCCCACGACTCGGTTTTGAGCATGCCGTGGACGTAGCTCGGCAGCGTCATTTCCATCGCGTCCGACTCTTCGTCGGTGAGGGCCTTCATCCGGACGATCGCTTCCCCAACGCCAGCGACCGTGCAGCGCCAATCGACGCGGGTCTCGCCATTGGCGGGGACCATCACCTTCACGGTCGTCGGCGTCTGCGGCTTCAATTTCTCCGCCGGCAGCTCCAGCGAGACGGTGACTTCCTTTTCCGTCGCCAGATAGTTGTGGACGTTGGCCGACAGGACCACCTCATCTTTCTGGACAAAGAACCGCGGCGCTTGCAGCCGGACGATGAGGTTCTTCCGCGTCACCACGTCGGCATCGCCGGAGCCGACCTTGGTGCCGTGCCCCATTCCCCAGACGCGGATCTTCCAACTCGTCAGGTTCTCGGGCATGTCGAGCTCGACCTCGGCGGTGCCGTCCTTGCCGGTGGTCAGAGCGGCGACCCACTTGGCGGTATCGGCGAACTTGGTGCGTACCGTCGCTTCGACCAGCGGCGCAGCGCCGGGACCTTGGCCGCCCTGCTGACCCTCGAATTCAGCGCCGGCTTTGTCTTCGCCGGCAAACAGCCCATTCGCCGCTTTCGCATACTCGGCTACAGGTCCGCCGGGCGCTGCCAATGCCGCCGGCATTGCCGCGTCCAATGCCATGCCGCGCATCGCTCCTCCCATTCCGCCAGCGCGGCCGCGCATAAGCGGCATTCGTGCTTCGACTCCGAGTCCCGTAGCCAGCCGATCCGACTCCAGTTCTTCAAACTCCTCCGCCACCGACTGCCCGAAGACGCCGAGGAAACCCATCCCCGGCTTGCTCGGCAGCACAATGTTGTGCGAATACTTCGCCAGGCTGTCCTGGTGCTGCGGCTGGTGATGCCGCCGCCACTTCCAGAAGAACTCCTTGATATCGGGGACGTTGGAGCCGCCGGAGATGTACTCGACCGCCTTGTCGTAGATCGTCAGGACGGTGGTCCCCTCGAAGCCTTCCCCCGTATGGTCGGTGAGGCGGACTTTCACCTTGGCCTTCTGGCCCGGTTTGTATTCCTTCTCCGACGGCTCGATGGCCACGTTGAGCACTCGCTTTTCGGGCGGGACAATGATTTCCTTGGTTTCGGAATACACCTTGCCGCCGGAGACGGTCAGCGCCTCGACGAAAAAGTTTGGCATGTCGCGCTTGACAATGTCGAGCTGCTCGAGCGTGCTCTTGCCCTTCATGCGCACCACCTTCGGCGGCAGATAAACGCCGTTGGTCGGCCGGACGAAGAACAGGACCGTGCTGTCGGCCCGGTCGGTATTGATTTGCAGAGCGACCTTTTCGCCGGGCGCGAACTCGGCCTTGTTGGGAATCAGCTCGACGTTGCTGAATCGGAATTCGGCGCCGTCAAAACCTTCGCCGATGATTGTGAACAGATACCCCCCTTCGATCTGGTGCTCCTTCTTGTCGGTCAGGACGTACGACAGGCGGTACTGTCCCTTGGCGCTGGCCTTGATCTGCTGCTCGGCCCGCCCTTCGACGCCCGTGTCGAGATCCCACTTCTGCACCGGCGTTTCGATCGGCTGCTGCTTCTCGTCGTAGCTGATCTTCAAGAGCGTCAGCACTCCCTTTCCTGCGACCGGTTTCTGGTCGAGGGTCTGGGCCAGGAAACTGGCGTTGATCACGTCGCCGACGCGGTAATACCCCCGATCGACCCACGAAAAGACCTTGAACGGTTTGCGGGCGACAAGCACCTTGCCGGTGCCTAGAATCGTCCGCCGCGATTCGTCGCGGACTTCGGCAGTAATCGTGTATTCGTGGTCGGTGTCGTTCTGGAGTTCCTTGGCAATTGCCGTATCGATCTCGACGCTGACGGTGCCGTCCTCGCCGATTTCGCGCTCGACTTCGGCGACAACTTCCGGCGGCTGTGATTGGCCGCGCCACATCCACCACGGTGCCGGGCGCATGCAACCCGCCCAGTCATTGAAGCCGCGGTACCAGGGATAGTCATAGGCGAACCACCAGTAGCCCGGCCCATAGCACCAGTCCCACGGGCGGACCGGATACCAGTCCCGCGAGTAGTCGCTCCGCAAGACCTTGTACTTCACCTTGGCCTTGGCGACCGGCGAGCCGAAGTAGTACTTGGCGTTGATTTTGGCCGTGATCTTCTCGCCGAGCATCACCGGCTCGCTGGGCGCATCGATCGTTACCTCGAACTCGGGCTTCTTGTATTCCTCGACGCGGAACGTGTTGCCGCCG
>DATKDU010000102.1:0-13209 GCA_035512595.1 Pirellulaceae bacterium
TTCGTTTGTCCGTCGCCATCATCGCCCGCGATGCGGCCGAGGCGCTGGCAGAAACGCTCGTCTCGATCCGCAATCTGGCCGACGAGATCGTCGTGCTGGACACGGGCTCCAGCGACGAGACCCGCCAGATCGCGATGGCCTTCGGGGCTCGCGTCTTCGAGCGGCCGTGGGACGACAGCTACTCCGCCGCCCGCAACGCCTGCCTGACGTACGTGCAAGGGATGTGGATCCTGTGGCTCGATTGCGGCGAGACGCTCGGCAGGGACGAAGGCCGGCTGCTCAAAGAATTTCTCGAGCAGCACGCCGATCCGGCGACGGCATACCTGCTGCGCGTGGCGCTGCCGCCGCTGGATGAGCTGTCCGCCGGCGAGCAGGTCGAGCGGCTGCGGCTTCATCCGCGCCGCCCCGGGCTGCAATTCTCCGGACGCATCCGCGAATCGCTCGACCGGGCGCTGTTCGCCTTTGGCATTGGCACCGACTCACTGCCGCTGACGATTCAGCGCAGCCGGCGGGAACGCGATCCGGCGGTGAAAGCCGCCCGGGCCAAACGGAACCTGCACCTGGCCGAGCTGCAACTGGCGGAGCGCGGCCCGAGTGCCGAGATGCACAACTGCCTGGCGGAAGCCCATCAGACCTTGTCGGCGCATGACTTGGCGGCCATGCATTACCGCCAGGCGTTTGAGCACTCCGATCAAGGCGCCCCCGCACAGCTCGAAGCGTACTACGGCATGCTGACGAGCCTGGAGACGGTCACCAGTCCGCTCCCCGACGCCCAGGGGCAAGACCCGCGGCGCAGCGCCCAGCTTTCGCTCTGCACGACCGCCCTGGAAACCTTTCCGCTCGACGCGCAGCTCCTGTGTGCCCTGGGCGGGTATCTGCAATCGCTCGGCCGCACCGACCTGGCCGTGCGGGCCTACGAGGTGTGTTACCGGCACGGGCGGATCGAGCCCGGCCTGTGGCACCTCCCCGATATTCGCCAGGTCGCCGCTTCCTGCCAGGCCGCGATCCTGGAAGGGACCGGCGATGCCGACGCGGCACTGGCCCTGCTGCAAGATGCGCGGCAAGCGTATCCCGACTCGCTGCGGATCGCGCGGCAGATTCTGGAGCTGCACGTGCAGCACGGCCGCCGCGACGAGGCGCTGCTTGTGGCCGGGCACCTGCCCGACACGCCGGCCCGCGAGACGCTGCGGACCGCCGTCTTCGGCGCGTGTGCGGCCGTGAAGGGGAACTGGTCTGCCGCCCGGTCGTACCTCCAGTCGGCAATCGACGCCGGCTGCCGCGAGCGGTTCGCCTGGCGATGGCTGACGACTTCGCTGTTGGCCCTGGAGGATTTTATCCAGGCGGAAGCGGTCATCGGGCAGTGGGAAGCCATCGATCCGGCCAGCCTGGAGCCGGCGGAGTTTCGCGCGTCGCTGCCGGCGGCGGCGGAGCCTGCCGCTATGCCGATCGGCGAAGTCGCCGGCCGCTCGGTGCGGATCGACGCGCCGCAGGAGGCCAGCGGCCCGACGGTCGCTCCCGTGCAAAAGCCGACGCGAACGACCGAGCGAATGTCTTAAGCCGTACTTTGCCCGGAATTGACGTGCTTTTCGCGGCCGGTCCCGTTATGATGTTCGCGGCGTCGAACTACGGCGCTTCGTGTCTTACATCGTTAGAGGAGATTGGATATGCGAAAGTTGCTCGTGGCGATGGTGGTAATGGGTGGTCTGGCGCTGCTCTTGAACTTGAATTCGCGCGCGGAGGACGACAAGAAGCCGGTGGCGATCAAGGAGGTCATGAAGGTCTGCATGAAGGGCGGGCTGTGCAAGACCGTGGCCAGCGGCAAGGCGACCGACGAGGAGAAGAAGAAGCTGCTGGCCATGTTCGAAGACCTGGCCAAGAACAAGCCGCCGAAGGGGGACGAGGAGAACTGGAAGAAGATGACCGGCGCCCTGGTCGAGGCCGCCAAGGCGTGCGTCGAAGGGAAGGAAGGGGCGGGGGAGTCGCTCGGCAAAGCGGCCAACTGCATGGGCTGCCACAAGGCGCACAAGGGTTAGATTGCCGACTACAAATTCGGTGAACGATCCGGCCCGCGGAGGCATGAGCGTCGCGGGCCGGCTTTATTGAGGAGGTTCAACCGCGGATTTCGCGGAAGAACCATCCGCGTACATCAGCGTTATCCGCGGTTAAAATCCCTCTGCGATTCTCGCCTACCCCTTTGCTCCCCAAGTAGCCGTCTGCCCGCTGCGGAGCGCTTGATTGGCCAGGTGCGCGGCCGCTGCACCGCTGACGCCGGCTTCGGCTGGGCACAGCGGCTTCTTGCGGGAGCGGACGCAGTCGATCCAGTTGCTCAGGTGCAATAGCTCGCCGTCGGGCTGGGCGTAGAAGTCCGCGCCGCGCGGGCCGTCGCCCAGGATCAGCGCGCTCGGTTTGAGCTTGCTCCGCCGCTCGGGGATCACTTCGTACCGGCCGCGGTCGATGTACAGCGTCGCCTCGCTCCCCATGAACTCGGTCATCGCCCCGTTGCGGGCGTTGCTGAACGTCCCCTCGAAGTTAACCTGCACCTGCTTGTCGGGATACGAGAGCAGCGTCTGCACCGTGTCGGGCGTTTCCCACAGCCCCTTGGCCATGTAGTGGTCGCCGATGCTGACCGCCGAGGAGGGGTGATCCAGATCGAGATACCAGTGAACGACGTCCAGGAAGTGGACCATCAGGTCGGTGAAAATGCCGCCGCCAAAATCCCAGAACCAGCGCCACTGGGCCAGGCGGTATTCGTCGAACGGCTGGGCCTTCGCCGTCCCCAGCCAGCGCTTCCAATCGACCGTTTTGGGGTCGATGTTGCTGACGGTTTTCTGGGCCCGCGGCGCGTTGCGGTTCCAGGTCAGATGGACCTTGTGAATCTCGCCGAGCTGGCCCGAGCGGACGATCTCGTACGCCTTTTGAATGTGCGGCATCGATCGCTGCTGGGTGCCGACCTGGACGATCCGCCGATGCTCGTTCTGGGCATTGATCACCCGCTGCCCCTCGGACACTTCGTGCGTCAGCGGCTTCTCGACGTACACGTCCTTGCCGGCCTCGCACGCATCGACCGTGATCGGCACGTGCCAATGGTCGGGAGTGCCGATGACGACGGCGTCGATGTCCTTGCGGGCCAGAACCTCCTCGTATCTCTTCGTGGCGAAGGCGCTGGCGTCGGCCAGCTTCTTGCCCAATTCCAGCCGTTCGTCCCACACGTCGCAGACCGCGGCAATCTTCACGCCCGGAATCGTCCGCAGCGACTCCATCAGCCGCCGGCAGCGGCCGCCGGTGCCGATGCAGCCGACCGTAATGGTGTCGTTGGCCTGAAACCCGCGGGCCGATTCGACGGCAGCAGTGGTGAGAATGCCAGCGGCGGCAGTGGCGGAAGTGGCGGAGAGAAACTCGCGGCGGGAAGCGTTCATCGTGAACTCCTGGGAGAGAGGATCGCCAGATTGTGGCGCGCTGGGTGGTATGGTGCAACCGCCGGGGACAGTCCGCGCTCGCGCGGCAGGGCGATAGCGCCTTTGCGCCGCCCGGAGCGTGTGACGTAACACTTGTCCCGATGGCCACTTACGGCGAAATATGGCGCCTTGGCGCGGGGGCGAATATAGCGCGTTTGCGCGTCCGTTCTAGCGCCAGGCGAGCGGGGGGCGTCAGCCCCCTGATACCGGGCGACAGGCGAGCGGGGGGGCGTCAGCCCCCTGATCTTCCCGGACCAGGCGAGCGGGGGGGCGTCAGCCCCTGATCTTCCCGGACCAGGCGAGCGGGGGGCGTCAGCCCCCTGATCTGGCGCTGATAAGCGATTTCGGGCTTTTTCCAGGCCCGATTTTCGCGTCTAACTCCTTACCCGTCCATCGATTAGCGAAACCGGCGGATTTTCCTTTAATAAGTGCTCCCTTCTCCCGGCCCCCAAGGCTCGCACCCTCTAAGGTGTTACCCGCCAATCCCTTAGCGAAACCGGCGGATTTTCCTTTAATAAGCCCGCTCAGCGCCGTTTCAACTCCGCTCCTTATCGGCTGGCTCCTGGCCCCTGGCTCCTGGCTCCGTTTGCTCCGTCGCTGGCACAGCGGGGGAGGTTTTTTGACAACCAAAGGGGGGGTTTGTCAAAAAACCTGTCAAGCTGGCCGGTCTGCACAGGCGGCGCAAGAGGCCGCGCGAGGCATGCCGTAGGATATTCGGTTGTCAAAGAACGAAGCCGGCGCAAGTGTACGCCTTGATACAGTGTACACAATATCATTCGATGAGGCAAGGGGCCGATTCGACCTTTGCTCCCCTGTGGTTCGCCGCTCCGCGGCAGGACAAACAATGTGGTCCGCCGCTCCGTCGGCAGGACAAGTTCGGCAGATGACGCATGCGCCGCCGGCAGACCTGGGAAACAAAAGCCGACACTACCCGCTGGCTGTCAAAATCGACGCGGCGCATGGCGCTCGTGGTACAATTGAAAAGTCGAACCTGGAGTCAATTTCTCATCGACCAGCGTCGGTGGAGTCTGATTTTGGATTTGCCGATGGTAGAATTGTGCTGAATGAATGAGGAGTCGCCCTATGAGCCACTCAATCACGATCCAGTTACCCGACAACGTCTACGAACCGCTGGCCGAGCGCGCGCAGCAAACAGGCCAGAGCGTCGAGGCGCTCGCCGAAAATGCCATCGCCAGCGCCGTTTCCTCCGCTTCGTCACCCTCCCTCGTCGAACCCACGCGAGATTGGATCGGCGCTTGGGCTTCCCATGTCCCCGATGCCGGCGAGCGTCACGATGAGTACCTGGGCCAAGCGCTCTTTGATGAGCTGAGCGAGCCGCGGCATGAGTGACCGGTTCCCCACGTGATGACAGCGCCATTCTGCTCGTGCGTGAGGACGGCACAATCCGGCAATAGTGTCCGAAAACAGGTGGTCGGGGTTTCACAGAAGCCAGTACGGGTTCATCGAAGCCGTAGCACCATTCGCTGATGATCCGCCTTGTTAATGTTTCCAACAGGCTCGAAGCCAAGCCGCTTGTAAAGTGTTCTCGCTGGGAGGTTGTCTTTGTGGACGAACAATGAGAGTTCTGCTGGTGGCAACTTGCCCGCTCGAGCAATCAGGTCACTCATCACCAGTGCTGACGGGCGATCGCTCCACGGCGCACCCGCGGGAACGCCATGAAACTGGACGTCGATTCCCATGTGCGGGATAATGCTGAATTCCAAGCCGCTTCTCGTCGTCAGCCCCAGCGATCCAAAGCCAACGAGGCGGTCGGTTCCAACCTCGTAATAGAGGAAGACCTGCAAGTCCGGATGGGCTTTCAAATCGCACAGAACGGAATCGTCCGGGTTGGTGCCGAGGATCCAATTGGTGGCGATGCGACCATGCTCGTTATTGCCGCAGTTCAAATCCGCCATACCGGCAAGTTTTGCCGCGGAGAACGGTTCCGCGACGATGTCGATGGGCATCGAAGAAGCCCCGCATCATGGCTGCCGAGTAGGAAGTTCACGCGGCTGGATGGTTGGGCGAGCGAGCCCCTGTGATCGAATCCGGTCCAAATCTCGAAGCGCTGCCGATGACATGTCGCTAAGGTCGTAGACATCGCACACCCGGGCCTGTCGTGGCGCAAGGGAGACGTCCAGCCAGCGAGAGCCATCAGCCTGATAGGCGGTCATTGGGGCTAGGCATGTTGCTGTATCGCTCATTTCACTATCTCCATACCGAAAACATTCTTGGCCAACTCTACAGCCTCGTTGCAATGTCCCACGAACTTCCGGCAGGCGGCTTGGCCAACCGCATTGGCGTCAAGCTGCTTTAGGTCTCGTGCAATCTCAGTATGAACGTTGATTGATAAAACGACGTTTTGCGGAACTTTTGTTGGAGGTGAGACGGCAATTTGAAAGTTAAAAGTGTGCTGGTCTTTAACCAACGCCGCGTGCCACGTTGACTGTCCCTGGCTGAAGCCACTTGGCGGCTCGAACGTCGGGCACTTGTATCGAAGGCGAGGAAGTTCATCCAGGTCGGCCGCGAACTGCAAATTCGTTCCCACCCCCATCAGGGGCGTCCACTGGAGCGCACCGATAACTTTCTCCAGTGGCGACCCGCAATCATCGTTGGGTGACCCGCTCTCCAGTGTGATCCGATCCGGCCGCACGTTCCACGTGAGCATCGAATCCTTAACGCGAAATCGAAACCCGGGGCGGTCGAGGTCCGCCCACATCTGAGAGGTGGCCCCTTCCTCAAGAATACCCACTTGCGCCAGCCAGTTTGGCTGCACAATGTAGATATTGAAGGTGCCTGCCACGACCGACGCGGCGTTCCTAAATCGAAAACTCACGTCATGCGGTTCCTGGATAGTTGAGCCACAAAACAAGGCGCGGCAACAACTTGGGTCAGCAACACCCATGCCGGTTGGCGCGCCATTATACCGCACGCGGAGCAATAAGCAACGGCTGCTGAGCGATGGAGGTTTGAGCCAAAGGCACAGTTTCTGCGGAGAATGTTCCCACTTTCGTTATAACCGGCAGAGGCCCGCGCCCCCGACTGAGGCGGGAGCGCTCCCCTTGCGGCCGATCCACTTTGCGTCAGCGTTCAGGCACCGCTGGCCCCTTCAGGGTTACGGACGCTGAGGGCGAACTCCTCTACCAAGGAGTCGTCACGACTGATGGTAGCGGATTCGGCAATCACGATCTCGCCGTCCTGCCCAGATTCAGCTCCAGCAACCGCGCGAGTAGCTCGTCATCGGTGAGGGACGTGGGCCAACCGTAGGCGGCGAAGACGGCGGCGTCGAGTTTTTGATGGGCCAGGTCGAGCCAGGCGGGGCGCTGGTTGTAGAGATTGGTCAGCGTCCGCTTTTTGAGTTCCTTGGCGCACTCGTCGTCTTTGGGGACGAGCCGCGGATAGTGGACGGTGCCCAGTAGGTCCCGCCTGCCGGGCGGGACCTTCCCCGCGATGGCGTCGGCGTTCCCCAGGGCCGCGCCGTGCGATGCCCCCGAGGCCCCTTCCGGCAGAAGGGGCCTACTGATGTACCGGGCCCACGGCCCATCGACCGAACCGGGAAATTCGAGAATCTCGGTGCGGGTCCACTCGGGCGGGTTGAGCCAGTTGGTCCGGAGTTGGTCGAGCTGGCGGGCCGCCTCGGCAATCGCCCCCCGCTGCGCGTCGCTGGGTTCGGGAAAGGGGAAGGTTTCGAAGCAGGTGGTGGGCGTGTATCGAAAGCCGCTTTCCTTCTCGCGAAGTTGTGTTCCTTGGGCAAGGGACCACACCTCATGAATTCGAGAGTGGAGAACGCCGAACAGATAGTCATCGGCCGTCGCGAACGCGACTAACGCATTGTCGATGTACTGTGGTGGCGTGATCCACGCGAAAACTCGGTGCTTAGCTACGCGCGGGGTCACGATACACCGATCCAACGCAGCGATAGTTCTTTCCAGCTCCTCGCGCACATTCCAATGCAGCCACCAACGTTCACGCGCCTCCATTTGATTTGCGGTTGCGCGCTCTTCCTTCACGATTTGTTCAACGTGCCGAAAGGGAGCCTCGTACGCCGCGCACTCCTGTTGCGGAGTCGACTTCCCGAAATGAATTATCCAGACATGACGGTTTTGTTGGGTTACATCGGTCGCATTCAAGTAAGGCCTCAACACATCACTGTTCGGGCGATTGTTGGGATTCCCTGACCCGCGTAGGAACTCGTGGGCCTTCTCGTCAGAAAAGTCGAAGCTGCCACGCTTAATCCCACCTTGAAACGCAATCCCATCGTTCTGTGGGAGGTGGCGTGCCGTTGTTGTGTCACTTCCCGACGTTAGATTTGGATTGATGTCTGCAACGGATTGGCCGTCAAGGACGCGGGCGCGTTCGGAGCCGTCGTCGAATCCGACCAGGGAAACATGAACCATCGCGCCATCAAGAAGCCACTCACGGTCGGAGACGGCAAAGAAGATGTCTCCGGTGTCCTTGATCCGCTGAAGTACGTTACGATTCGTACCTCCTCGAATGCCCTGAGTTGCCAGGAGCCCCGCGCGCGACGATTTCTTTCGCGATACTTGACTGCGTGCCTTTTCAAACCAATAGCAGCACAGGTCAGGCCGTCCGCCCAGCCGGTCCTCGTATCGTCGGTAAAGAGCCTTCAGATAATGACGGTCATAATAGGCTGCCATGTACCGATTGCCCAAAAACGGCGGGTTCCCGACAATAAAATCCGCGGCGGGCCACGTCGGCTCCTGCGGATGCTCGGGGTCGGACAGGTCGAGGATCGCGTCCTTGTTCTCGATGCTCTCGATCGGCTCCAGCACCGGGTCGCGGGGCGGGTTGAAGCCGTTGTCACGCATCCACTGCAAATAGCCGATCCAAATCACGACTTGCGCCAGCTCCTGCGCGAACGGGTTGATCTCAATGCCGTGGAGCTGCGTCGGACGCACCTGCGGCAGCAGCCCCAGGCCGTGGCCGGCGGCAAACGTGATGACTTCCTTTTCCAGGTCCAACAGCAGCCGCAGGGCCACGTACAGAAAGTTCCCGCTGCCGCAGGCCGGATCGAGGACCGTCACGTGCGCCAGCCGCTCGACGAAGTCGCGGAGGAGCTTGTTGAACTCCCGGCGGGGCTTGGATTCCCGTTTAACCGCCGCGCCCACGCGGCGCGGCGGGCGGTTCCCGGCGTGGACGCCGGGGTTAACCAGCAGCGCGTGGCACTTCTCCTGGACCGCCTGCCACTCGCGCCTGAGCGGCGTCATCATCACCGGCTCGACGAGGGTCTTGATATCGTCGCTGCTCGTGTAATGCGCCCCGATCTGCGCCCGCTTGGCCGGGTCGAGCGTCCGCTCGAACAGCGTCCCGAAGATGTGCGGCTCGACGACGCTCCAGTCGAATGCCGCCACGTCTGCCAGGACCTGAATCTCCACTGCCGTCAGGTCGATGACCGTGCTGTCGCTGAACAGGCCGCCGTTGAAGTACAGGATTTCTTCCAGGGCGAACGTGCCGCCGCTGGCCATCGCGCCGAACAGTTCGCGAAGGAAGTTGCTCAGCCGGGCGGGGTCTTTTTTGGCCTGGGCCAGCGTGCGGCTGAAGACCTTGCTGGGGAGGAGGTCGATGTCCTCGGCAAACATGCAGAACATCAGCCGCATCAGGAAGTGGGCCGCCTCGTCGGCCGGGATCTTCCGCTGCCACAGGCCGTCGGCCAGCTTGCCGAACAGTTCGGCCGCCTGCTCGGTGACGCTCCGGCTGGTCAGGCCGGGGCGGAGCGATTCGGGATCGGCGAACAGCCGGCGGAGGACATCGAGGTTCTTGGGCTCGGCCAGGCCAGCCAGGTCGAAGGCGTGGACCCGCTTGGCGGTGCCGGTGAAGTTGGTGTGGACCTCGAAGCGGTTGAGGTCGCAGACGACCAGCAGCGGCGGGTTATCCAGCGATTCGCGGTACTGGAGGAGCTGGGCGTAGGCAGCCTTGAGGTCCTTGTGCTTGCCTTTGTATTCCCAGCCGAAATGGTTCCGCATCCAGACGTCGGCCCACCCCTGGCCCCCTTCGGTCTTGCTGACCCCCCGCTCGAAGCAGTACCAGGCCCCTTCGGGGTCGGCGGCGGCCGGCTTCTCCTGGCCCAGCAGGTCGCACAGGTCGAGGAAGTGCTGCTGGCAGGCCGAGCGCTCCGAGAGGTTGGCGGCCTGCCATTTGGCGATGAATTGCTGAGGGGTCACGGCTGCCCTTCGAGTATGGCCAGGAGCTCGACAGGTCCACATTGTGCATCAGCGGGCGGGCGTCTGCTAGTTGAGGTCCGGCAGGCAGAGCCGCTGCCGCTCGATGCCGAATTCCGCATTGATCAGGACTTCGTTCGAGAGGAGCATCCCAGCCGCGCAAGCGCTGCCCGAGTTGGCGGCGGGGTGGCACGGTTTCAACGTGTGGCACGGCTATCTTGGCCGTGCGACGGGGCAGTGACTTTGGCAATACCCGAGACGTCGATCAGGAACGTGTTTTGACAAGACTCAACCCCGTCGAAACACGTTCCATCGCCGCGGACCGCCTGAACCCGGAGGCAGGTTTGCCTGCGGCTAAGGGCAGGTTTGCCTCCGGCTAAGGGCAGGTTTGCCTCCGGCTAAGAACGAGCGGTGACCGTCGTTCGCTTCCCCCTCAGCGGCCGGCTGCGCCCTTTTTCCCGCGGTCGCGAGTTTGGGCAAAATTCTCGGCCAGCTCGTCGAGCAGGTAGATTTCGACGCGGCCGTCGGGGAGCCGCTCGTGGTCGTTCAATTCCAGCGTGCAGGGCTCATAGCCGCCGGCCTGGCTGAGCCGCATCCGCTCGGGGGGAATGCCGTGCTTTTCCAGGAGCTTCATCACGGTCAGGCAGCGGGCGTAGGAGAGCTGCCAGGCGTCCTTGTAGGGACTGCCGGGGGGGAGCGGCTTGCGCGAGGCGTGGCCGCGAATTTCCAGCTTCTGGGGCTTGCCGGCGATCCACGGCACGAGCCGCTTGAGCCGTTCCTGGCCGGGGGCGTCGAGCTCGGGGGAATCGTCCACGAAGAAGACGACGCTGCCGGTGCGGGTGCGGTCCCCTTCGCGGAGGGTGAGCATCCGCGGGCGGCGCGAGGTGGGATCCTTGTCGTCGTCGTTGGGGGATTTGATTGCCGGCGGGAAGCGGGAGCGGTCGTTTCGGCTGGGAAGCGCCGGCTCGTACCTATTGGGGCCTCCCTTCTGCTCGTGGTCGTATTCGGAGGGGACCGACGAGTCGAACGGCTCGTTGAAGTGGTGCGCAATGGCTTCCTTGACCTTCTCGCTCTGGGAGGTGATCCACATCACCAGGAAGAAGGCCATCATCGCGGTCACGAAATCGGCGTAGGCGACTTTCCAAGCGCCGCCGCCGTGTTTGCCAGCCATGTCAGGAACTCCTGCGGAACACAGCCTCGTGGGTCCGTCCGGCCGAATCGGGATGGACGGTTAGGCGAAAATGACCAATGACCAAGCACCAATGACCAATGGGGGCCGTTTGTATTCCGTGATTGGTCATTGGGATTTGGTCATTGGTCATTCGGTCTTGCTAGGCCGCTGTATCCATCGACTTGAGCAGCGTCTCCAGCTCTTCCTGCTTGGGGCGCAGATCCTGGGCCAGGCCGCGGCGGGCCAGCTCGATGGCGATCTTCGGCGTCACGTCGTTGGCGAACTCCTGCACGATGGTGGCGATGGCCCGGTAAAACGCCAGCTCCTGCACGCCGAGCAGCTCGACCTTGACCGCCAGCGGCGAGAGGAAGCCGTACGACAGCAGAATTCCCAGGAACGTGCCGACCAGTGCAGCGCCCACCTTATGCCCGATTTCTTCCACCGGGCCGTCGATGGCCCCCATCGTGACCACGATCCCCAGCACGGCCGCCACGATGCCAAACCCGGGGAGCGAGTCGGCCGTCTTGTGGAGGGCGGCCAGCGGCGCGTGGTGCTCCTCTTCCAGGGTTTTGAGCTCGGCGTCGATCAGGGCCGGCAATTGCTTGGGATTCACCGAGCCGTCCACAATCGGCCCCAGGGCGCCGCGGATGAAGTCGATGATGTGATGATTGCGGGCCAGCCGCGGATACCTGTTGAAGATGTTGCTCTGGTGCGGATCGGTCAGGTGCGGCTCCAGCGCCAGCATCCCTTCGCGCCGCGCCAGGCGGCAGAACTCATACATCATCTTGAACATGTCCTCGTAAGCGGCCTTGGTGAACGGCGTTCCCTGGAAGGCCTGCAGGACGGAGCGGAACAGGTCTTTGAGGACTTTGCCCGGGCACATCACGATCAGCGCCCCGATCGCCGAACCGCCGATCGTGACGATCTCCGACGCGTGGATCAGAGCGCCGACGTGCCCGCCGGCCATGGTAAAGCCGCCCAGCACCGACGCGGTCACGATGATGAAGCCAATGACAACCAGCATGCGTTCCTCTTGGATGTAGCCCAGTTCGCGAAGTTCGGGCGGTGGCGCAAGCTGCGGCGCTTCGCCCTACGAATCTAGGTCACCGCCCGCTGGGGTGGCGGTTTTTGGCAACGTGTGGCGGAATGCCGACGGGGCCGAGGCGCAAGCGTGCGGGCTGTAGCGGTTATCCCGAAGGCGCCAAAGAAAGCGGGCCTCGGCACATTCCGAGGCCCGCTGGATGGTTGGCGGAAACGGCACACGGAGCGTGCCGGCTGCTATTTGATGAACAGCATTTCCTGGTAGGTCGGCAGCGGCCACAGGTCGTCCGCCACGAAGTGCTCCAGCCGGTCGGCCGCTTCGCGGATCTTGGCCATTGCCGGCAGGATTTGATCGCGGCAGTGCCTGGCCTCGTCGAGCGGGCCGCCGCCGTGATGGCCCAGCGACTTTTCGCAGGCGGTCGCGCCGTCCTGGATTCCCTTGACCAGCCGCGTGACCTCGTCGAGCGTGTCGGTGTCGAACGTGTAGCCAAGCTGCTTGAGGTTGGTGCAGGTCGTGGCCAGGTCGTTCTGATACCGGACGGCGGCGGGGAAGATCAGCGTCCGCGCGACCTCCACCATCAGCTTGGCCTCGGTGAGGATGGTCTTGACGTACTGCTCGAGGTAAATGTCCTGCCGCGACTGCAGCTCGCGGGCCGACAGCACGCCGTACTTCTCGAACAAGGCGACGACGTCGCTGTTGGTCAGCTCCGGCAGGGCATCGACGGCCGTCCGCAGATTCGGCAGCCCGCGCTTCTCGGCCTCCGCGTGCCATTCGGGCGTGTAGTTGTCGCCGTTGAAGATGATCGGGCCGTGTTTGGTGATCACTTCCTGAAGCACCTTCTGCACCGCGGCAGTGAGCTTGCTCGCGTCGCCGCCGGAAGCCTTCTCGATTTCCCCGGCGAGATAATCGAGCGACTCGGCCATGATCGTGTTCATCGCCACCAGCGGACCGGCCAGCGACTGGCTGGATCCGACGGCGCGGAACTCGAACTTGTTGCCGGTGAAGGCGAAGGGGCTCGTGCGATTGCGATCGCCGGCATGCTTGGGAAGCGGCGGGAGCGTATCCACGCCGACCGTCAATTGGCCAGCCGACTTGCTCGTCTTAGCGCCTCCCGCCTTGAGCTGCTCGAACACGTCGGTAAGCTGATCCCCCAAAAAAATGCTGAGGATCGCCGGAGGCGCTTCGTTGGCCCCCAGCCGATGGTCGTTGTTGGGCGTGGCGACCACGGCGCGCAGCAGATTGCCGTACTTGTGAACGGCCCGGATCACCGCCGCGCAGAACACGAGGAACTGCATGTTGTCGTGCGGGGTCTCCCCCGGCTCCAGCAGATTCCCTTGCGTGCTGTTCCCCAGCGACCAGTTG
>DATKDU010000103.1:0-13135 GCA_035512595.1 Pirellulaceae bacterium
GCCAATGTCGATGTGCTCGTCGGCAATGAAGAGGATTTGCAGAAGGGGCTGGGGCTGAAGGGGCCGGATGTCGAGGCCAAGAACAAGCTCGATTCGAGCGCTTTTGTCGGCATGATGGACCAGGTTGCGAAAGCCTTTCCCAATATGAAGGTCGTGGCCACGACACTCCGCGAGGTGTTCACCACCAATCGCCACTGCTGGAGCGCGGTCGCCTGGATCAACGGCCAGACGTACTCGGCCCTGACCTGCGATCTGGACGTGTACGACCGGGTCGGCGGCGGCGACGGCTTCGCGGCCGGACTGTTTTACGGACTGCTCACGGGTGCGTCGCCGGAAGAAGCCATCCAACTCGGCTGGGCTCATGGCGCACTGCTGACTACCTATCCCGGCGACACAACGATGGCCACGCTAGAGCAGGTGCAGGCGCTGGCCAAGGGAGGTTCGGCGAGGATCCAGAGGTGATCTGAATCGCAAGATTACGTGGCTCAGCGTGGTAGTATAGGGGGACGGGGAGTTAAACAGGGTTGAATTCGCAGAGTAAGTTGTTGACGGGAGAATCGCCAATGCAGGCAGTTACACTGGCACAAGCGCAACAGGATTTGGCTGGCCTCGTTGCCCATGTGGTGGATGATGCCGAGCCGGCGATTATTTGCACGGAATCCGGTCAGCAAGTCGTGTGCGTGTCGCTGGACGAATTCAATGCATGGCAGGAAACGGTCTATTTGCTGGGCAATCCTGCCAACGCCGCTCATCTGCGCAAGTCGATCGAAGAGATGAATGCCGGCTCGGTGCAGGAGCAGAGGCTGGCCCAGCCATGAGGCTCGTTTTCACTCCTTCGGGCTGGGACGACTACCTGTGGTTCCAAAGCCACGACCGCAAGCTGCTCAAGCGTGACAACTTGATTATCCAAGACGTGCTTCGATCTCCATTTCAAGGAATTGGCAAGCCCGAGCCTCTGAAAGGCGAACTGTCCGGCGTCTGGTCCCGCCGCATTGATGACGAACATCGGCTCGTTTATGCCGCCACGGCGACGGAGGTAGTCATCGTTGCTTGTCGCTTTCACTACCAGTAGTCATCAAGTCAATGAGCGTGACGGCATGTTGCACGTAACGGCTGCTGAATATCGCGGTGACTACCGGGTCTGGTTGTCGTTCAGCGACAATGCGTCCGGGGAAGTGGACTTGGCCGCAGAACTACGCGGTCCGATGTTTGCGCCGCTCAAAGACGTGACGCAGTTCCGCCAGCTTCGCTATGATCCCGACGCGCATACGATCGTTTGGCCTAACGGAGCTGACTTTGCGCCCGAGTTCCTCCGCAGTTTGGTTCCTGCCGCCGTGCCCACTAATAACTGATCTCCGACTTCTGACCTCCGACCTCCGACCACCCCCATGCCCGCTGACTTCGGCCTCATCGGCCTTGCCGTGATGGGCGAGAACCTCGCCCTGAATATCGAAAGCCGCGGGTATACCGTGGCGGTCTTCAATCGCACGACGTCGAAGGTGGACGACCTTCTTGCCGGCCGGGCCAAGGGGAAGAAGTTCATCGGCACCCACTCGCTGGAGGAGTTGGTAAAGAACGTCAAGACGCCGCGGAAGATCATGATGATGGTCAAAGCGGGCCAGGCGGTAGATGAACTGATCGAGCAGCTCCTGCCGCTCATGTCCCCCGGCGACGTGCTGATCGACGGCGGCAACGAACACTACACCAACACGGAGCGCCGCACGCAGTACGTCGAGAGCAAAGGTCTGCTCTACATCGGCACCGGCGTCTCCGGCGGCGAAGAAGGGGCCCTCAAGGGGCCGAGCCTGATGCCCGGCGGGAGCGAGAAGGCCTGGCCGCTGGTCAAGCCGATCTTCCAGGCGATTGCCGCCAAAGTTGGACCGAACAATGACATCCCCTGCTGCGACTGGGTCGGGCCGCGCGGCGCGGGGCATTACGTGAAGATGGTTCACAACGGCATCGAATACGGCGACATGCAGCTTATCTGCGAGGCCTATTTGATGCTCAAGGAAGCGGTCGGCCTAACGAACGACGAGCTATACGACGTCTTCGACCAGTGGAACCGCGGGGAGCTGGAAAGCTATCTGATCGAGATCAGCCGCGACATCTTCAGCGCCAAGGATGACCAGGGGGGCGAAGGCTACCTCGTCGATAAAATCCTCGACGTGGCCGGCGCTAAAGGGACCGGCAAGTGGATGAGCCAGCTCGCCCTCGACCTGGGCGTGCCCAGCACGATGGTCACCGAAGCGGTCTACGCCCGCGGCATTTCCGCCATGAAGCAGGCCCGCGTGAATGCCTCGAAGGTGCTCCAGGGGCCGACCGTCGCCACCAGCGGCATTAAGATCGGCGATAAGAAAGCGTTCATCGAGTCGGTGCGGCAGGCGCTCTACGCCTCGAAGATTTGCAGTTATGCCCAAGGGTACGTGCAGCTTCAGGCCGCCGCCAAGGAGCACAACTGGCCCCTCAAGTATGGCGACATTGCTCTCCTGTGGCGCGGCGGCTGCATCATCCGGGCGGCATTCCTGGAGCGGATCAAGGAAGCGTTCGACCGCCAGCCAAACCTCGAAAACCTGCTCCTCGATTCGTATTTCACCGAGGCGACGGCCAAGGCGCAGAAGGCGTGGCGCGAAGTGGTCGTCGCGGCGACGCAGATGGGGCTGCCGGTGATTGAATTCAGCAATGCACTCGCCTATTACGACAGCCTCCGCCGCGAGCGACTGCCGGCGAATTTGCTCCAGGCGCAGCGGGATTATTTTGGGGCGCATACATACCAGCGAATCGACAAGCCGCTGGAGCAGAAGTTCCACAGTGAGTGGCTGAAACTGCGGAAGCAGCCGAAAGCGTAGGACAGGTTTTCAACCTGTCCAGTAACATCCAGAAAATTCAGGACAGGTTGGAAACCTGTCCTACGAGGGAACCATGAGTGCCGCGTACTTGCAAGAACTGTTTGGTCTCGATGGCCAGGTGGCCATCGTCATTGGCGGCACGGGCGTCCTGGGCGGCGCGCTGTGCGACGGGCTTGGCGCGGCTGGTGCGGCGGTTGTCGTCGCCGGCCGCAGTAAGGAGCGGGGACAAGAGCGCGAGCTGAAGATTCGCGCTGCTGGCGGCGAAGCGTACTTCATGCCAGTGGACGCCGGCCAACGGGCGTCGATCGAGGCCTTGCGCGACGAAGTGCTGCGGCAACTTGGCCGCGTGGATATTCTCGTCAACTGCGCCGGCGTCAATTCGGCCACGCCCTACGAACAGATCACCGACGAGGATTGGCACCGGGTGATCGACGCCAACCTGACCGGCACGCACCTGGCGATCCAGATCTTCGCTCCGATCATGGCCGCCCAAGCGACCGGCGGGGCGATCCTCAACATCGGGAGCGTCACGGCCCATCTGCCGCTGTCGCGAGTCTTCGCCTATTCGGCGTCGAAGGCAGCGGTCGTGAACCTGACCAAGAATGTGGCTCGCGAGTACGCGACCAAGAATGTCCGCGTGAACGCCCTCTGCCCCGGCTTTTTCCCCGCCGAGCAGAACCGAAAAATCCTCGACCAGGAGCGGGTGCAGAGCATCATGGCCCAGACGCCGATGAAGCGATTCGGCGAGCCGCACGAGCTGGTGGGGGCGGCACTGTTGCTCGTGTCGCGCAAAGCGGGGAGCTTCATCACCGGCGCGGACTACTACGTGGACGGCGGATTCACCGGGATGCGGTTCTAATCCGTACGACGGCCTTTCCAGGCCGTCGCGATCGGGACGGCCTAGAAAGGCCGTCCTACAATGAATTTCACATGCCGCACACGATTGTCATCTTCGGCGCCTCCGGCGACCTGACCAGCCGCAAGCTGATCCCGGCGCTGTACCTCCTCTTTCAGAAGGGGCGGCTCCCCAAGCCGACGCGGATCGTCGGCGTCTCGCGGACGGCGTACTCGCACGACGCCTGGCGCAGCGAGCTGGCCGATTCGACCAAACAGTACGTCGGTTCGGCATTCGCGCCGACGGTATGGAATGAGTTTGCCGCAAATATCTTCTACCACCCGGGGAATATCGACCGAGCGGAAGATTTCGCGGCACTGGCCAAGGCGCTCGACGAGCTGGAGCAAGGGGAGCCCGCCTCGCGGCTGTACTATCTGTCCACCGCTCCGTCCCTCTACGCAGCGGCCATCGGACAACTTGGGGCTGGCGGCCTGGCCAGCGAAGAGCGCGGCACGCGGCGGATCGTGATCGAAAAGCCATTCGGCACCGACCTCCCTTCGGCCCGGGATCTCAACCGGGCGGCGCACGAGGTCTTTGCCGAAAAACAGATCTACCGCATCGATCATTACCTCGGCAAAGAGACGGTGCAGAACATCCTCGTTTTCCGCTTTGCCAACACGATCTTCGAGCCGATCTGGAACCGCAACTACATCGACCACGTGCAGATCACCGTGGCCGAAGAGGTCGATGTGGGCAGCCGCGGCGGCTACTACGACTCCAGCGGCGTCCTGCGGGACATGTTCCAGAACCATCTGCTGCAGCTCATGATGGTCACCGCCATGGAAGCCCCCGTCCGCTTCCAGGCCGACTTCGTCCGCGACGAGAAGGTCAAAGTGCTGCGGGCCGTCAGACAAATGACCGCCGGGGAAGTCGCCAAGAACACGATCCGCGGACAGTACGCGGGCTACCGCCAGACCAAGGAAATCGACCCAAGCAGCCAGACGGCCTCGTTCGCGGCACTGAAGCTGGAGATCGACAACTGGCGGTGGAGCGACGTGCCGTTCTATCTCCGCAGCGGCAAGGCCATGAGCTGCCGCACGACGCAGATCGTGATCCAGTTCCGGCATCCGCCGAGCATGGTCTTCGACGGCGGCCCGCGTCAGCACTTGGAATCGAACCGCCTCGTGATCCAGATCCAGCCGGCCGAAGGGATCCAGCTTCACTTTCAGACCAAAGTTCCCGACGCCGGCATGAAGCTGCGGCTGACCGATCTCGACTTCCGCTTCGCCCGCGAGTTTTCCGGCAACATGCCCGACGCCTATCAGCGGCTGCTGTTAGATGCCATGAACGGCGACGCGAGCCTGTTTGCCCGCAGCGACGAAGTCGAGCTCGCTTGGGGGATCATCGATCCGATCCTGGCGGCGTGGCAGGGGCCAAGCGCTCCGCCGCTGGTCGAGTATCCCAAAGGAGAATGGGGACCGGAACCCTGCGACCGCTGGATGCGGGAGCAGGGACGCCAATGGTTCGATGTCTGCCCGGTGCTGCACTGAGGAAGGGACCAGGGACCAGGAGTCAGGGACCAGGAGTGAATGGGAGAATCGCAACGGTCATGGACTAGCGGGCCGCGAAGAGATCGATCAGCAGCAGCACGATTCCCGCGATGGCCAGGGCGCCGTGTCCCAGAATCAATGGAATGGGCAGGGGACGGTGCTGCATGTGGTACGTCAGAAAAATGAAGATCCCGCCCATTGCCGCCAGCACAAAAATCCCCAGGGCGATCTGGCTGTACAGTGGGATTCCGACGGTCGCGCAGTAAAGGAGCATGCCCAAGGCGGTGACCGCCAGCGCCCCGTGTCCCAGGGCGAGCCAGGTCGGAGGCCGCGGTGCTCCCCGGAGTCGGATGCCGACCATTGTCAAGCCGCCGAGGGCGGCCAGTACGAACAAGACGGTTGCAACCTGGATCATGACGCAGCACCTCATGGGTCCGGTCGCGGGAGCGTGCAAATGGCGTTCCAGGAAGCGGGCGTGAAGCGATCTACTTCGTCTCGGCCAGCTTCTCCTCAAACCAACCCACCATCGCCGGCAGCACCGTTTTGACGTTCTGCTCGCCCGAAAACCCGTGCGCGGCGCCTTCGATCGTGACCAACTTGCTCTTCACGCCCGCTTTTTCGAAGACCGGCAGGATGTTCTGGCTGTGCTCGATCGGCACGAGAAGGTCCTTGTCGCCGTGGATCATCAGCACCGGCGCGTCATCCTCGGTGACGTGCAAAATCGGCGACACGTCTCCCTCCTGCTTCGGATCGAAGGTCAGCGGCGGCTTGAGCGCCGGAACTTTCGCGATCTCTTCCGGCGGATCGGTCGTCCAGCCGCGCAGGTCGGTCGGTGGGAACAAGGAAACGCCGGCGGCAATCCGGCTGCTCGTCTTGAGCACGGGGTCGGTGGCACTCTCGTCGCCGTCGTCCCCGGTCGTCGCCAGCATCAAGGTCAAGTGCCCGCCGGCACTGCCTCCCAGTGCACCGAGCCGCTGCGGATCGACGCCGTAGTCGTCGGCATTCAGCCGGATGAACCGCACGCACTTTCGCACGTCCGCCACCGCTTCCGGCACGGTGTACTTCGGCGCACTGCCGTGCCGCACGATGAACACGGTGAAGCCCTTGCTCAAGAGCGGCATCGACGCCGGAACCAGGTCCTTCGACGGCCGCCAGGTCGAGTACCAGCCGCCGCTTTGCAGGAACAGCACCCCCGCGCCGTTGGGCGATTTCGGCTGGATCACGTCGAAGGTCAGCGCCATCCCGTCCTTGTGGCCGTAGACGACGTCGTCGGTAATGGCATAGTCATCCTGGCCGCGAGCAGCACCTGCCAGCAGGAGCAAGGGAATCAACAATCCGGCGAACGTTTTCGTGGTCATGGGAATCTCGACGTCGGGCTCGATACCAAGTGCCTGACAGTCTAGGAAGTTGACGGGGCGAAAGTCAAATTCCCCAGTCATGTCGGCGGCCGGCATTGGCGCACTTTTCGCTGCCGATACTGCCAGCCCTCGGAGCCTGGGATGGAGCCATTACCGGCCGCCGGTCAACTCGCGGCGGATGTCGAAGCAGAAAAGCAGCTCCTGATCGCGCAAGAAAAGCTTGCCGTTGGCGACGACCGGATGGGTCCACACGCGGCCGCCCGTGCGCTGTCTGCTTTGAGGATCAAGCGTGAATCGGCCGTGTTCGTGGTATCCATTGGGCGAAGCCTCAATCAGCGCCACGTTGCCGCCTCGTTCGTCCATCAGGTAGAGGCGGCCGTCGGCATATGTGAGGCATCCCTTGCCGAGCTTGGCCCGCTCGTTCCAGACCATTTCGCCGCTCTTGAAATCCTGGCACACCCAGCCCTTGCCGTCCGAGTATCCATATAGATGGTCGCCGATGCGGACCACTCCGCCGTGGTGATTGACCATCACCTTGTTGTCGTAAACGTCGGTCGCGCTGCCGTCGGCTTCTAGTTCGACGAGCTTCGACCCGCCAGAGCCATAGCCGCTGGAGATGTAGACATGGCCGTCGTGGAAGATCGGCGTGGAAACGACGGCCGTCTGCCCGTGCCAATCGCTGGCCCACAGAACGTCCCCGCTGGCGGCATCGATGCCCGCAAACTTCTTTTGGGTCAAGGCGACGTACTGCCGCCTGCCGTTGTGCTCGGCAATGATGATCGATGAATACTGCGCTCCTGCGGTGAAATCCTTGCTCTGCCAGATCAGTTCGCCGTTCATCTTGTTCAGGGCCACGACGGCGCCTTGCTCTCCCCCGGGCGTACAAACGACCTTCTCGCCATCGACCAGCGGGCTTTCGCAGTAGCCCCAATTGGGCCGCCGGCCCCCCAGTGCGGCCATCTCCACTTTCCAGACAATGCTGCCATCGGCCCCTTTCGCACACGCCAGCGTCCCGTTCCCCGAGAGGGCGTAGACGCGGTCACCATCAACGGTCGGCGTTCCGCGCGGTCCGTTTCCATGACTCTCCTTGTAGAGCAAGCCAACCGGAATCGACCATTTTTCGGTTCCGTTGGACGCGTTGACGGCAATCAAAAACTCCTCCTCGCCGCGGGCCCCCATGGTGTACAGCGTGTCGCCCACGACCGAGAAGCCGGAGTAGCCCAGGCCGGCGTCGCTGGAGAGCCACAAGCGCTGGGGGCCTCCTTCCGGCCACTCCTGCAAGAGTCCCTTCTCCTGCGAAACGTCGTCCCGATTGGGACCGCGCCACTGAGGCCAGTCTTCACCGAGCGCCGGCATCGCCAACAAAAGACATACGCCAACCATCAGGCAGGGCAACGAATAACGCATCGGAAGTCTCCCGGCATTTGTTTGCATAAGCGGCTACTGATATTACCATCCGCCGCCAATTCGTGCGAGCGGACCGCTCCTCGTGAGTGCCGCAGGAGGTGGAAAAAGATCGCTCACCGGTTCCGGCCAAAGACGCCGGCGGCGTACCAAATGCCGTTGGCCCCTCGCTGCATGTCGTAGCCGAATAGCGGATGGCGCGTGCGCACGGCATTCCAGTGGCCGCTCGATTGCCGCCAGGAGTGGACGCACTCCTGGGCCGCAGCGAGCAGACCTTGTCCGGGCCAGCTTTCGGCACAGATTTCCTGGGCCACCAGATCGGCCGGCAGCCTCTCGTTGATCTTATGGAATCGCTCCTCCCAGCAATGATGCCCCTGCCGGCAGATGGCGGCCTGATGGCGGCTGTGGCTGGCCGCTTCCTCCATCAGAAGCGGACTTAGCTCTCCGCTCGTGCTGGCGGGCTGATCGCTCTGCGTGCGGACCGCCCACACGAGTGTTCGCTGCGTGAGCGATCCGGCCGGAAGGTCGAGCAGCGCGGTCAATGATTGCTCGCTGATGGAGCCGCGGACGAATGGGTAGACCGAAACGACGTGATGAAAGTGCGGGCTGCACTCGTCGCGCATGTCGATGATGGCGATGCCTGGGTGGCCGAACATCTCGGCAAATGCCGGATGGTCGAGGAGTCGAATGGCTGTGGTTTCCTCCGTGGCGGGAAGCGTGGCGTCGGTTGGCAGTCGCACGGGAGTGAAGCGTGACTCACGTGGGTCGGCCAGACAACGCGACAGCAATTCGCGCTGTCGCGATTCGTTTTCCGGTTCGCCAGCGGGGTCCACAAACCACAAAAGTGCCATCCCGCCGGCGGCCTGCGCTTCTTCGAGTGCGGCGCGGTAATTGCTCCGCCAAGCGATCGAATTATCAGTGGATGGCTGCGAATTGGCGTCGGCCCGCGCGTAGGCCCCAGCGAGAATCGTCACCATGAATACTAAGAAAAATCCAAAGCGGTTTACTGTCATTTCGCCCATCGACCTGTAGGGAATCGGAAAGCTTCGCAACTTAGAGAGCTTTTGACGAACGGGTCAAGTAGCCCAAGGGTGCCGAAAGTTCGGCTTGCACAAATGAGAGGTTCCGCGGAAGATAGGGAAACGTGGGGGGATGAAACCGCACCTATTCGATGGATGATCATCCACTTCTCCCATACCGGTCGGACAGTGCCGCCCCGCCGTAAGCTATTTTATGGAAACGACTTATGGGATCGGTTCCTCTCTCCCGCAGGAGCGGATCATGAAGCGAGTCAGTTGGATTATTAGCACCGCCTGTCTAGCGCTGACCATCGGTAGTCCCACGTGGGCCGACCTGCCCACCTCGGCAGCCCGGGTTGAGGCCGCGCTTCGCGACCTCGATCAGTTCGTGGGCGCAGGGGACAATGGAAATCGTTGGCGGGCGTTCCTCAAGTCGGGCGAGTTATCGACGGAACTGGCGAAGGGGGAGGCCGCCGATCACACGCAAATCGAGTCCGTCCTGGCGCGGTATGCGGGGAGCGAGCCGGGGCTGGAAATGCCACAATTTGTCGCGGTTCGCAGCGCCCTGTCGGCATGGCATCTGGAATTGACTCAGCCGCAGCCGGCAAACCTGCCGCAGATGGCCCGCGATGCACTGGGCCAATTCCGGCCGGCGTCCCCCGGCGAGCTCGACCGGTCGCGCGCCGCGTTGCGCGCCGCCATCGCCGAGCTCGATGCCATGCTCAAGAGAAGCTCGCCCGAGTTTGAGGCTGGCTGGCGGAAGTATCTCCGCTGGGACGAGCTGCACGAGCAGGCGCAGCGCGACGCAGGGGCCGATCCGCGGGTCGTCGAGCCGATTCTCAGCCAATTTTCGGCTTACGAAAACGGGCTTTCGATGCGGCAGTTCGCCGGCGTGCGCCGCGCTCTGAAGCGGTACCTCGATGCTTCGCTGGCGGCCGATCCCAAGGCGCAGGAAGCGTATACCAAGAATCTCGAAGCGCTGGCCACTCATCTGGAAAACTACGACCAGACCGGATCGCCGGATGACGCGCTGGCCGCCGCGCGGATCGTCGGCTGGCTGCGCCGACATGGCCAGGCCGAATCGCTGGCGTCGGCAGTCAGCCGCCGCTTCAATCGGCCGAATCTGTTTGCCTCGCTTTCGGAGCGGTTTCTCAAGGCGGGAATTGAGAGCGACGTCGATCGGACGCAGGGGGTCACCGACGTGATCCTCGGCACGCAGATCTACGGCACCGCCCGCACGATCGGGCGCACGCAGGTCGAGCTCGTGCCAAACGATCGCTCCGCCCGCTTCGACATCCTGCTCACCGGGCAGGCGGCATCGAACAACATCGGCTACAACGGGCCCGTGACGATCCACAGCACGGGGCTGACGAATATCAGCGGCCGCAAAGTGCTGGTGATGAACGAGGACGGCCTGTACGGCTACGGCGCGACGGCGAACTGCGCCACTTCCTCGAACATTTATTCCATCCAGTCCTGCTGCGGACTGATCGAGAAAGTGGCCAGGAATCGGGCGGCGCAGCAGAAGAGCCAGGCGGAGGCGATCGCCTCCAGCCATGCGGCTGACCGTGTTGCCGGGCAAATGAACGCGGAGGCAGCCGACCTGATCGCCGACACCAACCGCCGCTATGCCGCGGAAGTGAAGAATCCGCTGGTCAGCCGGGACGCTTTTCCGCAGCGTCTGGAGTTCCGCACCACGGCCGAGCAGATCGACGTCCGCGGGGTGGAACAAGGCGCCGCCGGCTTGGGCGCCGCCAATGCACCGCCGGACCTGTCGCCTGGCCACGACGTCAGCGTGCGGGCGCATGAATCGGCACTGGTGAATTTCGGCGAGGCGATGCTGGGGGGCGTGACCCTCACCGACGAACGGCTGGAGAAAATCATCCGCGACGATCTCAAGGCGGAAGTTCCGGAGGAGCTGCAAATCACTCCCGACAAGGATCCCTGGTCGATCACTTTCGCCGACGAGATGCCGGTGCGGGCGCTGTTTTCCGACGGGGGCCTGAGCATGGCGATTCGCGGGCGGCGCTTCACGCGCGGCGACCAGGCGGTCAGCGAGCCGATCGAAATCTCGGCGAAGTACACCATCGAGAAGACCGACACCGGCTCGAAGCTCACGCGGCAGGGGGAAGTGGACGTGAAGTTCCTCGAGACTGAGCGGCTGACGACTCAGCAAAGTTTCTTCAAGACGTTTATGACTCGCAAGTTCAGTGCCCTCTTCAAGCCGGAGATCGTCTCCGAGGGGATTGTCCTCAAGGGTCGCTTGCAGAAGGCCGGCAAACTCCAAGTGCAGGAGATCACTACCGACCAGGGATGGCTGGCCATCGGCTGGCAACTCGCCGGCACTCCGGCGACTCAGCCCGCGGCAGTCGATTCCGCCCCGCCAGCCGTGGCGGCGGCCGACTGAGGATGGTGAGCGAAGACGTGGGCGTGACGCCGCCGCGGCGGCGTCACGCTTTGCGGGCGCGCCGCACCGGAAGACGCTGCTTGTGCTTGGCCAGCGCCGTGTTCGACTGGCGAACCGTGATCTGGTTCCCGCCGCGATCGCTCCGATAGAAGGCGAACCTCGCCGAGTACGGCTGATCTTCAGGCCGGTGCAAGTAGCGCCCATCCACACCCCACTTGCTCTCCACGATGACGGTGCCGTCGCGGAGCACGCCGCTAACCAGACCCGTATGGACCGGCACTTCGTCGCCGGCGAAATACACGATCACGTCTCCCGGTTGCGGCGCCGTGCAGGGAGTATAGCCGTTGTCGGCGAGGATGGTTTGGATGCCGTCCATATCCAGCAGGAACTCGCCGCCGGCGAAAACCCAGCCGTGACAGTTGGTCGAAGAATCGGGGACTCCGCGAGCGATCACGGTGCCGCTGCTCTGCGGATGATCGCGAAGATTGACCAGGTGATAGGCGAGTTGCGGTGCAATCGGTTCGGTGGCCGACCGGAACAGCGAAATCTCCCGGCCGCGATCGGAAACGCCCACAAACTGCGTTTCCAGCTCCATGTTGAGCGGGCGCGCGGTCAGGACGGGGGGATGCCAGGCCCGTGGCTGGATTTCCGCCTGGAAGCGGTACGAGGACCAGCCGCCGGCAAGGAGGGTCACCGCCAACACGGCCCAGGCACAGGGGGAGCGGCGGAGTTTGTCCCCGCCCAGCCGCAGGGCCGCGAATCGCAGGTGGAGCCATGCCACCGGCAGCGCGAGCAACAAAAAGGCCATCCCCGGCAGCGGTGCGAGGCGGGCGAACGAGTCATCGCCGGTCCACCGCATGCCGTCGATCGTCAGCACACTCAGCATCACGATCGCGGCGAGCAAAAATGCCGCCTCGATCCACCAGGGGGTGCGTTCCTTGCCCTGCGCCAGTTGCAGCGCGTACTTGCCGGCTAGCAGGACGCTCAGCGCCAGCGATCCGGCGAGGAAAGCGTCGATCAGTGGAAAAAACCCGAAAAACTCAATCATTTTTATCTTGATGTCAACCGCCTATAGAAAGACTGTTGACTAATAATGTATTTGACCAGTGCACGAAATAACACGTCCGTTTCCTGGGAAAGCCCCTCTCCTATGAACCACCACCCCTGGCCTCAGTTCCGATCGGCGGCCAAAAAAATCGCCCCTGATTCCATTTCATTTTTCGGCGATGGGATAATCGGTCAAGGACCACGGCGACGACTTCGATTCGCCGCGCGGCAGAACCTAGCGCCAAGACAAATTACCGCCATTCCCTGCGATCCGATCGGATGAATCTCGCCGAGAACTACGACCATGAACAATCATTCTGATCAGCCACTGCGTCCCGTCTCGATCCAGCGAAACTACACCGCCATGTCCCCCGGCAGCGTGCTGTACCAGGCGGGAAACACGATCGTCTTGTGTACCGCCAGCGTCGATCCCAAGGTGCCCGACTGGCTGGCGGGGAGAGGCAAGGGATGGATCACCGCCGAGTACAACATGCTGCCGCACAGCACCAGCCCGCGCAAGGCGCGCGAGCGGGCGAAGCTCGATGGCCGCACGACGGAGATCCAGCGGCTCATCGGCCGCAGCTTGCGGGCCGTCGCCGATCTCAAGGCACTGGGCGAGCGGGCGATCACCGTCGATTGCGACGTGCTCCAGGCCGACGGCGGCACGCG
>DATKDU010000104.1:0-13047 GCA_035512595.1 Pirellulaceae bacterium
GCTTGTCGAGTTTGATTCGACGCGCTCCGAGAAGGGGCTGGTTGCCGAGCGCGTGCGGTCAGCCGGCCGAGCGTGAGACGCATGTACCAACTCACCGGCCGCCATCCATCGGGCACCATCCTGGCGCGGGACCAGACCGACCTCCGCTGGAAAGCAAAACAGATTGCCGCGGAGTGGCGGGCGTCGGGATTGCAAGTCGAGATTGTTGAGACTGCCGCGGCGATGGATCCAAAATCGGCAGGTATCAGAACACCTGCGGGACCACGATCGTCGATCCTGGGGCATTCTGGTGCGTCCCTTTCGGCGTCTAGCGGCGGCTGAGCGGCGGATTCTCAATAGGGCGCTCCTGTTGCATCCGGCTCACTATCTCGCCGCTTGGGTCTGGGTCAGTGAATAGGCTTCGGATGTGATCCAACGTACTTCACGCGCACAATCACTTCGCCTTCGCTCAGTGCGCTTTCAATGACTTCGTAGAAATGCGCGCCGGCTCCGACATCTTCTACCTGTTCGCTCAAGTCGTCGCGGGCAAGCGATGCCAACCAAAAGGTCTGACCTACCTGTCCGTCGTTAGTCATCCGATACCAAGAACGGATTCGACCGCGTGTAGCATCGGTTGCCTTGTCGTCGGCCAGATGAGTGCCGTCGAAAGGTCCGCCCACAAAATCAAATGCAATCACCATGAGGTCCACCGCCGTAGTCGGCACTCTACCGTTTTGCGCAGCCACTATGCTCCAGAATACCGCAATTCGTCGGTATTTTCTGCCGCTGGTTGCTATCGCTTGCAAACGCGGTCAAAACGGTTAAAATCAGCAGATTCGTCGGGGAAAACGCTGAATTTGTGATTCGGCCGGTTGCCCTACGGAACCGAAGGTTGCAGGTTCGAATCCTGCTGGGTGTACTTTTTCCAGGTACTTTTTCCAGGTCTTACGGCTGCCAAGATTGCCGGGACCTCCACAAGTGCATCGCCCAAGGCATTAGCTGCCATAATAGATCCGATCGGTGCCCCGCACCTTCCCGACTTACCGGTTACGCACTACTTATTTTGCCTCCCCTCAAACGCCAGCGGCTCGTCCGCCAGGGGATTGGTGATGCGGATGGAGAGGTCGCCGGACAGCAGGTGGTCGATCACCTGGCCGACCACTTCCGCCCGCCAGCCGCGGGCCAGGATTGGCACTTCGCCGTCGTCGAAGCTGCCGAGGTTGAGGCGATAGGCGATCAGGTCCCGCACGTCCTGCGCGGTGCCGGCCAGGCTGGCGGCGACGTTAGCAGTGCGGCAGATGCTCCCCAGTGCCGTGCTGAGAAACTGCCCCAGCAGGTTGAGCTGCGGCCGGGTGACGCGCTTTTCCAGGTGCGGCAGTTTGGAATCCGGCAGGGCCATCGCTTTTTCAATCTGCTCGCCGATGGCAGGCAGATGCTTTTGCACGTTCCCCCATTCCATCCCGCGGACGACGCGAATCCGCTTCATGTCGGCCGTCTGCCGCTTGGCGAGCTCCAAGAGAAGATCGTCCCGCAGGACGCGGCGGGCGGGCATGTCGCGGCGCTGGGCCTCGGCATCGCGCCAAGTCCACAGCTCGCGAACGACGGCCAGCGAGCGGCGGGACATGCCCGCCAGGCCGCCGATCCGCCGCCAGCGTTCACCCCGCTCCGACTCCTCGATCTCGGTTTGCCAATCGAGCAGCTCCGCCTCGAGCCAGGTGAGCCGGCCCAGCTTGTCGAGCTGCTCGTAGAGTTTCCAGCGGATCGTCTCCAGGTCGTGTACGTCTTGCAGGGCGTATTCGAGCTGCCGCTGCGAGAGAGGCCGCCGCCGCCAATCGGTCCGCGTCTCCCCTTTGGCCAGTGTCTTATTGAGGAGCTTGTAGGCCAGCGTCCCGTACGATGCCGGATATTCCAGCCCCACCAGCCCGGCGGCAATCTGGATGTCGAACCAGCTTGTCGGCCGCCGCCCCGTCTCGCGGAGGCAGAAGCGAAATTCTTCGCGGCCGGAGTGGACGAGCGTCTCGCGAGGCCCGCTGGTGAGCAGTTCCCAAAACGGCAACAGATCCTTGACGGCAAATGGGTCGATGATCGCCAGCTTGCCGCGGACGGCGACCTGGATCAGGCACAATTCCGGCTGGTAGGTGTCTTCGGAGACGAATTCCGTGTCGAATGCGACGATGTCGGCTTCGGCGACGATCCCGCAAAAATCGCGAAGCTGCTCATCGGTGGTGATGTGGTCGTATTGCACAAGCTGGTAGGTCCTGCCTGCCGGGCGGGATCTTTGGGCACGGTTGTCGCAATGTCCAGGTCCCACCCGCCAGGCGGGACCTACTAGGGGAGCATATCGGACGAGGCGAAAATCACGCAAGGCGGGCCAGCAGCTCTTTCACCCGCAACGGGTCCACGTGCTGCCGCACGTCCCCGTTCGCTTTGAGCGACGAGCCTACGATCAGGCCGTCGGCCTGGCTCGCATATTCGCCGATGTTGGCGGCAGAAATGCCGCTGCCGACGAAGACCGGGCGGCCGGCGGCGGCTGCCTTGACCGCTTTCAAGTCATCGAGGCTCGTCTTCCGGCCAGTGCCGCTGCCGGAGACGATCAGGCCGTCGGCGCCGGCGCGATGGACCAGATCGGCCGTTTCGTCCGCTAGCGGCCGCGGGGCCAGCGAGGCGGAATGTTTGACATCGACGTCGGCCAGGACCCGGATTGGCTGGGCGTTTAGTTGCTTTCGCAGGCGAAGTAATTCGTGTGCCGGCCCCTGTATGATCCCCTGATCGGTCAACCGCGCGCCAGACAAGATGTTGACGCGGATGAATTGCGCGTCGGCGGCGGCCGCGATGGACAAGGCAGCCAGTGCGTCGTTGCGCAGCACGTTGATCCCCAGCGGCAGGGAAAACCGCTTTCGCACTTCAACCGCAAGCCGCGTGAGCTGAGCAGTCGTCGCCGGCGGGACTGCTCCAGGGTAGAACGGCGCGTCGCCAAAATTCTCGATCAACAGCCCATCGACTCCGCCGCCCGCTAACGATTCGGCATCCCTCAAGATAAAGGAGACGATCTCCGGCATTGGCAGCTCGCCGGCCGGCGACCCCGGCAGCGGCGGCGCGTGAAGCATGCCGATGACGGCAGGACGGCCCTTCAAGGAGGGAAACAACGTGAGCATGAGTTCTCGTCGTCCAATCTTCGCGCGATGGCAGGCCGCGTTGTCTTTGGCACAGAGGCACAAAGGCACGAAGGCACAGAGCAGAATAAAAACAACGTTCGACGGCTCTGTGCCTCGGCGTCTCTGTGCCTCTGTGCAAGAACGGAGTGGTCTATCCTACAATTCGACCCCCGCACACCGCGAGTTGCTACATTATGCCCCATGCCTCGCATCCCCGTCGATGATGCGGCCGACCCGCGGCTGGCCGCCTATCAGCAACTCAACCAGCAGAATCCTTCGCGCTGGGCCGGGCACTTCATTGCCGAGGGAGACAAGGTCGCAAAGCGGCTGGTCGCCAGCCGCTACCCGGTCGAAAGCTTGCTCTTGCTACCGGAGTATGCCGAGCGGTTTGAGGCGCTCGTCCCTGCCGGCACGCCGCTGTATGTCGGCAGCCGGCAGCTCTTGGAAGCGACGATCGGCTTCAATTTTCATCGCGGTGTGCTGGCCTGTGGCAGGCGACTTGCTCCCCTGACGCTTGACGAAGCCCTGTCGGCGACTGCGACAAGAGCGACCATTGTCGCCTGTCCCGATCTCAAAGACCCCACCAACCTTGGCAGCATCCTGCGGACTAGTGCGGCACTCGGCGTGAATGCCATCGTGCTGGGGCCGCAGTGTGCCGACTATCTTTCGCGGCGGGTCGTGCGGGTGTCGATGGCGGCGGCATTGCAATTGCCGATCGTGGTTGCGGCCGATATCCGCGGAATTTTGCAGCGGCTGAAGCAGGATCACGGCTTCGAGCTGGTCGCCACGGTCGTCGATTCGAGTGCCGAGCCCCTGGCCAAAGCGCAGCGGGCGGAGAAGATGGCTCTCGTTCTGGGGGGCGAGGCGCACGGCCTGCCGCCGGAGCTGGTCGCCCTGTGCAACCGCCGCGTCACAATTCCCATGCAGCTCGGCATCGACTCGCTCAACGTGTCGGTGGCCGCGGCGGTGTTCTTGTTTCACTTCTGCCACCAACCGTAACCCGAAGCGTCAGCGAGGGACGAGTTTTCCCTCGCTGACGCTTCGGGTTACTGCAAGGTATCGAACATGACTTTTGATCTGACTGCCGTTCAGCAAGCAATCCGCGACTTCGGTTTCGACGGCTGGCTCTTGTACGATTTCCGCGGCAGCAACGTCTTGGCCCGCCGTGTGCTCGGCTTCGACGACAGCCAGCACAGCTCGCGGCGGTGGTTCTACTTCATTCCGGCCAGCGGCACGCCAATCAAGCTCGTCCACCGGATCGAATCTGGGGCGCTCGACCATTTGCCGGGCGAGAAGCGGGTTTATCTTCGCTGGCAGGAACTAGAACAGGGAATCCAGTCACTGCTGATTGGGACGAAGCGGATCGCGATGGAATACTCGCCCCGCACAAGCAACCCTTACGTCTCGCGCGTCGATGCAGGGGTCGTGGAACTCGTCCGCAGCTTCGGCTGTGAGGTCGCATCAAGCGGCGATTTGATCCAGCAGTTCGAAGCCACCTGGGACGACGAGCAGTGGCAACTGCACCTGGCGGCGGCCCGCGTGACCGATGCGGCATTCGGCGTCGCCTGGAAGTTGATTGCCGAGCGGACGCGCGGGGGCGGCTCGGTGCTGGAAACCGAAGTCCAGCGGGCGATTCTCGATCACTTCGCCGCCCACAACGTCACCACCTACAGCCCGCCCATCGTTGCCGCCAATGCCCATAGCGGCGATCCGCATTTTGAAACGTCACAGGAAAGCGACACGCCGATCCGCCAAGGGGATTTCGTCCTCATCGATTTATGGGGAAAGCTCGACAAGCCGCGGGCGGTCTACAGCGACCTGACCCGCGTCGGCTTCGTCGGCCGCGAAGTGCCCGAGAAGTATGAGAAGATTTTTCAGATCGTCGCTGCCGCCCGCGATGCAGCCATCGCCCTCGTGCAAGAGCGCTTCTCCGAAGGAAAGCAGCTCCGCGGCTGGGAAGTCGATCAGGCCGCCCGCGACGTGATCGAGAAAGCCGGCTACGGCGACTATTTCATCCACCGCACGGGCCACAGCATCGGCCAGGAGACCCACGGCAACGGCGCCAACATGGACAACCTGGAAACCCACGAAGAGCGGCTCGTCATGCGCCGCACCTGCTTCTCCGTCGAGCCCGGCATCTATCTCCCCGAGTTCGGCGTCCGCAGCGAGGTGAACGTCTTCATCGACGCCGGCGGGCAGGTCCACGTCACCGGCGGGGAATTGCAGCGCAGCGTGCTGGCAATATTGTAGCGCACTCGCTCCGCGAGTGCGCAGATGGACGTAGAGCCGTCGCGAAGCTTGGCCCTTAAGCTGTGCAAAGGCACCACGCGGAATTGTCCACTCGCGGAGCGAGTGGACTACATCACCGCCGCGAACTCCGCCGAATCATGCACGTTCGGCGGCGCGACGACGCTGACCTGAAACGGCGTCAACCCAAGTTGCAGCGTGTCGCCATCCGCCAGCGGCGACTCGCTGATCGGCTGGCCGTTGACCATCGTGCCGTGCCGCGACGATAGGTCGCGGACAACAATCGAGCCGGCTTCGTACACCAGCTCGCAATGTCGCCGGCTGATCCAGCGGTCGTCGATCCGCACGCCGGCATTGACGCCGCGGCCGATCTCGATCGGAAAGCGATCGATGGTCACTTCGCGCGGCGACGCCAGCGCACTGGTGCAAAAGAGTTTGATCTTCACGGCGGAGAGGGAGGATGGCAGGCGGGTTTGCGCTTCCGGGCGGCCCGAGCGCGGCAGGTAACGATTATGCTACCCCTGCTGTGCCGGCTGTCAACGGGCAAAACTTCGTTTCTTCGGAAAACCGCATACATCGTCCAGGCCAGCAGAGATTGGAACACTAATCTCCGCTAATCCTCGCTAATTAGCGTTGATTAGCGGAGATTAGCGTTCCTCCTCTCCCCTTTTTTTCTGGGGACTTCCGTCTCTGGCCCTAGCGAACCGCCGGGAATAGACTGGCCTCTTACCCAGATTCTTCTCCCTTCGCCAATCTCAGCCCGCCCATGTCTGTCCAGCTCAACAAGATCTCCGCCCGCATCACACAGCCCAAGAGCCAGGGGGCCTCCCAGGCCATGCTCTACGGCACCGGCCTCACCCCCGAGGACATGAACAAGGCCCAGGTCGGCATTGCCAGCGTCTGGTACGAAGGCAACACCTGCAACATGCACCTGAACGGTCTGGCTGACAAAGTGAAGGAGGGGGTCACGGCCGCCGGCCTCGTCGGCATGCGGTTCAACACGGTCGGCGTCAGCGACGGCATTTCGATGGGGACCGAGGGGATGAGCTTCTCGCTTCAATCCCGCGACCTGATTGCCGACTCGATCGAGACGGTGATGGGGGCCCAGTGGTACGACGGCCTGGTGACGATCCCCGGCTGCGACAAGAACATGCCCGGCTGCCTGATCGCCATGGGGCGGCTCAACCGGCCGGCACTCATGGTCTACGGCGGCACCATCCGCGCCGGCTGCACCCCACGGCATGCCAAGCTCGACATCGTCTCCGCCTTCCAGGCCTACGGCGAATTCATCACCGGCAAGATGCCCGACGAAGAGCGGCAGGAGATCGTCCGCTGCTCGATCCCCGGCGCAGGCGCCTGCGGCGGCATGTATACCGCCAACACCATGTCCTCGGCCATCGAAGCCCTCGGCATGTCGCTGCCGTACAGCTCGTCGATCCCGGCCGACGACCCCCTCAAGCTGGCTGAATGCGTCGCCGCCGGCAAAGCGATCCTCAATCTGCTCGAAAAGGACTTGAAGCCGCGGGATATCATGACCCGCAAATCCTTCGAAAACGCGATGGTGGTCGTGATGGCCCTCGGCGGCTCGACGAATGCCGTCTTGCACCTGATCGCCATGGCTCGAGCGGTCGATGTGAAGCTGACCATCGACGACTTCCAGCTTGTCAGCGACCGCGTGCCGTTCCTGGCCGACCTCAAGCCGAGCGGCAAATACGTCATGGAAGACCTGCACCACGTCGGCGGCACTCCGGCCGTGATGAAGTACCTACTTGAAAAAGGTTTCCTCGACGGCTCGTGCATGACGGTCACCGGCAAGACGATCGTCCAGAACCTGGTCGAAGCGAAGGGGCTGGCGGAAGGGCAGCGGGTGATTCACCCGGTCGAGAAGCCGATCAAGGCGACGGGGCACATCCGGATCATGCGCGGCAATTTTTGTCCCGACGGCGCTGTCGCAAAGATCACCGGCAAAGAAGGGCTCAAATTCACCGGCCCAGCCCGCTGTTTCGACTGCGAAGAGGACATGGTGAAAGGTTGCGAGCAGAACGTGATCCAAAAGGGAGACGTGATCATCATCCGCTACGAAGGGCCCAAGGGTGGGCCGGGAATGCCGGAGATGCTCACCCCGACGTCGCTGATCATGGGGATGGGCCTCGGCGAGCACGTCGCGTTGATCACCGACGGCCGCTTCTCCGGCGGCTCGCACGGCTTCATCGTCGGCCACGTAACCCCCGAAGCGCAAGACGGCGGCACCATCGCGCTGGTCAAGGACGGCGACCAGATCACGATCGACGCGGAAACCAACCGGATCGACGTGGCGCTATCCAACGACGAGCTCTCCCGCCGCCGCGCGTCCTGGAAAGCTCCCCCCTATAAAGCGACCCGCGGCACACTCTACAAGTACATCAAGAACGTCAAAAGCGCGACGGAGGGATGCGTGACGGATGAATGATTCGTCGGGGATCAGGAGGGAATACTGATCATCACTAATCGACGCTAATGGATCCGATCAGCGGAGATTAGCGGCGATCCGTGTTCTGCTCGTCCTCGCTCACTGGCAGCCTTTCCGCATTCTCGATTGCGGCTTCTTCCTGCCACCGCGCGACTAAGCACCTTCGCCATTCCATGGTCCACGTGATGTCTCCCGCTTCCGCGCTAGCAGCTGCTAAGACCAGCAGGCTCTTTTCTTCGCCGCCGCTCAGGATCCAACCCCGAGACGCATCTTCCATCGCCAGTCTACCGTCGCGAATGCTCTTATCCGGACAAGTCGTCCGCAGCCAAGCCCGGGCTCGCCATGCATCGGCACATATGCTGTCGACGGCAATCGCCTTATCAAAATCGGCCATCGCGCTGGCATACCGACCAAGCACTTGCCACGCTTTGCCGCGAGCAACGTAGAGGTCGGCGTCGTCAGGGTCGATGTTGATGGCTGCATAGTAGTCCTCCACAGCACGACCATGCTCTCCTCGTAACTCCCAGACGACGGCACGTCCCACATAACCTTCTGTCTGCTTAGGCTCGAGTTCAATGGTACGATCGAAGTCCTTTCGCGCCTCTTCCAGCTTACGCTCGGCCACCCTCATCAGTCCCCGCCAGTAGTACGTAAAGCCGCTTTCCGGATCCAGCCGAATACAATCATATAAGTCGTGCATTGCCGCGTCGATCTTGCGTTGCTTGATTCGTGATTGTGCCCGTAAAAAGAATGCTTCGACGCACTCTGGTTCGAGGCGAATTGCCGCGGAAAAATCTCCGCACGCTTCCTCGTGTTTGTGACTATTGTGAAACATCATTCCTCGCATGATGTAGCTTCCGGTCGATTCGTCGATTTGGAGTGCACGTGAGCAATCTTCGATCGCCTTGGCGTATTCGGCCTTCATTCCCCACGCGGCGGCTCGCGCCTGAAGCGGTTGAGCTTCATTTGGTCGTACCCGAATGAGCTCGGTTGCATCGGTGATCGCCTTGTCGAGTTCACCGACGTGCATCCATAGGCCGCAGCGCGTTTCCAATGCCTCAGCGTCATCCGGTTTCAGTTTCAAAACCTCGCTATAGTCGCGAATCGCCCAATCGAAGAGTTCTTGTTGCCGCCACGCGTAGCCGCGGTAGGAGTAGGCAACCGCCATTTCCGGATCGAGACGAATGGCAGCGGACAGATCGGTAATCGCCTTGTCGTAATCCTCGGCGCCCACGTGAGCGATTCCGCGCCAATAGTAATACTTCGCCTGACTGTCATCGATCCGGATCGCGTGCGTGTAGTCTTCTATTGCCGCCGCAAATTCGTTGCGGCGATAGAAAGCGTAGCCCCGGTCAACGTACAACTCGGCCGTCGGCGGTCCCAGGCTCAGTGCCTTCGTCCAATCCTCAATGGCCTTGTCGTTCAGTCCGAGTGCGTAATAGGCTTTCCCACGAAAGGTGTACGCCGCAACGTCCTTGTCATCGCATTTAATCGCCCCAGTGAAGTCGTCGATCGCCTCGGCGTGCTTCCCCTGCAAGTTTCGAATCGCGGCGCGTTGAAACCACAAGCTGCCGTCTTTGGGAGAAATCTCCAGCGCGCGGGCGTAATCTGCGTCGGCCTGATCAAACTTTTCTAGAGCCGCGTATGCCATGCCCCGCGTTGCCCAGGCAGTCGTTTGATGGGGTTTGAGTTCAATGGCTTTGGTTGCATCCGTAATGGCTGGCTCGTATTGGTCCATTGTGAAGTAGGCTAAGCCCCGCGCCTGCAGCCACTCGACATTCTTTGGTTCGCGACGAATTGCCTCGCTGAAATCAGCGATCGCCTGGGGAAATTGATTGCGGAGAATTGCCGCTTGCGCTCGCGCTCCCCAGTAGCGTGCTGGCTTGCCATTCAACTCAGTCGCCTTGGTGAGATCTTCATGGGCTCCTTGCAAGTCGTCATTAATGGTCCGCGCCAATCCGCGATAGAAATAGGCGGCAGCCGGCGGATTGCCGCGAGCGATCAGTTCGCTGTAGTAAGCCTCGGCGTCCTGGAACCCGACAGCATCCTTGCGAGTAATCCAAACCTCGCCGCACCACAGCTTCTCTCCTTCCTCGCGCTCCACGCGAAGCGGTTTCTCATAAAAATCCCAAGTTACCGAGTCGGTTTTACTATGGAGGGCCGTTCCCACCTTCGGCAAAACCAGTTTGCCCACCCACTCGGTCGCCTGCCCGCTGCAAGGGGCGGCAACTGCCAGCAATATGAGAAGTGCTGCCGCGGGAAATGAGGTGCGGTGCATGGCAGGTTCCTCCAGGAGAGCCAGGGAATCGGGCTCGATTGTCCCGTTCGCTAGGGCTTCGCGGCAAGGTCAATTTGGGCTTTAGCGCCTGGATTTGCGGCCTTGATTCACCTCCTGCTCCCAAAACCTTGTCTTGCCGAGAAGCGGCGGACCACATGATGTGGTCGTCGGCAACCGTTGACCGGCCGGCGGACTTGTGTACAATTGTGGCATAAGCCTTGCAGCGGCGATCCTTCCCGGCGTGGCGGCTGCCATTGGCGGCCGGTCGCTGCTGCGCGGTGGTTGATCTTTCTCAACTCGGTTGTGATCGTGGTCCAGAGGCGCTTGACGTGCGCAAACGCGCTATAGCGGCGGGCCATGGCGCTCGATAGCGCCGCGCAAACGCGCTATATTCGGCTCGACGTCTGGATTGACTTAGGCCGGCGGGGGACCAACGGCGGTTGGCGCAAGCCACAAGGGGACAAGAGTTTACAGGTGCCGGCACGGCCGCCTCCGTCGCCGTAACTCGCCTTCGCAAGGCTGCGCATTGGCGCTATCACCAGGCGCTGGATCGGCGAGTTCCGGCTCTCCGCGACGGCGCACCAGGACCCCCCCGATTGGGGTGTTGTGAACAGACGGTCCGTCTTAAGCGACTTACGGCCGGCCATCGCGCGGCGGCGCAGCTCCAAGCGGCTGCTGTACAATACGTTACATCTCGGCTGCGGTCAGCCGCCGCGACGTAAGTCACGAAATCGATCCCCCCTCGTCGCGTTGTACGCGGCCAGCGACGCGGACGTTCGCTTTCACTCCAGGCGCCGGCCGCTTAGCATGGAGCACACGCCGCACCCGCGGCGCGTCTGCAGATCGAATTCCCACCTGCCATTGCCCGCCATGAAGTCTCCATCTCTCCGCGCCCGTTCGCTTGGTCTCTCCTTCCCCCTCGTGGTTGCCATTGCCACTGCGGCGGCAGTCGCCCAAGATGCCGCCCCCAGGCTGGAGCTGAAAAAGGGGGACCACATCGCCATCATCGGCAACACGCTCGCCGAGCGGATGCAGCACGACGGCTGGCTGGAGACGACGCTGCATTGCCGGTTTCCGGAGCATGACCTGGTCGTGCGGAATCTGGGCTTCTCGGGCGACGAGTTGACGATTCGCCTGCGATCCGCCGGTTTCGGCAGTCCGGACGAATGGCTCACGCGGACGAAGGCCGACGTGGTCATCGCCTGCTTCGGCTACAACGAATCGTTTGCCGGCAAAGAGGGGCTCGACAAGTTCAAGCAGGACCTGGCCGAGTTCATCAAGCACACGCTCAGCCAGAACTACAGCGGCAAAGGGGCGCCGCGGCTGGTGCTCGTCTCGCCGGTGCCGCACGAGAAGCTGGCCGATCCGAACCTGCCCGATCCGACGGCCAACAACGAGCGGCTGGAGATGTACACCGTCGCGATGGCCGAGGTCGCCAAGGCGAATGGAGTGCCGCTGGTGGATTTGTTTCATGGCTTGCAGGGGTTCGGGAATTCGGGTCCGCTGACGATTAACGGCATCCACTTGAACTCGGATGGGAATTTACTCGCAGCCGCACAGATCGAGCTGTCGCTCTTCGGCGGCCTCAAGGAGCGCGAATCGGACCTCGTCGCCAAGGTCCGCGCCGCCGTCCGCGACAAGAACCACTACTGGTTCCATCGCTACCGGACGACCGACGGCTATTCGATCTACGGCGGCCGGGCCGACCTGCCGTTCACCGATGGCCAGACCAATCGGGTCGTCATGCAGCGGGAGATGGAAGTCCTCGACGCGATGACCGCCAATCGGGACAAGCGGATCTGGGAAGTGGCCCGCAATCCGGCGAGCGGGGGGCGTCAGCCCCCTGATATCGACGATTCCACCACGCCCCCGTTCATCCCGGTCAAAACGAACAAGCCCGGCCCGCTCCCCGGCGGACTGCACGAATTCTTCGGCGCGGAAGCGGCCATCGAGAAGATGAGCGTTCACCCGGGGATGAAGGTCAACCTGTTCGCCTCGGAGGAACAGTTCCCCGAGCTGGCCAACCCGGTGCAGATGGCGGTCGATACCAAGGGGCGGATCTGGGTCGCCGCCTGGCCGACCTATCCGCACTGGAAGCCGAAGGAGGAGATGAACGACAAGCTCCTGATCCTGGAAGACACCGACGGCGACGGCCGGGCCGATAAGTGCAAAACGTTTGCGGGCGACCTGCACAATCCGACCGGCTTTGAGTTCTGGAACGGCGGCGTCCTCGTCGCCATGGCGCCCGACGTCCTGTTTCTCAAAGACACCGACGGCGACGACGTGGCCGATGTCCGCGAGCGCGTGCTGCACGGCATCGACTCGGCCGACACGCACCACACGGTGAATAGTTTTGTCCTCGATCCGGGCGGGGCACTCTACATGCAGGAAGGGACCTTCCACCACACGCAGGTCGAAACGCCCTGGGGGCCGCCGCAGCGCTGTGCCAATGCCGGCTTCTTCCGCTTCGAGCCGCGGACGCAGAAGTTCGACGTCTACATCACGCACGGCTTTGCCAACCCGCACGGCCACGTCTTCGACCGCTGGGGGCAGGACTTCGTGATCGACGGCACTGGAGCCAATCCATACCACGCGGCCCTCTTCTCCGGCCATCTCGACTTCCCCGCCAAGCACAACCGCCCGCCGCAGCTCTATCAGCAGCGGACGCGGCCGTGTTCCGCCGCGGAGATTCTGTCGAGCAAGCATTTCCCCCCCGAGATGCAGGGGAACCTGCTGGTGCTGAACGTGATCGGCTTCCAGGGGATTTTGCAATACAAAATTAACGACAAGGGGGCCAGCTTCGAGGGGACCGAAGTCGAGCCGATTTTGTCGTCGAGCGATCCGAATTTCCGGCCGACCGACATCGAGATCGGTGCCGACGGGGCGATCTACTTCGGCGACTGGCAGAACCCGATCATCGGCCACATGCAGCACAACCT
>DATKDU010000105.1:0-4030 GCA_035512595.1 Pirellulaceae bacterium
CGGCAGCGTCCGAACCGAGCGAATCTCCAGTTTCAGCCACCGACCGTGCCAGGACCGCGGCCGTGCCGTCGTCGAGCGGATGGGCCAGAGGCAGCGGCGGGTGAATCCACGCCAGGCCGTGCTCGGCTAGCGGGACGGAGCAAAAGAACGGCGAAGCCACGGCCATGGGGTGGACGGCCGAGCAGACGTCGTGGACGAAGCCGGGCAACGTCAATTCCGCGGACTTGGCGCCGCCGCCGATCGTGGACGCCGCTTCAAGCACCAGCACGGACCGCTGACGGCGGGCGATGGTGACTGCTGCCGCCAGCCCGTTGGGCCCGGAACCAATCACGACCGCATCGTAGGCGCGCGTGGGTATAGCGGAAGGCATTGCCGATGTCGCAGGGAAAGGAACCTCGCGTGCTTGCGGGGCATTCGGTAGTGGTACAGTTTCGATTTTCGGGGTGCCTAGGGATTAGGCAGCCCGAAGCTGGAAGATCAATGCAGTCGCAACAATGATCGCGCCCAGAGTCATAATCGCAGCAATCACGCCGACCATCTTTTTGCTCATCCCGCCCATTCTAGCCGCTGGGCTGCCGACACGTTTTCACCGTCCGCGTGCTATCGTCGCTCACGGTTCTCTCTTGGTGAAAACAGCCGCTATCCCGTAGATTCTCGGCTATTACTTTGGTCGCCGATTGCAATAGACCCTTTTCGGTCTTGTCGTGACTAAAAGAGAAAAGCCGGCCGGGGTTGCACCCCCGACCGGCCCAGGCTCATCCGTGAGCCTTGATTGCGTGAAGGCCAGTCCTTATTTAGGGCTGGCCTTCTTTCGTGACGAACCACCGAAGGGCCACGACCGATAGCCGTAGTCCTTCGCGTAGTACCGCTTGCCGTTCTTGGTGAAGTAGGGCCGGAACTTGCCGTCCCCTGCGCCGAATTCGATCCGCCCCGTTCGGTCAAGCCAAACGATCGGACCTAGTGCGCCGACGCGCACGACAGCGATCGGTGTGCTGGAAAGGGTTAGACTAAAAGGGAGGAGGTATTGTTGTGACGGAAACACGAGAGGCGCGCGACAGGGAACTGCAAGGAATCTGGGCATCGGACTGCATTCGACTGGTCAGGATCTTCCAAGACGTGATCGGCACGCCGAATGGCCAGATTCCGATACCTGGGATATCACCGAGCCGAATGATCGACGTAATCCTCAAAAGAGAATTCCCGCTTGCCACCTCGTCGAGCAGCGTCTCAGATTTGGTTGGCCCAAGATAATGGCAACTCGTTCCGTTTTGCGAGCTTGCGGGACCAAGGGCGACATGCCCCCCGAGCCAACGAGGCCGCCTCTCGTCTAGTAGCACCGCCAGGGACGATCCGCCCGGCAGTCCCCGTCGCCCAGACTGGAACGCCTTGTGGACCGCCATCCAGGTTTCACCGGGGGCCTCGGGAATCGGTCCCGAATCCCGGTAAGGCCGCTTTCCGTAACGGGCAAAATAGGCGTCGGCCCAGCGGAGAATCCCTGCCACGGTGAGCCGCGGCGGCCGGGCAGGATTGCGAACGCCGCAACGGTCGGCCAGCATTTGAGCCAGGGAACTGCCGCCCGGCAATCCGCGCCTGCCTTTGCGAAGCGCCAAGTCAATCGCATTCCACGTCTCGCCGGGACCACCGTGAATCGCACCGCTCGTGAGCGTCGGCCACTTGCCCGTTCGCCTCTTATGGTTCTTGGCCCATTTAATGCTAGGCGGCTGGCTGCCGTGGTCTGGATTCACGCGCGATGGGTTCTGCGTGCGCCGCGCCTGCCCGCGCCAGCTACAATGACGCCATGCGTTTCACCATCCGCGATTTGCTCTGGCTGACCTTGCTCGCCGCCGTGCTGGTTGCGTGGTACGTGGATCGAAGCCGACACCAGGTGATGATCAAAGTTCAGCAAGCAGAACTTGTGGATTGGCAAGAGAAAGCCATTGGATTCGCCATTGATCGAGAGCGCGAGCGGCAGGCAGCGAGAGCTGCTGCTGCGGTGCCAAAGGCCACAAGCGGCGGGTTCCCAGGTTCGACGTCGAAACCCACTTTTGGAAATTGAAGCCCCCCGAAAGTACCGCTTTGGGCAGGTGTCCAGGCACGTCCGGGCAGGCGATCGTGCGTGAGGAGCGATCGTGGCGAAGCGATTTCATCCTCTTCGGGCGAAAAAGTGGCTATATTGCGGCGGAGAAGAGGGTCTAATGCCAACACAGCCCAAACTCGGGTCTCGTTTTTTTTTGAACATACGTTCGTAAACGGCCTCGACCTGGCCGTCACGCGGCGCAGGAGACCCTGGTGGATTGCTGATGGCGGAGATCGTAAGGGGCGGCTGAACGTCGAGCGAATTGGCTGCCTAAAACAGACCGATGCCTTTCATGCCGAACAGAGCATCTGAACCGAGCAGTTGTGAAGCCGGGCACGCACACCAATTCGCGACGACTCGATGGAGCGTTGTGCTCGCCGCCGGAAATCCCCTTTCACTGGAATCCAAAGGGGCGTTGGAATCACTGTGCGAGACGTATTGGTTTCCCGTCTACACCTACGTGCGACGCCATGTGCCAGGGGTCGAGGACGCTCAAGACATCACGCAAGGATTCTTCGCACATTTGCTCGATAAGGACGCGATTGGCAAGGCGCATCCGGATCGCGGGCGATTCCGCGCGTTCCTGCTCACCGCGCTGCAAAACTTCCTGACAAACGAGCGGCAAAAGGCCCGGGCGGAGAAGCGCGGCGGGGGGAAAGTCGCCTTATCCTTGGATTTTGGTTCGGGCGAATCGCGCTACCAGATCGAGCCATCGCATGACCTGACGCCGGAAAAACTCTTCGAGCGCCGGTGGGTGTTGACGCTATTGGATCGAGTCCTTGACAACCTGAGAATGGAACTCGCCGCAGGGGGCAAGGAATCACACTTTGAGACGCTCAAAGGGGCCTTGGTAGGCGAAATGACTAGCAACGGCTACGAGCAGGCGGCCGTCGCCCTCGGGATTACCGCCGCGGCGGCCAAACAGGCGGCGTACCGACTGAGGATGCGTTATCGTGAATTGTTCCGCCTGGAAGTAGCGCGGACGGTCGTCGAGGACGCGGAGGTAGACGACGAAATCGGCAGGCTGCTGGGAATTCTGGGCGAATGAAGGAGAAAAACAGAATTCCGTGTTACTGGGTCGCGGCGATGCTGTATTGAAAAGTAGACCGATGCAACCAGGAGTCAGCCGCCATGAGTGCACAGGCCCACTGCCCGAAATGTGGCATGCAGCTTCCCGCCGATGCTCCCGCAGGGCTATGTCCAAAATGCCTGGTGCAAGCTGGATTGGAGAGCGAGCCCCGGCCGCAACCCAAGCCGGCAGCCACGATTTCAAGCCCCGCCTCTTCTCGATTTGAGCCCGCTGCGGTGACGGACCTGGCGGACAAGTTCCCGCAGCTTGAGATTCTGGAATTGCTCGGTCAGGGAGGAATGGGAGCGGTCTATAAGGCGCGGCAGCGCGGGCTGGACCGGCTGGTGGCGGTGAAGGTGCTGCCGCCGGAAATCGGCCACGACGCGGGGTTCGCCGAACGGTTTACGCGCGAAGCCCGGGCCCTGGCCCGGCTCAGCCACCACCACATCGTCTCCGTCTTCGACTTTGGCCAGTCGAACGGCTTGTTTTACATCGTGATGGAGTACGTGGACGGCCTGAACCTGCGGCAGACGATTCAGACAGGAAAGCTCACGGCGGCGGAGGCGTTGGCGATCGTGCCGCAGATTTGTGAGGCGTTGCAGTTCGCTCACGACGAAGGGATCGTGCATCGGGACATCAAGCCGGAAAACATCCTCATCGACAAGCGCGGCCGAGTGAAGATCGCCGACTTCGGCCTCGCGAAACTGCTGGGGGCCGACGCCGGCGATCATTCGCTGACCGCGACGAATCAGGTGATGGGGACGCTGCGGTACATGGCTCCCGAACAGATGCAGGGCTCGCGCGAAGTCGATCATCGCGCCGACATTTATTCGTTGGGCGTCGTCTTCTACGAACTGCTCACCGGCGAGTTGCCGATGGGCAAG
>DATKDU010000106.1:0-3129 GCA_035512595.1 Pirellulaceae bacterium
ATCAGATCGACGCCGGCGAGATTCAGCGGAATGCGGCCGAGGGCCTGGGTCACATCGACGGCCAGGAGTGCCGGACTGTGCTTGCGGACCGCATCGACAACCGCCGGCAGTGCAACCATGAAGCCGTTGAAAAAGCTGACCAGCGACGTGGTGATAAACCGGGTCTTCGGTCCCAAGAGCGGGATCAGGTCTTCGACTCTCAGAGCGCCTTGCTGGTGCCGCCAGACTTTGACGGTCGCCGGGCAGCTCGGCTGGAGCCATGGCGTCGCGCCGGCGGGAAAATCCAGGTCGTTGATGACCACCTCGTCCCCTTCACGCAGGTGGAGGGCGAGTGCCGCCAGGTTGAATGCTTCGGACGAGCAGGAGCAGATGCCGATTTCGCTCGCGGTCAGGCCGAACAGATCGGCGACGGCTGTCTTGGCCGCCTCCCATTGCTCGGCATGCTTGACGCGGCCGTCCATGCCGAGCTGTTTGTCGCGGAAGTATTGCCCAAGCGCCTCGCCGACGGCCAGCGGCGGAATGCCTTCGGCGGCCGTGTTGAGATAGGTCATTTCCGCCAGCGCAGGAAAATCGCGGCGGCGGGATTCGGGGGTGAGCATGAGTCAATCGAAGAAGAGGGGGAACGCGAATCGACGCTGATCTTCGTTCATGGAAACGAATACGGTCCCATGAGTGGAGATTAGCGTTGATCAGTGTTCCTGCTCCGGATGGGCCCGTCAATGCCGTGATCCGCAACGGCTATTCACAAACGTTCCTCAAGTCGTAAAATGTAAACATCCGTCCATAAGCGTGCGTGTGCAAATGACCGACCGCAATGCACCAGTTCCCTTCACCGGCCGCGGGGCGAGCGTCAGCCCGCCCAACCGGTTCGAGTCGGCCTGGTACGAGGCCGATTACGAGCAGCTCGAGGCGGACGACGAATTGCTGGCGGCGGGGCGGAAGGTGGCGACCCAGTTTTTGCCCGATGCGTCGCGGTCGATCATCACCAGCAACGACAGCCCCGACGTGCCGTTCACCTTCAGCATGAACCCCTACCGCGGCTGCGAGCACGGCTGCGCCTACTGCTACGCCCGCCCCACTCACGAATACCTGGGAATGAACTCGGGGATCGATTTTGAAACCCGGATCATGGTCAAGCACGATGCGCCGCGGCTGCTCAGGGAGGAGCTCAACAAGCGGTCGTGGCAGTGTGAGCACATCGCCATCTCCGGCGTCACCGATTGCTACCAGCCGGCCGAGCGCAAGTTCCGGCTCACGCGCGGGCTCCTCTCCGTGCTTCTGGAAGCCCATCAACCGGCCGGCCTGATCACCAAGAACGCCCTCGTCGTTCGCGATCTCGATCTGCTCGTGCCGCTCGCGAAAAAGCGGCTCGTCACCGTCGCCCTTAGCGTCACCACGCTCGATGCCGACCTGGCCCGCACGCTCGAGCCGCGAACCAGCTCGCCGCAGGCAAAACTCCGCGCCATCCGCGAGCTTTCCTCCGCCGGCATTCCCACGCGGGTCATGGTCGCGCCGATCATCCCCGGCCTCAACGACCACGAGATTCCGCAAGTGCTCGAGGCGGTTCGCGACGCCGGGGCTCAAGGAGCAGGTTATGTGATGCTGCGATTGCCGCACGGGGTCAAGCCGATTTTCCGCGACTGGCTGCGGACGCACCGGCCGCTCGCCGCCGACCGTGTCGAAGGGCTCTTGCGCGAAGTGCGCGACGGCCAGCTCACGGACCCGAACTTCGGCAGCCGAATGCGTGGGACCGGTTCGTATGCGGAGACGATCAAGGCCACGTTCGCGACGTTCGTGAAGAAGCTGGGTCTCGATACGCCCTGGCCAGCGCTGGATACGACGCAGTTCCGCCCGCCGGAGCTAATCGGCGGACAAAAACGGCTTTTTTGAGGGCTACGCTGCTTTTGCGTCGGCCGCGATCCAGAGGGAAACGAGCCGCAAAAGGACGATCGCGACGCAAGTAGCAAGAAACACCATCGCGGGGGTTAACCCCCGGCCTTCCGCCATTCGATCGAGCGGCTCAATCACGGCTGCCACCGACATTGCTCCGCTGATGACCAGCGACAGCACGGCGGCAATCGCGCCGGGGATACTGATCAGGATGAAAGCAGCCCGCCGAGCGCTGGATTGAATTCTGGCCCGCGACAGAACGTTTACGCAAGCGCACCAAATCAGCGCCATGACCCCACACGCCGGGAGTCCGAAGACGGCAAGTGCCGTCAGCATCAAGTCCCAGTGATCTCGATGGAATCCTGAGATGACCGCCAGAATTACCTGCCAGTACACGAGCAAGCAGCCCAGGTCGATGAGACGAAACCGGAACCTTCCGCTGGCCAAGCGGGCGCGCCCTTCAACCGGCCAGATCATCAGCCAAATGGAAGTCACGACGATCACCAGCGCCAACACCAGCGCAATTAGAATCGCGATCAGCGCAAGCAGGGCCAGCCAGGGTCCTTCGTTCATGAAAAAGATTCTTTCTCTTTCTCTTGCTCTTAATCCTCTTCCTAATCTTACTCGTACTCCTACTCTTACTCTCGCTCCTGCTCCGGGCGTCTGCTCAGCCGGGGGGCGGACGGGGATTAAGATTAGGATGAGGATTAAGATTAGGAATGGGATTAAGAGCAAGAGGAAGAGCAGGAGTAAGAATCTGTCCTCGCGCTGGACATTGGCCCCTGGCTGTGTTGTAATCTGAAGGCACCTAATCCTCTCCCCCCACGGAGCCCGCGCTATGTCTCGCCTCTCCCGCCGCTCGGTCATCAAGGCTGCCGCCGCCACGGCCGTCCTTCCTTGGTTCACGATCAGCGGAACGAAAGCCTCCGGCCGCGTCATCGGGGCCAATGACACCGTTCGCGTCGGAGTGGCCGGGATCAACGGCCGCGGGGGGGCGCATATCAGCGAGCTGTCGCAGGTGCCCAACGTGCAAGTCACGCACCTGATCGACCCCGACAGCTCCCTGTTCGCCTCGCGGACCAAGGTCGTCGCCGGAAGATTTGGCGGCAAAGAGCCAATCTGCGTGCAGGACGTTCGCGACGTGCTCGACGACAAGTCGATCGACGCGATCACCGTCGCCACCACGAACCACTGGCACTCGCTGATCACCATCTGGGCCTGCCAGGCGGGCAAGGACGT
>DATKDU010000107.1:0-5332 GCA_035512595.1 Pirellulaceae bacterium
GCTTCTCACGGTGGAGGCCGGAAAAGTGATGATGGACCGGGCAAACGACGTGTGCCAGGTGGCGCTGGTCGAACGCCACCGCGGCACCGGCAAGCTCGTCAACGGCTTCGTCTCGGGCTTCGGCTACGCCAGCGATTGCGCGATTGCCTCAACCGTCGCCCATGACAGCCATCACATGATCGTGGTGGGCACCAGCAAGACCGATATGGCGCGCGCCGCCAACCGTTTGGGCGAGGTCGGCGGCGGGGTCGTGGTGTTCGCCAACGGCAAGGAAAAGGCTCTGATCGAGATGCCGATCGCCGGCCTCATGTCGGACCAGCGCGCCGAGATCGTTGCCGGGAAGGCCGAAAAAATGGTGCAGGCGATGGCCGACTGCGGCTGCCGCCTGAACAACGCTTATATGCAGCACTCGCTGCTCGCCCTGGTCGTCATTCCCGAACTGCGCATCTCCGATCGCGGCATAATCGACGTCACGCGGTTCGAAAAGACCGAGCTGTTCGTCTAGCCCATATTCGGCAACGACCAGCCGAGGAGGGCGTGGCAATGCCGCCGCCCGGATCGTGGGTCCGGGACGTTCGAGGGTTCGTGCGGGCGCTCGGGCAGCCTGCACTAAGACAAAAATTTCAGGCGCACGGGCGCCCGCACCGGCGTTTTTTTCAGGTCGGGGCCTCGCTCTTTCCACTCCCTTCCGCATTCTGACTCAAATGAGGTAGGGACTGCGGTCAAGCAGGCACTCGTCCACGAGGATCTCCTGCAGCCCTTAGGCCTCGCGGCCGTCAGGGCCGGGGTCCCCCAACCCGCTCCCGGCAGCGGTCCGTCGCTGCTGCCGTGAGACACCGATCCCTCCCACGTCGTCCGGCGGCCCGGGACCGTCGCACCCTCACGGGAAGGATGCAAGAGGGGTAGCAGATTATATTCCCGATTATCCGGTTTATACCACACAACCTACCAGTTGGGTTTGTCGTGTTTTTTCTCGTGAGGTGAACTACAGATGCCGCCGCTTGCGAAAACGCGCCCGGGGGTCGTAGACTGGATCAACCCCACCGACTATGAGGAACGGCTTCGCATGAAAAGCTTTGACTCCCGCGTCTATAGTATAATTACATTTGTCGAGTGGGAAAAGCACAAGCAGCTTGAGCTTAATTCGGCATTTCAACGGCGGGCCGTTTGGAGTGAAAAGGCTAAAAGCTACTTGATGGACACTATCATCCGCGGGAAACCCATTCCGAAAGTCTTTATTAGACAGAAAATAAATGTTTCCACGAAGTTGTCTGTTCACGATGTTATTGATGGTCAGCAGCGGCTACGTACTATTCTTTCCTATATAAAGGATGGCTTCGTCATCAGCAAACAACATCACCCTGAATATGGAGGGTTGCGTTTCAGTCAATTGCCAGAAGATGTCCAGTCCCAAATTTTGTCATATGAAGTGTCGGTTGATTTATTGATAAATCTTCCAAACTCGGAGGTTCTGGACATATTCAGCCGTCTCAATTCCTATGCCGTTATTTTGAACGAACAAGAAAAACTAAATGCTAAGTATTTCGGTGCATTCAAGGTGCTGGCCGATAATGTCGGCCGTAAGTATTTCGAATACTGGAGGAACAACCGTATACTATCTGACCGCGAAATGCTCCGCATGGCGGAAATTACTCTGGTGGCTGACCTCATGATAGCAATGCTTGAGGGAATAAAGGCAAAGCGACAAATTAGTAAATTCTATGGTCTATATGAGAAGAGTTTTGATCAGGATGTACAAACCCTGGAGATGCGCTTTGATGATGTCATAGGCACCATTGCAATACTATACCCAGAGGGCTTATCGGCCACAGAATTTAGCCGCCCCTTTATGTTCTATTCGCTGTTTACGACAATCGCGCACTGCCTCTACACAATACCTAATTTGGATGCAGTCCAAGTTGTCCTAGCCGATGCTGCGGCGTTTCATCGTGCACGAAACGGATTGGACCGGGTTGGTGAGCTTTTCGAGGAGCCGAACCTTGGGGCCTTAAAACGCGAAGAGCAGACGTTTTTGCAAGATAGCCGCCGGGCCACAACAGATGAGTCAGTGCGAAAGAGGAGAACTGAATTCCTGTTGACGCTAATGCGGTGAGGTAAGGCGTGCCGGTGGCTCATGCATTAGGGAGACTTAAGACTAGTTTTGGGCAGTGCGACAACTTAATCGCTAATGCCCACAGGATGGATACGAACGGCGTTGCCTTGTTCACCACTCTGGACCGCAACCAGATCACGGTGGCAGCATTTCTCAATCTGTTCGTAGCGTGGGAGACATTCTTGGAATCAACCATCACGAACTTGATGGCTGGTAGTCCGACGCTCCTAGGCACATTACCGGCGAAGTGCGTTTCGCCTGCCAATGCGGAAGCCGCGCTCACACTTTTAACAGGGACAATGCGATTTTTTGACTTTGCCAACCACGATAATGTGAAAAAGATGGTCAATGTCTATTTCGATGGTGGATATCCATTCGAACCTCACTTAAGCGCCATATTTTCTGATCTTGCCGATTTGCGAACGATGAGAAATGCGTCTGCACACTTGACTTCCACTACGCAAACTTCGCTCGAGGGCCTGGCGCAGCGTATTTTTGGAAGTCCGATGCCCAACATAGCGCTGTATGATATGCTGATCTCGGTTGATCCGCGCTCCCCTTCAGGAGACACAATTTTTCTGACTTACAAAACCAAGCTCATCGTAACGGCAGAGCTTATGGCAAATGGGTGAGAGGGGGGTGATTTGACGGGTTTTCATTGGAGCGAGTTTCGGGCTATATATTCGCGATGGCTGACGACCAACAGAGTGACCAACATACCGAGCAAGAGGTGCGACGGCGATTCGAGGCACTGATCCGGGCAGCACTCAATACGCCGCCCAAGCAGATGAAGGACATTCCGCGCAAGCGGCCATATCGGCCACGCAAGCGGAAGGCCGCTCCGAAATCATCGGCTGCCTAGTAAGAGCCGATCCCGCGCCTGATCTTGCGCCGTGGCGGCTTCCAGCGCTTTCGTCGCCAGCGCAGGAACCGTTTGGCCGCCCGGCTGAAATCAGGCGTTACGAGGTTGATGGTAGGTCAACCGCTTGCCCTCGACGCCGCGAAGGGCGGCCAGCGTCCGGTCAAGGTCATTGAAGCCGAGCTTGGCGCGGTGATTGTATCTGAAATCGAACTCGGCCAGATAGCGGTGCAAGTGCTTTTCCCGGCAGTGCTGATAGATGCCCTTCATGCCCCTTTTGAAGATCGAGAACACGCCTTCGATTGAATTGGTGTGAATGTCACCGCGAACGTATTCGCCAGCCGAGTGCTTGACCGTTTCGTGAGATGCGAACTGCGGCCCGACCTTGGTGTAGAGCTTGCTTTCATCAGTTATGAGCCGCGCTTCCTTGGCGATATTCTCGCTCACGATCTTGCCGACGGTTACGCCATCGGCAACTGCGGGATGAAATGAGCGCACCCGACCGCCGCGCTCGACCAGCGCCACGACGGCTCGCTTGCCGGTCGGGCCAACGCCGCCCTTGAGGTAGGGGCGGCCACGGCGCTGCCACGACGGCTTGGGGTTTTCCTGTTTGCCGAAATAAGTCTCATCGGCTTCGACCGGCGTTCCGCTTCCGCCTAAAGGGGCAAGGCCACCATCGCGCATCGCTTCACGAATGCGATGCTCCATGAACCATGCGGCCTCATAGCCGATGCCCAGCATCCGATGGAGCTGATGGGCTGAGATGCCCTTCTTGCTGGACGCAACCAGATGAAACGCCTGCAGCCACTTGTGCAGGGCGATATGACTGCGCTCAAAGATCGTGCCCTTGGTCACGCTGAAATCCTTGCGGCACTCTTTTTCGGCACAGCGATAGACGCCTGGCCGATTGGTCTTATAGGCGTGATTGATCGTTCCGCAGTGACGGCAGATCGGGCCTTCGGGCCACAACAGGCGCTCAAGAAATTCGCGGGCCGCTTCATCGTCATTGAAATGCGGTGCTGAGAATGTGGCAGTCATGGGCGTTTTCCTCGTTTGATACCACCCATTCTACATATTGGGCTTGTGGTGTCAAGCGGATAATCACGATTATATTCCTATTGTCAAGTGGAGAATGGTGAGCCTCTTCCCCCTCTACCCGCCGCGCGGGGAGAGGGCCGGGGTGAGGGGCCGGCGCGGAGCCAGCGCCCCTCACCCGCCGCGCGGTGCGCGTCGACCTCTCCCCGCTGCGCGGGGAGAGGTGGGTGCGGTCTGAGCGAGCGGCACCCCTCCCCCCGGTTACGGCTTACGGCGGCCTAACCCACCCTACGGACTGGAGCGAAGTTCGACCGGATCGAATCACCACAGTCTGCGTCACCCTAGCGCAGGCTGGGGTCCAATGGGCCCTCTCAGTCCGCCGCGGCACCGGCCTATTGGATGCCAGCTTTCGCTGGCATGACGAGGTTCCGGGCGCGATCCGCACCGATCGGATTACGCTCCAACCCTACGGGCTCGGTTGCTGGCGCGGAGCCAGCACCCCTCACCCGCCACGCGGTGCGCGTCGACCTCACTTTGCGGGCGGGGAGAGATGGGGTTCGGAGCGAGAGGCGCCCCTCCCCCGGCCCCTCCCCCCGAGGGGGAGGGGAGCAAGGCTAATGCCGCTGGACGAAGGAATCGATGACGCGTTTTTCGCCGGCGTGTTCGAAGTCTATCGTGAGCTTGTTGCCGTCGACGCGGGTGATCTCGCCATAGCCGAATTTCTGGTGGAACACGCGTTCGCCCGCCTCATAGGGCGAGGCGTCGGCGTCCTGGGCGACGAGGCGGCCTTCGATGGTGCGAGGGGCGGGGCTTGCGGCGGCGCCGGAGCGGTACGCCGCCTGGGCGCGCTGCCAGCCCGGCGTCTGATACGAGCTCGAGGCGAACGCCTCCTCGAATCGGCTGGCGCCATAGCCCATGCCATAGCCGCCATAACTTTGCGAGGCATCGACTTTGACATTGGCCTCGGGCAGCTCGTCGATGAAGCGCGACGGCACCGCGGTCTGCCACATGTTGTGAACGCGCCGGTTCTGGGCAAAGGACACGATCGCGCCGCGCCTGGCCCGGGTGATGCCGACATAGGCCAAACGGCGCTCTTCCTCGAGCCCGGCATGGCCGTTTTCGTCGAGGGAGCGCTGGTGCGGGAACAAACCTTCTTCCCAGCCGGGCAGGAACACGGTGTCGAACTCGAGCCCCTTGGCGCCATGCAGGGTCATGATCGAGACCTTGTCGTCGGCCGCGGCATTATCGGTGTCCATGACCAGCGCCACATGCTCGAGAAATGCCGCCATTGTGTCATAGTCGCCCATCGAGCGGACGAGCTCTTT
>DATKDU010000108.1:0-62032 GCA_035512595.1 Pirellulaceae bacterium
ACCCGACTCAGCACCTCCAGCCGCCTCCGCTCCTTGCCACTCATCGACAATGTCTCCATGACCACCTCCTTTGGAGGTGATTGTCTATGGGGACATTTCTATCTGCGCCTTATGGGGACATTTCTATCTGCGCATTACAGAGACCGGCCAGGCATGGTGTCGCGAATCGTCGGGATGGCACACGATCCCAGTGGTATTTTCCTTCCCTGGGGGGCTGGCATAATTTTCCACTTTAGCGTATCCTATCTAGTGGACAGTCGTGCGCACTACTGGCCGCGGCGATCGCTGCGGCAGACGGTCAGCCTGCGCCGCCATCCCCGGACGGACGAATGCCGTCTGCGATGATCCTTGACAATTTGTTGAGCCAGACGCCCGGAACGCGGCGGCAGCCAGGGGGCCAATACCACCCCCCCATTTGGGCTATTGCATTAAGACATACTGTCTGAAGTGACTTGCGTTCACGGGTTGGCCGGCTGCGGTTGTGTAACTCTGTTCACAACACTCAGTTGCGCCGAGGCGTGCCGGGCGTGTCGCGACGTAAGTCCTCAAAACGATCCTCCCCTCGCGCTATTGCACCGTTCGGCCGAGCCCCCACCGTTTTCGCCAGGTTGGGGAACAGCCCGGCAGGGGAACATGGTCGGGTGAACACTAGTGAGCGCAAGGGCAGATAAGCCGCCGCTGGCATTCGAGCGATCGACCGCCACAACCCCCCCGTTCGGGGCGTTATCAGCGGCTCGCCGCATTGGGGGACAGGAACTGGACCTAAGTTTAGTAGAGCCAGATGGTTAAGGCGTCCCGTCGCCGCCGCGAGGAGTGCGATTTAGGTGTTATCGCTCGGCCCGGAAGCCAGTCGGCGCTCGATCAGTCTCAAGGGCGGATTGCCGTCCCTAGTCCTGGGGAGGATGCGACGTACTGATCGGCCCTGGGCGACTCAGCGGCGTGGTCCACGTGAGAATCCGGTGGCGGGCTTCGTCGTCGTCGCGGGACTCCATTTCTTCCTCGTGATCGGGGGTCGCGCCGGGAAGGTCCCACTCGTGCGAGACGATCCTTTTGCCCGCCTCGAGCTGGGCCAGCCGCGGCTGAAGCTTTTCGTTCATCCAGGGGAGCAGGTAAAGGGTGATCACGCTCGCCCGGTTCAGCTCCGCCGGCTCGATCGTGAAGATGTCGCGCTCTTCGATCGTGACCAAATCCGCGACGCCGGCCGCCTTGGCATTTTCCCGAGCCAGCTCGGCAATCTGCGGATCGTATTCGAAGCCAATGCCGCGGCAGCCGTAGCGCTTGGCGGCGGTGATGACGATCCGGCCGTCGCCGCAGCCCAGGTCGTACACCACGTCGCTGGCATCGAGATCTGCCAGCTCCAGCATCCGATCGACCACATCCTGCGGTGAAGGGATGTACGGGGCGTTCTTGGCGTCCCGCTGCGGCGGACCGGTGCTGATTTGCCCCTCAAGCCACCAGCGGTAGCCCTTCGCCCCCAGCCACAGACCGAGGAGCACCGCCAGCCCCGCGACCAGACAGACCGCCCGCCAGCGCCTCTTGCGAGGCGCGGGGGATGAAACACTCGTCGGCACTGGGTCGCATTGGGGAGCGGTCATCGTGGAACCTGCGGCAGGTTGTTTGGGACTTCGATTTTGTGCCGCCTAGTCGGCAGCGGCAACTCCCGTACAACCTCCAGTGGTAAAAGTGACGCAACGTCTGTGGTCACAACAGGTTGCGATTGACGCATTCGGTGCAATCTGGCTCCGACGCCACTTTGTCACCCACGTCGGCAAACTTGACGCATCTTGCGTATTTTGTGCAAATAGTCAGAATCTCCACTGCATCGCGAGTGGACGATTCAGGTCGTGGTTCACAACTGGGAGAGCGCCATGAAGTCGAGCAAATTCCTTTCGTTTGCGGTCGCCGCATTGTTCCTCGGGCTGTCGGTTGGCCCCGTCCTAGCCGGCCCTCGGCATCATGGCCGGCACCACGGGTGCGCCGGATGTGCCGCGTCCGCGCCGGTGGCCGACTGCGTCCCCTGCCAGCCGCAGCTTGTCACGCGGACGATCATGGTCCCCGAGCGGTATTACGAAACCGAATCGGTGGCAGTTACCGTTTGCCGGCCGGAGTATCACGACGAAACGGTGACGGTCATGCGCCGCGTTCCCGACGTGCGGCAGGTGCGAGTGGTCCAAACCGTCATGGAGCCCCGCACCGAAATGCGGACCGTCAACTATCCAGTCAGCATTCCCTCGTGGCGGACCGTCACCAGGCAAGTTACGGTCATGGTCCCCTATACCGAGGTGAGGCAGGGCGTGCGGATGGTGCCGAAGACCGTGCGCGAAACGGTGATGACCACCGTCTGCCGCGACGCCGGACGTTATGAATGCCGCACGTACGTCGATTGCCGCGGCTGCCGCCACACCTGCCAGGTGTGGGTGCCGCAAACGGTCACCGAGCAGGTGCCAGTCGAGGTCTGCCGGACCGAATATGAAGAGCAGCCGTACCAGTATCCGGTGACCCTTTGCCGGACCGAAATGCGGGCGGTGCAAGACCGCGTGTGCGACGTCCACGTGGAGACGCGGACAAAGCAAGTGCCGTACACCTACTGCGTGCCGCGGCAGGTGGAGCGGATCATCAACGAGACGACGTACCGCTGCGTGCCGGAGCAGAAAGTGGTGCGGCGGATGGTGATGGTGCCGCACGTCGAGTACCGGCAGGTGCCCGTTTGCCGGACGCGGATGGTGCCGAAGGAGATCACGTGCGTCTCCTACGCGCACTGCGGTGGCTGCAAGTAAACGCGTTACCTGCTGCCGGTCGCCTTTTCCACGACCGTCCAGGCCGCGGGCAATCCCAGGATCAGCCGCAGCACGACGGTGGCGGTCAGGTACATGCCGCAGTGGAAGGCGGCCTGGACCGGTTCCAGGTCGAGGCTCAAGTGGGCCGCAAACGCGCCGATGGCCACCAGGATGGGAATGGCCATGCCGTAGTGAAACAAGTCCAACCGCGTGTCCTCATAACCCCAATACCAAAACACAAACCAGAACAGACCCCACATTCCTGGATAGACAATGGCCGTTGGCACAAGCCTAAGCACGATTTCAAAGCCTCGGTATGGTTCGAGTTCGCCGTCGCGCAGAAATGTGTACCCCGCGAATGAAAGGAATGGGGCCAGTAGGATCGATCCGACTATAAGGATTACTGGTGGAAAGTCTTTGTCAGGAACGTCCTCGTATGTGATTCCCAGAAAGAGGGCGACCAGCAGCACGACCACGACGCCGCCGATGATGGCCACGATCTGCACCGCCGAGAGGCGGGTCTCCTTCCTCAGGATCGGCTTGAGGACGAGCTGCCCCTTGGAGTCCTTGGGCCCTTCCAGCTCCGGCGAGTGGATAACGACCTGGTCCTTCAGCGCCGGGATCGTGATGACCGTCTTGCACTTGGGGCACGGCCCCTGCTTGCCGGCGAATTTCTCGCTCACCTGGAAGCGCGTCTTGCAGCCGGGGCAGGTGATGTCAATGGCCATAGTTTGCTCGGAGATGCGGATCGCGGCGAACGGTTAGCCGGGCCGCAGCCGACGGCGGGGGCCTCGCGTGAGGAGTCTCTGTTTCCGATGTTTCGCCGCGGATGGTTGGCACCTGGCGACGGCCCTAGTTTCGCACACAGCGCCGCCGCGTCAAGATTGCGTTGAAGCCGCCGCGGGCGTCGATTACCATCAAGCGGGGTGCCTTCGACCATTCGATCTCACGGCGGCATTCGACCCGCATGATCAAATTCCTTTGTCCCAACGGCCATCAGCTCTCTGCGCCCGAAAACCTGGCCGGCAAGCCCGGCAAATGCCCCAAATGCAGCACGGCATTCGTGGTGCCAACGCCGGAAGATGACCCAGACTTGGATCCTCCATCAGCCGCGGCCGCACCCGCCGCTGCTGCCATCACGCAGCCAGCCATCGGCATGGGGAGCGGCAAAGGAAAAGGCGCTCCCAAGGACTTGTTCGTCTTTCTTTGCCCCAACGGCCACAAGCTCAACGGTCCGCCGAGCCTCAAGGGAAAACCGGGGCAGTGTCCCCACTGCGGCGCCAAGTTCCGTATTCCGGCAGATGACGACTTGCAGACTCCCGACGAGTTGCCCGCCGATCAACCGTCGGGCACTCCCTCGGGCGCGTTCGCGTTCCCCGCGCTGGTGCAGGAGGAAACGGGAGAAGCGTTCGCCGAGGTCGAGTACGAAGACGCTCCCGATCCGCCGCCGCCGGATTTTCACCCCCTGTCGTACATCCTCGGCCGGCTGTGGGATCGCAAATCCGACGACACCGAGCTGGAGATCTTTCTCACCGAGGGGGAGATCATCGGCCCCGATCTCTACTGCGAGTCCCTCTCCTGCCGCGAGTTCGCCGTCTTTGCCAACATCGAAGCCGACGGCAGCTACGCGATCACCGTCATCCCCTGGATCGCCGTCCGCAAGGTGGGCCTGCGGAAAATGCCGGAACTGTCGCCGAAGTGGTTTTCGTAAATAGTAGGCACACTCCGTGTGCCGTCGCCGTGCGAGCGGCAGTAGCCGAAGTCGCCAGCCTTCGGGGTCCGACCATCTACTTCGCCCCTACTCCTCATCCTGCAAATCCCCCTCGTGGATCATCGTGAAACCCTTGGCCCCCAGCGTTTCCAGGGCCATCTCCAGGTTATCGACCATGATCGCCACTGCCGGCCGGCCATGCGGCCGGATGATCAGCGGATAGGCCTGGATGATGTTCACCTCGGCCTGCAAGAGGGCGGTGCAGATTTCCAAAAGCGGCTGGGGGCTGGGCGGCAGCTCGATGCCGATCAGGTCGGTCTCGATGAGGGCTAGCCCGGCCCGCTCGAGCACTTCGCGCCCTTGCTCGGGATGGCTGAGGAGGAAGCGAACGAAGGCGCACTCGGTCGCCTCGCTGATCGACAGGGCCACGATCCGCACGCGGCTTCCTTCGAAGCGGCGGATCACTTCCAGCAGTTGGCCGACGCGGTTTTCCAGGAAGACGGTGAACTGCCGGATCGTAGGGAACGTCCGGCCGCGCATCGTGGCATACCCGGTCCCCGCCCCTTCACCCGTACTCATAAGTTGCGATCCGCTTGTGGAAGATAGCCCAGAATCCGGCGACGACGCCCCAGTTATAGAACCACTGCCGCAGGGGGTCAACGGTCGGGGGCGGGAGTCAGGAGCCAGAAGTCAGGAGCCAGGAGTCAGGAGCCAGGAGTCAGGAGCCAGGAGTCTTTCGCGTCGCAAAAGGCGATCATCGTTTGACACCAAGGGGGGAGACCGTCAAATCCGACTTGCACCTGGCTCGCAGGCGGAGGAAAGTCCACAGTCCCGAGTCTGTACACTAGTGGGTTTTTTGACACCAAAAGGGGGTTTCTGTCAAGAAACTCCCTCAACTGGGTGGTCCACTCCCCGTCAAACTGTCAAGCTGGGAGGTTCACGCAGGCGGCGCAATGCCATCGCCGCCCGGGAGGGAAAGAAAGCAATAGGCAGTCCGGCCCGGCCGGCGGCAGTTGTCCCGCCGCCGCCAATGCATACTACTGTCCACTAGTAAGGATACGCCCGAGCGGGCCATTATTCCATCCCTCGCTAAAAAAATCTGACCCGTTTTGACCAACTGCTTGAGAGTGCCAGGCGAATTCAACCACCTGAGAAAACGGCTTCGCTTCATTACGAGTCCAAGGCGCGCGACTTTCAGGCGCAGGCCGACTCGCTACAGGCAAGGGCCGACGAATGCCGGCGGCTGGCGCAGGGGGCCATCCGGCCCGCGAACCAGAGCAGCGGTCTTCCGGTAGTTCCAACTTCACTTGAGCCGGCGGTTGCTGTCGCGGCGCATGCGAGCAGCGGAAACTGGTAAGACGAGCAGCAGCGAGAATCCCGTCATGGCATCCGGTGCCGGGCGCGGGGGAACGATCTAGATGGCGTGATCCATCCCGGCCGCAGAGGCCGGAACTGCCGTCCGGCCGTTGTGGGCTGCGGATTGAACGATGACGTTGCGCAAAAGTGGCAGCCACGCCGCAGCCAGCCACTGGAGGTCGTCAAACGGCATCACTCGCGATACGCTCCATTTCGCGTCCAGAAGGTCGGCTTCCATCGCCACAGCGGCGCTGCAATTGCTCGTGTGAACCAACACGGGGAAATCGGCTTTCCTGCCCGATAGAAAATCAGAAACGTCGCGCCCCGTCCCCGGGTCGCAGCCAGATTGGTCCGTATCGGACGGCTCCAGGTCGTGATCAAGTGAGACAGCAACGACGCTCTGCCAATGCTCTGTCAGCCACGTAATCGCCTCGCCGGCCGAGCGGGCGAACTTCCGCCGATAGAACGGAAATTTATCGGCCAGCAGACGGTCCATGACAGCAGTGCGATCCGCATTATCTTCGAGGATGAAAATCGTCATCGGAGGTGGGGGAGTCGTTTGCATCGATTCGATCCCGGGATCTATTCCATACCGTTTCGGATCTACCCCAACACTTGCGGCGGGCCCCCATCGACCGGAAAAAATCGGATCGCGCCGGTTCGGGCTATAAGCCCCTGCCTTTTGAACTGCTCCGCGACTTCGCACAATCCGTCGGGATCGTCGAACTGAAAAGTACCGGAGAGGTTGGTGATATCGGAAATCTCTCCCTCGTCGATCGTCAGGTCTCCCGCATACATGGCAGGGCGGCCATTTCCCAGGACCTTCGGGTGAATGTGCTGTCCGTCAGGGACAACGAATACGACTCCTGTCTCATCCTGAACGTAGGCGTAAAGCCCGTCTCGCAGGCCCGCCTGGGCCGGCCGGCTTCTCGGGTCTGCCGCATAGGGGGTTGAATCGAGCGGGAGTTTGAGGTCGCGACGCGAAGCCACGGGTGTAACCCGATATGATTATACACCGGTCCTGCTAAATGCGGCAATCATCAAAGACTACCGACTGCCCGATATGCCTTCAACCAAGTGCTGCTTGGTTCCCGCGGCTGACCGGTCTGCCAATGTTTGTAGTTGATGTCACCTGCGATACACTGAGCAAGACGCTGAAACGTTCTGATAATGACACGTTTGGTCAGGCGGAGATTCCACGATGGCGGATGAATCCATAAAAAAAACTCCCTGGGTCGATGGCCTGACGATCGGACAGGTATTGGCGGAAACCTGCTCTCGGCATGCGGATCGGCAGGCGGTTGTGTTTCCGCACGCGGGGGTGATGCGGATGTGGCGGGAGTTTGGCGAGGAAGTCGATGCGACGGCGCGGGCTTTGTTGGCGCTCGGGGTGAAGCAGGGGGAGCACGTCGCCGTCTGGGCGACGAACGTGCCCCAGTGGGTGCTGCTGCAGTTCGCCACGGCCAAAATCGGCGCGGTGATGGTCACGGTCAACCCGGCCTACCGGGCGCACGAACTGAAGTACGTCCTCAACCAGAGCGATTGCGTAGCCCTGTTCCTCGTCGATCAGTTCAAGACGTCGGATTACTTCGCGATGCTGGCCGAGGTTTGCCCCGAGATTGCCGCGGCAAAGGAGGGGCAGGTGCAGTTGGCCGAGTACCCGCGGCTGCGGCGCGTCGTGGCGATCAAGGGTTCCTCGCCGGCCGGCCTGTTGACCTGGGAGAAATTCCTCGCCGCCGGCCAAAGCGTGCCGCAGAGCGAAGTGGACAAGATTGGCGCAAGCCTAAAACCGGGAGACGCGATCAACATCCAGTACACGTCCGGCACCACTGGCTTTCCCAAGGCGGCGACGCTGACCCACCGCAACCTACTCCTCAATGCCTACTATATCGGCGAGTGCCAGAACCTCACGTCGGCCGACCGGATCTGCATCCCGGTGCCGTTCTATCACTGCTTCGGCTGCGTGCTGGGGACGCTCGCGTGCAGCGTCTACGGCGCGACGATGATCGTCCCGGCCGAATACTTTCAGCCGACTGCCACGCTCGACGCCATCGAACAGCACCGGGCGACTTCGCTCTACGGCGTGCCGACGATGTTCATTGCCGAGCTTCAGGACCCTTCGCTTCCCGGCCGCGACCTGAAATCGCTGCGGACCGGGATCATGGCGGGAGCGCCGTGCCCGATCGAGGTGATGAAGCAGGTCGAGAACGTCCTGGGGGCCAAGGAACTGACCATCGCCTACGGCCAGACCGAAGCCTCGCCCGTTGTCACGCAGACCCGCTATGACGATCCGACCGAGCTGCGCGTGGAGACGGTCGGCCGGCTGTTGCCCGGAGTCGAAGCCAAGATCGTCGATCCGGCGACCGGCCAGTCCCTTCCCGACAACGTGCAAGGGGAATTCTGTTGCCGCGGGCACGTCGTCATGCTCGGCTATTACAAGAACCCCGAAGCGACTGCCGCCGCCATCGACAACGAGGGCTGGCTGCACAGCGGCGACCTGGCGATTCGATTGCCTAACGGATACTTCAAAATCACCGGCCGGCTGAAGGACATGGTCATCCGCGGCGGCGAGAACATCTATCCCCGCGAGATCGAGGAATTCTTATTCACCCATCCGGCCATCGAGCAGGCCGCCGTCTTCGGCATTCCCGACGCAAAGTACGGCGAGGAGTTGGCCGCCTGGGTGAAGCTCAAGAGCGGCTGCCAGGCGACCGAGCAGGAAATCCGCGAGTTCTGCAAGCAGCACCTGGCCCACTTCAAAGTCCCCCGGCACGTCCGCTTCGTCGATGCATTCCCGCAGACCGTCACCGGCAAGATTCAGAAATTCCGGATGCGCGACATCATGAAAGAGGAGCTGGGGCTGGCGGAGCAGAAGACGGCGTGAGGGAAATGACCAATGACCAAGCCCCAAGCCCCAATGACCAGTGGAATTCACGCAGCATTGGTCATTGTGGTTTGGTCATTGGTCATTCGCCGCAGCCCCCTCATTCCACCACACGGTCACCCACGCCTTGTTCTCCCCTGTGTGAAACGCGCCGCTCGCCAGGTCGAGATCGCCGTCGCCGTCGAAATCCCCGATCGCCAGTGCCGTGCCGCCAACCTCCTCCGGCAGCACGTGGCGGGTAAACTCTCCCGGGGCGGTCTGTTCGAGAACCACGAGTAAGTCCTTCGTTTGCCACATCTCGGGGCTGGTTCCCAAGGGGGGACAGGCGATCGCGACGACATCCAGATCCCCGTCGCCGTCGATGTCACCGGCAACCGCCTTATACGCTCCCGGCAGGCTGGCCACCAGGTGCATCGCAAAGGGGGTCTGTCCCGCGTTCTCCAGCCACCGCACCCCATGACTCGGCTTGAGCGTGTTGCTGTCCATCGAATCACCGTTGGTCAGCAGGATGTCCAGGTCGCCGTCGCCGTCGAAATCCACCAACTCAATTCCGCTGCTGCCGTAAGCCGGATCGCCGGCGGAGAAAATCGTCTCGACGCTAAATTTCCCGTGGCCGTCGTTCACATACAGCTCTACCTTTTCGTGCTCCTGGCTGATGAGCGCGATGAAATCCAAATCGCCGTCGCCATCCCAATCCAGCGGCCGCAGATGGCTGGCTCCATGCCGGGGATCGACCACCTCCAGCTCGTAGTGCGGCGTCCCCGCCACCTGGTCTTCGCGCCGCAGCAGTAGGATGCGGCCTGTCTTCTGCCAGCCGAACTCGGCGACGAGCACATCCAAATCTCCATCGCCGTCAAAGTCGCCGCTGACCGCTTGCGACACGCGCCCCAAGCCTTCCATCAGGACTTCTCCTGCCCAATCCCCGTCGAGCCGCGAATGCAACCACATCACGCGGCCGCGTTCGTGATCGGCCGGCAAGAAGGTTCCCAGGTCACCGACCAGATAGTCCACCTTGCCATCGGCATCCAGGTCGGCCGGCTCGATGATCGCCGGGTTTCCCAGGGAGGCCAGTTTCGTCGCCTTGAGATTCTCCGCGGGCAAAACGATTTCGTAGACATCCCCCGCGTGCATGTCCGAAAACAGCAGCCGTCCCACCCTCCCCTCGCTCGGCGGCTGCCACACGAGGTGGGCAACCGCAGACTGGGTCGTGCCAGGCGGCAGATTCAGCACCTGAGGGCGAAATCGCACCGACAGCGGCTTGCTGGCCGGCTTCGGCTCATCAAACACGATCTTTTCCGGCGCCTGGACCTGAAAGAACGACACCACGCTGGATTGCCGCGGCGGGTCCAGGTCGTAGCGTCCCGAGGTGCGGTAGAACTCGAACCCGCGAGCCACTTCCTCCACCCACTGGTCCTTGGTATAGGCCGATGCGGGGGGCATCCCGTGACAATCGCCGCAAAAAGCGACAACCTCCGCGCGGACGCTCTCCGGATCGAACGGCTGGGCGGCCGCAATGTCGCCGCTCGACGGCTCCGGAAGCTTTTTCTTTGCCTGAGCGGATTCGTTGTCGCGGCAGCCCCCCGCCAGGCAGACCATCGCCGCCAGCGCCAGCCGAGACAGGAAATTATGGAATTGAGCCATGCGTGATGTTGTCAATGAATCGCCTTCCGAGTGACGCTTGCCGCGACGCCCTGCATCGGCTGGGCCTCAGTCGCTATATTCGTAATTCATAGCTTTCGAGCAACCTGGCGGCCCGCCGGCCAGTGCCGCACAACCTATCTTAACCCCGATCGCTGCCATGAGTACCGCATTCCGCTTCGATCCCTTCGCTGCCCGCGACACGTTCCCTGGCCCCGCAGGCCCCTCTGGCATTTACCGCCTCGACCGCCTGGAAAAAGCCGGCCAGGGGGCGGTCGGCAAACTTCCCTTCTCTATACGCGTGCTGCTGGAATCGGTTCTGCGGAATTGCGACGGCTACATCGTCACTGAAAACGACGTGCAGGCCCTGGCGGCGTGGAATGCGGCGAGTCCAGCCAAGGTCGAAATCCCATTTATGCCGGCCCGCGTCGTGCTGCAGGACTTCACCGGCGTGCCGTGCGTCGTCGATCTGGCGGCGATGCGCGCAGCGATGAAACGGCTGGGCGGCAATCCCAAGAAGATCAATCCGCTGATTCCAGTGGACCTCGTCATCGATCACTCGGTGCAGGTGGACTACTTCGGCAAGTCCGATTCGCTCGACCTCAACGTACAGCTCGAGTTTGCGCGCAATCGCGAGCGGTATGAGTTTCTTCGCTGGGGACAACAGGCGTTCGACAACTTCCGCGCCGTCCCGCCGAACGTCGGCATCGTTCATCAGGTGAACCTGGAGTTCCTCGCCAAAGGGGTGTTTGTGAGAAAGGATCGGGCCGGGCCGGTTGCCCTCCCCGACTCGCTCGTCGGCACCGACAGCCACACGACGATGATCAACGGCCTGGGGGTCGTCGGTTGGGGGGTTGGCGGCATTGAAGCCGAGGCGGTGATGCTCGGCCAACCGCTGTATATGCTGTTGCCGGAGGTGATCGGTTTCGAGCTGACCGGCGAGTTGAAGCCGGGGGTGACGGCAACGGACCTCGTCCTCACGGTGACGCAGATTCTCCGCACGGTCGGCGTGGTCGATAAGTTCGTGGAGTTTTACGGCCCCGGCGTGAGCCGCATGTCGCTGGCCGATCGGGCGACGATCGCCAACATGGCGCCGGAATACGGGGCGACGATCGGGTTTTTCCCGGTCGATGACGAGACGCTGCGGTATCTTTCCGCCACGGGCCGCACCAAGGACGAAGTGGCTCTCGTCGAGCGGTACTACAAGGAGCAGGGGATGTTTCGCACCGACGCGACACCGCCGGCGACGTTCACCAAGACCGTTTCGCTCGATCTGTCCACGATCGAGCCGTCGCTGGCCGGGCCGAAGCGGCCGCAGGATCGCGTCGCCCTGTCCGCCATGAAGCAGACCTGGCAGACGGTGCTGCGCGCCCCGGTTGCGGAACGCGGCTTTGGCCTCGACGACGCGGCGCTCGCGAAAAAGGGGGCCGTGAAGTACCAACCCGAAGCGCAAGCGAGGGGGAATGGCTCAACCGAGATCACCCACGGCGCGGTCGTCATCGCCGCCATCACGAGCTGCACGAACACGAGCAATCCGTCGGTCATGCTGGCCGCGGGCTTGCTCGCCAAAAAAGCGGTGGAGCGAGGCCTGACGGTGCCGCCGTACGTGAAGACGAGCCTGGCGCCCGGTTCGCGCGTCGTTACCGACTACCTCGACAAGTCGGGGCTGACCGAGTCGCTCAACCAGCTCGGCTTCCAGACGGTCGGCTATGGCTGCACCACCTGCATCGGCAATAGCGGCCCGCTCCCCGATCCGGTCGCCCAGGCGGTGACCGAGGGGAACCTCGTTGCCTCCGCCGTGATCAGCGGCAATCGTAACTTCGAAGGGCGCGTCAACCCGCTGGTGAAGGCGAATTTTCTGGCCAGCCCGCCGCTAGTGGTGGCGTACGCGATTGCCGGCACGACCGACATCGACCTGACCAGCGAACCGCTCGGCCAGGGAAAGAGCGGCCCGGTCTATTTGAGGGACATCTGGCCGACGCGGGAGGAGGTGCAGCAGGCGGTGACGACGTCGGTACTGCCGCAGATGTTCGTCAGCCGCTATGCGGGGGCGTTTGAGAGCAACCCGATGTGGAACCAGATCCAGGTGGCCGAAGGGGACTTGTACCAGTGGGACGACAAGAGCACGTACATCCAGGAGCCGCCGTTTTTGTCTGGACTAACGGTCGATTTGCAGCCGATCCAGCCGATCCGCGGCGCTCGCTGCCTGGCGGTCCTGGGGGACAGCGTGACGACCGACCACATCTCGCCGGCGGGAAACATCGCCAAAAACAGCCCGGCGGGAAAGTACCTGATGGAGCAAGGCGTCCAGCCGGCCGACTTCAACAGCTATGGCTCTCGCCGCGGCAACGACCGGGTCATGCTCCGCGGCACGTTCGCCAACATCCGCATCCGCAACTTCCTCGCCCCCGGCACCGAAGGGGGAGTGACGAAGTTTCTTGGCGCACCTGCGGTAGTAGGACAGGTTTCCAACCTGTCCAAAGCTGGACAGGTTGAAAACCTGTCCCACGTTGCCAGCCAAGGCTCCACGATCGCCAACCACAGCGGCGTCAGTGCCGGTGCGGAGATGGCTTCGGAAGGGGGGGGCAGCGACCCGGCGGACGGTTTGCCCAAGCGCGCCGAGGTGGGTCAGATCATGTCGATCTACGACGCGGCCATGGACTACAAGGCCCTGCACGTGCCGACGATCATTCTCGCCGGCGCGGAATACGGCACCGGCTCGTCGCGCGACTGGGCCGCCAAGGGGACGATGCTGCTGGGGGTCCGTGCCGTCATCGCCACCAGCTTCGAGCGGATCCACCGCAGTAACCTTGTGAACATGGGGGTCCTGCCGCTGCAATTCCCCGAAGGGCAGACGTGGAAGACCCTTGGCCTGACCGGCGAGGAAACGTTCGAAATCCTCGGCCTGGACGACTCGCTCGCCCCCCGCAGCACGATCACCGTCCGCGCCGTTTCCGTGGACGGCCTCAAGAAAGAATTTCCCGCGCACGTCCGGATCGACACGCCGGTCGAACTTGACTACTACAAAAACGGCGGCATCTTGCAGACGGTAGTGAGGAAGCTGCTGGCGAGCTAGCTGTAAAACCGCGACCAGTGGTCGCGGCTTTGGCGGTGGAACATACGTAGCGCGATAGGGGCAACTCTCGAAGGGAGAGTGACATGGCTTTCCGCTTCCTGTTCCTGTTCTTGGTTCTTGCACTTGTCCCGATCGCCGGCTGCTCCGGCTAGACCTTGGGCAAGGACGGTGGCGTCGTCCTGGTTTATGAAGTGGCCGAGAAGAGCGACGCAACTCCTGCCACGGTCGCGGCGTCCGTCCGCCAGCGGCTGGACCAGCTTGTGCCTCGCGGCCAGCTTCAAGTGCCGCCGCGGAAATAGCGACTCACGCTGGCCGCGCCTCACCCACCCGCGGCATTTCCACCGCCCCCGGCTCTGGCGGCGCAACGTGTCCCTTCCGGTCGGCCCAGACTTGGGTGAATTCCGCCCCGAAGAAGAGAATCAACGCCGAATAGTAGACCCACAGCAGGATCAGGATCAGAGAGCCGGCAGCACCATAGGTCGAAGTGACGTTGGAGTACGACAGATAGACGCCCAGGGCGAACTTGCCCAGGACGAACAGGGCCGCGGTCACTGCCGCCCCTACCCATACGTCCCGCCAGTGGACCTGCGCATCGGGGACGTATTTGAGGAGTGCCGCGAACAGCAGCGTGATCACCGCGAAGGAGACCGCCAGGTGAATCACTGCCAGCACTTCCCCTGAGAGCCGCCCCGGCGCCCAGCGTTCGATGAGGTTCGAAAACTCGGTCAGCAGCCAACTGATCACCAGGGACGCCAGCAGCAGGAAGACGATTCCCAGCAGCATTCCAAACGACAACAGCCGCTTGACGACCAACGACTGCCACATCGATTGCTGGGGATCGGGAGCGACCCCCCACGCCCGGTTGAGTGCCGTCTGGAGCTCGATCATGACGCCGGTAGCGCCCGCGAGGAGCACGACAACCCCGATCACCGAGGCGACGATCCCGCGTCCCGGCTTGCTGGCTTGCTCGATCATGGTGGCAACCTGCGCGGCCCCCTCACGGCCGAGCGCATCCTCGAAATAATTCGTCAGGCTCTCCACCGTCGCATCCCGCCCCGCGATCAGGCCGGTGATCGAAATGACGATGACCAAGAGTGCCGGCAGCGAGAAGACGGCATAGTACGCCATGGCCGCCGCCATCCGCGGGCACTCGTCGCGCGAGAACTCGTCGAACGTTTTTTTGAGTAGGGCCAGCATTGGCGACCGTCCTGAATCGGTGGCTGGGATCGCACCGATGCAAGATCAAATCGTGTGCCAATCAGCGGCTGCTACACGCCTTCCAGCGAGAAATCGCTGAAAGCAATGCCAGACAATGCCCGGTCTTGCACCACGCGATTGATGGCGGCGACCAGCTCCGCCTTGAGCCATTTCAGTCCCGGCTCGGCCAGTTGCTCGGCTTCGGTCTTCTGCACGAGCGAGATGACTGCGTCGCGAATCCGCTTCTCGTACTTGGGAAGCTCTTCGTACAGGAGTCCTTCCTTGTTCTCGGAGACGATGCCGAACAGGCGGAACTTCACGACCAGCGGCTCCCCTTGATCGGCCAGCTTGTGCGTCACGCGGAACGTGCCGATCTCCACCTCGACGAACCGCGACGGGTCTTGACTCCCCCCCACGGCGAGCAGGTCGAGCAAATCGGCCGCGTCGGCTGGCGTGTGCGTCGAGTGGGTCTTGCCGGCAGTACCGTAACCTGCCGGCTTGCTGCCATGACTGGACGACTTTTTCCCGTGGCCAGAACTACTGGAATGCCCCCCGTGTCCGCCGTCGCCGCTGCTGCACGACGCAAGGCTCATCGAAACGAGCACCAAGAAGAATGGAGCAAGCGAACGCAGCAGGGGCGAGCACATCGGGCGATTCTCCAGCATAGGCAAGTGACGACCAAGAATAGGTCATTTCCCTGGCCTGTCTGCCCAAAGGCACCGATTCTGCCGATTCTTTCGTTGCTGCACGTGCCTGCCGGGGGGTATACTAATCCGGAGCGGCCGCCGGACGATCTTCAGGGGGTCCGGGCGAATGACGATTCGCACTTTCGGCCGCAGGAGCCCACGATGAACACCTCAACTAGCCGGCTCTTGCTCGCCATCGTCGCCGCCGCGTTGACGACGTTGGCCCTCCCTCATGCCGCTGCGGCAGACGTGGTCGTGCTCAAGACAGGGGGCCGGATCGAAGGGAAAGTCGCCAATCCCGACCGGGCCAGGACCGATCCGGTGTCGATCGTTGCCTCCAGCGGTTTGAAGCTCGTGTTCGGCGCGGCTCAGGTCAAGCAGGTGATCGACGGCCGAAAGAACGACTTGCTGCAAGAGTATCAAGACTTGCTGCCCACGATCGCCAACACGGTGGAGGGGCACTTCGATATGGCCGCCTGGTGCCTGGAGGCGGGGCTCGGCGTGCAGCGGAAGTTCCACCTGGAAGAGGTGATTCGCCTCGATCCCGACCACGAAGATGCCCGGCGGATGCTCGGGCACACCCGGATCGACGACGAGTGGATGCGCCCCGGCGAATGGGAGAAAAAACGGGGCCTCGTCTATTTCCAGAGTCAGTGGCGACTGCCGCAAGAGGTGGAAGTCCTCAAGCGCGAGCAGGCGCGCCAGGAGGCGGTGCTGAAATGGCGAGTGGACGTGCGCCGCTGGCTCGGCTGGATCGAGGACGGCGGCAAGAAAACGCCGGCTGGATACGACAACATCAAGGCTATTCGCGATGAGGCGGCGGCCCCGGTGCTAGTCGAACTCCTGGTGGACGACAGCCGGCCGCGGAGCCTGCGTCTCTTGGCGCTCGACCTCTTGTCGCGAATGCCGCCGCATTACACGGCCAGCTCGCTGGTCAACCTGGCGATGAAGGACAAGGATGAGGAAGTGAGCGACAAGGCGCTCGAGGAGCTGCGGCGGCAGGGTTCGACGCTCGCCCTGCACTCGTTCATCAAGGATCTCAAGAGCAAGGACAACAAGGTCGTGCGGCGGGCGGCCCGCTGCTTGGGCATTCTGGGGGACGTCGAGGCGACCGTGCCGCTGATCGACGCCCTGGTGACTCCGCACAAGTATGCCGTAACCACCGGCGGCACTCCGGGGCAGATTGGCGCCGGTTTCGGCGGGCCGACCGACGGCAGCGGCGGAGGGCTGGGGAACTTCAACTTTGGCAATCCCAAGCCGCAGATCGTGACCCGCAAGGTCCCCAACGACGAAGCCCGAAACGCCTTGACCAGCATGCACCCGGGGATCAACTTTGGCTTCGACCAGAAGAAGTGGAAGGCCTGGGTGATTGAGAGCAAGACGAGCGCGGATATTGATTTGCGGAGGGGGGAGTAGGTGGCGCAGAAATCCGAAATCCGAATCTCGAAATCCGAAACAAATCCGAAGGTCGTAAATCGGAATGACCGAAACGGCGACGTCTGATCGCTTGGGACATTCCGATTTTGAATTTCGCGTCTGTTTCGGATTTCGTGTTTGGAGCTTCGGATTTTGCCCGGCGGTCCCTACTTCTTCTTGTTCTTTCCCTTGCCGCCGGCGGGTTCGGCCGCGCGGGATGGGTCGTGGGCGGGATTGGTCAGCGGCATTTGCGCGGCGACTTCCTTTCGCCACGCGCGGAGTTTTTCGAGCAGTTCGCTGCGTTTCTCGGGATTCTTCGTGGCCAGGTCGCTGGCCTCGCCAATGTCTTCGGCCAGGTTGTACAACTCGACCTTGCCATCCTCGAAGAATTCGATGAGCCGCCACTGCCCGTCGCGGATGGCGCCGTACGGAGTTGCGCCACCGGGATGGTAATGCGGGTAGTGCCAGTAGAGGGTCGGTCGTGACAGGGCCGCGGCCGCTTCCTCGAGCACCGGCACCAGGCTGACGCCGTCGATTGGGGGCACATTGTTGACGCCTGCCAACTCGGCAATTGTCGGCGCGAGGTCGATGCTCATTGCCGGCACCTCGCAAATGGAGCCGGGCTTGACCAGCGGTGGATAACGGACGATCAGCGGCACGCGCACGCCCCCTTCGTATGCCGAGCCTTTGCCGGCTCGCAGCGGCACGTTGCTGGTCACCTGATTGAGCACCAGCCCGCCATTGTCGCTGGTGAAGATAACGAGCGTGTTGTCCGCCAGTTGCAACTCGTCGAGCTTCTGCATGATCCGGCCGATGCTCTCGTCGAGGCTCTCGATCATGGCGGCATAGGTGGCATTCTGCTGTGGCTGATCGGGCTTTGTCTTGGTCCGATACTTGACGATCTTGTCCGCCTTGGCCTGCAGCGGCGTGTGGACCGTGTAATGCGGCAGATACAGGAAAAACGGCCGATCCTTATTGGCGTCAATGATCCGCAGAGATTCGTCGGTCAGCCGGTCGGTGAGGTATTCGTTGTTGGCTCCCGTCGCCAGTCCAGGCAGTTTGATGGCGTCGCGCCCGTAGGGGAAGAAATACGACGGCGGCTGGCCGCGATGATTGCCGCCGATGTTCTCGTCGAAGCCGTGCGTGGTCGGCCAGTACGCTTCGCTGCCCAGGTGCCACTTGCCGACGTGAAACGTGGCGTAGCCCTTCGCCTTGAGCAACTCGGCAATCGTCGTCTCCTCGTGCGGCAGGAATTGCGTCCAGTCGGGAGGCTTGAGTTTCGCAAACGGCCGCTGGTGGCCGGCAATCCAGTCGGTGATCTGCAGCCGGGCCGGATATTTGCCGGTCAGCACGGCTGCCCGCGTCGGCGAGCAGACCGTGCAGGCGGCGTATCCGTGCGTGAACCGCATCCCCTCCTTCGCGAGCCGATCGATGTGCGGCGTCTCGTAGAACGTGCTCCCTTGGCACGACAGGTCGGTCCAGCCGAGATCATCGACGAGAATCAGGATGACGTTGGGGGGACGAGATTGGGCTCGATCGTCCGCGGCGGCAATTCGATTGGCGGTTGCGACAACTCCCAGCGCGAGAGGGACCAGGAACCAGGAGGCGAATCGACGATCCATAGCATTCGTCCTCTGCAATGTTAGCGCCGGCGATCGCAGGATGGCTACGACGCGAATTGGCCCGCCGCCGCTCCCACGAATTTCTGGTTGGCCTCGCGGATCTTCGCGGCTGCGTCGTCATACAGGAACGGCAGATAGGCGTAGCGCTTCCCGGCAGTGACGGGCGTCGCTTCATGTAGCAGCGAGCACGAAAAGACGACCGCACCGCCGGCCGGCGGCTGATACAGGTGTCGGCTGAATTCCGGGAACCGTAATAAGCCCCCTTCGTATTCCCCCGTGTTCAAATTCAGCGAAACGGCGAAGCGGCGGTGCGCCGTTCCCTTGGTCGTGTTGTCCCGGTGAGCGCGGAAGTGGCCGCTGGTTTCGCTCTCGTAGCAGGCCACCATATGCCGCTCGATGCGCGTGACGCGGAACTGAAACGCTTTGTAGATTTCCGGAATCAGCCGGTCGTGGATGCGGAACATGGCCTCGTTGCGCAGTGGCTCGTCTGTGATTTCCTGGTCGCGCCGCCGCTTGTGGCCGTAGTCGTGGACCTCGACGGTGCGGCCATCGACCTCCCGCATGAAGCCCGATTCCCGGCCGCCGCGCTCGTCGTAGAAGTCGATCAGCCGGCGGCACAACGCGGGCTCGAAGATCCGCGGCACCACCAGCACGGGCGCCTGGACGCAGGCCCTGGCCGGCGGCGCCAGCGGCGGCAGGTTATCCAGGAGTTCAAGCAGCCGCGACGCGTGCGAGGCGGGATCGTCTTGAAAGGGAATTGCGGCAATCGTCCGCAGCCGCTCGTCCAGGACATACGTCACGCGGCGGTAGAAACTCAAATCGGTTGTAGGCGGATCGCTGGGAGCAGCGCCATACAGGCGGCTGACCGCGCCGTCGAAGTCCCAAAAGAAGCGGACACCGGGGAGCGACTCTCGCACCCTGGAGAGTTTCTCGTCGTCGGGGTCGGCTGTGACGCCGAAAAAGCAGACCTGCTCGTCGTCGAAGACCTCGCGCCGGCGGAGGATGTCGGCGAGGATCGTGCGCGCCGGTTCGGCGGCGGCCGAGCCAAAGAAGCAGAGCACGACATAGCGCCCGGCGATCGTATCGAAATGAAAGTTTGGATTGGTGGTGCAGGGGGCGGCAAACCAGGGGGCGGGTTCGCCGTAATTCAGGAGTTTTTTTGCGGTTGCCATCGGACGGTTTTCCGGCGGAGCAAGTCGCGCCAGCGGTTGCAAAGACTAGTGGAATATAACAAGGGCCAGGCCGACGAGCATGGCCTCGAAGGCAACGACTTGGTCGCCAGAACCGATTGGAATTGCCTCCCAGTTTTTCCGGCCGGAAGGGCGGTGTCAACCGTCAACCGGCGGTCTGGCGACGCGATTCTCGACCCCTCCCACTCACTCTGCACTCTGCGCTCTGCACTACAATACGGATGTCCTTCCACCACCACGAGTCCTCCCATGTCCAAACGTCCGTCCCGCATGACGGTCCCCGAGTTCGCCGCCCTCAAGCGGGCAGGTCGCAAGATCAGCATCCTCACGGCCTACGACTACCCCACCGCGGCACTCGTCGATGCGGCCGGTGTCGAGGCGATCCTCGTCGGCGACAGCATGTCGATGGTCGTGCAAGGGCACGAGACGACCCTGCCGGTGACCCTCGACGAGATGATCTACCACGCCGAGATCGTCGGCCGGGCCGTCCAGCAGGCCCTGGTCATCGTCGATATGCCGTTCCCCACCTACCACCTCGGCATTCACAAGGCGATCGAAAATGCCGGCCGGATCCTCAAGGAGACGCGCTGCCAGGCGGTGAAGCTCGAAGGGGGCGTCGATCAGTCCGACGTGATCGCCGGCCTGGTCAGTGCGGGCATTCCCGTCATGGCCCACGTGGGGCTGCGGCCGCAAAGCGTCCACGCGATGGGGGGCTACAAAGTCCAGCGCGACGCCGCGCGGCTGAATGCAGACGCCCAGGCGGCGCAAGATGCCGGCGCGTTTGCCGTCGTGCTGGAGTGCATTCCCTCGCCGATCGCGGCAGAGCTGACGTCCAAATTGAGCATTCCCACGATCGGCATCGGCGCAGGCGCTAGTTGCGACGGCCAGGTCCTCGTGCTGCACGATCTCCTCGGCCTGACCAGCGGCTACGTCCCCAAGTTCGTGCGGCAGTACGCGGACCTGAGGAGCATCATCACGAACGCCGTGACGCGCTATCGCGACGACGTCCGCGACGGGACGTTTCCGGGGAAGGGGGAGGAGTTTGCCTAAGTGGTGATGCCCTAGGCGCCTCGAAAATCGAAACTGTGCCACTACCAATTCATGAGTTCACAACAAGACTATCAACAACTCGACGTCATTGCCGTTGGCGCTCACCCGGACGATGTCGAAATCGCCTGCGGCGGCACGCTCGCCCAACTTGTGAAGCAGGGCTACCAGATCGGCATCATCGACTTGACCGACGGTGAGCCGACGCCCGGATCGACGGGACGCGACCAGCGGCTGGTGGAGGCCAAGAAAGCGGCCGAGACGCTGGGCGTACAAATGCGCGTGACGCTGGAGCTGCCCAATCGACGGCTGTTCGATTCGTTCGAAAGCCGCGTGGCACTGGCCAAGGAGTTTCGCAAGTATCGGCCCAAGATCGTCATCGGCTTTGGGGACAAGACACCGATGGCATCCCCCGATCACTGGCAGGCGATGCAAATCACCGACGCGGCCGTCTTCTACTCGCGGCTGACGAAGTGGGACGAGCACTTTGACGGACTGCCGGTCCATCCGATCCAAGCGCAGCTCTATTTCCGCCTGGCCTTCGAGCCGCAGACGCTCGGCGGCTATCCCAGCCAGTTCACGGTCGATATTTCGGACACGCTGGAGCAGAAACTCGACTCCGTCCGCTGCTACGCCTCACAGTTTCCTCCCGCGAAGGAGCACGTCTTCGACCGCATTCGCGGGATGGCGCTCCTCACCGGCGCCGCCAGCGGCTTTCACGCTGGCGAGACGTTCGTCGCGACAAGGCCGCTGGGAAGCCAGGATTTGGTGAAGACGGTGCTGCCGCGAACGTAGGACAGGTTTTCAACCTGTCCTAGGTCGATGGCAAAGTTGCGCCGTCGCAAATTGAACAGCGAGACATTGCCCTAGATCGAATTCCGAGCGTAATAGACATGCTTTCCTCGAGACTCCCAATAATTCTCGAGGCAACGTTGAACCGTTGCACTTACCTCAATGTTTGACAATGGTCCGCTGCACGTTCCCTCTTCCCACCAGTCTTCATCTTTTCTATCCACGCATGTGGCCATCCGTTCTGAATCCTCAACCAGGTGAAACTGCCAAGACACCCCTCTCGCATGGAAAAACCATGAAAAGTGGCCCATCGACCCGGAGACTTGGCTGATTCCAGCGAAGTTGTCGAAGATTTTGGTTTCGATCGGTGGCATCGCGAAATTGTAGCCGCGACATACGCACTCATGACAGGTTTTCAACCTGTCCTGTTCCTTTTTTGGACAGGTTACAAACCTGTCCTACGTTCGACGCCCGCGGCCCGCCTTCGGCCTGGCGGCACGCCGCTTCACACGAACCCATCCCGATTCGTAGCTGATCAGCAGACCGTGATACTCCCAGCGGCCGTTTTTCTGTCTGAACTTGCAACGGATCCAAGCCCCACCCCAGGCGTCGATTTCGCAAACTCGCAAGGAGCGGCGTCGGGCAAGGAGCAGCTTATAGAGTTGCCGCGTATCGCGATGAAGGCCTACGCCCGGTCGCATGTACTCCTGGGGAAAGTGGACGAGGCGAACCCGATCCCCGACCTTTAGCTTGCGAATTGGAGGACAAATGGAATCCATGACCCGTTAACTCCCGATCCTTAGGACACATCTCACCCTGTCCTGTTCGCTTCTGGACAGGTTACAAACCTGTCCTACGTAGGTACAATCCCGCCCTATGAGCTACTACCTCGGCATTGACATCGGCACGTCCGGCACCAAGACGCTGGTCATCAACGACAAGGGAAAAATCCTCGCTGAGGCGACGGAGAATTACCCGTGCTACTTCCCCAAGCCCCTGTGGAGCGAGCAGGACCCGGAGGACTGGTGGCAGGCGACCGTCGCCACGGTGCGGCAGGTGGTGAAGAAAGCCAGGCTCAAGGCGGCCGACGTGAAGGCGATCGGCCTGTCGGGGCAGATGCACGGCTCGGTCTTTCTCGACAAGCGGAACAAGGTGATCCGCAAGGCGCTCCTCTGGAACGACCAGCGGACGGCGGCTGAGTGTAACGAGATCGAAGAGCGGGCCGGCGGGCGCGACGCGCTGATCAAGATGGTCGCCAACCCGGCACTCACGGGCTTTACCGCGCCGAAAATCCTCTGGCTCCGCAATCACGAGCCGAAGCATTTCGAGAAGACCGTCAAGGTGCTGCTCCCCAAGGACGACGTCCGCCGGCGGATGACCGGCGAGTTTGCCACCGACGTCAGCGACGCCAGCGGCATGCTGCTGCTCGACGTCGCCAAACGCAACTGGTCCAAGGAGCTGCTCTCCAAACTTCAGCTCGATGAATCCCTATTCGGCAAATGCTACGAATCGGAAGAAGTCACGGGCAAGCTGACCAAAGAAGCGGCTGCCGCGATGGGGCTCTCGACCGACTGCGTGGTAGTCGGCGGCGCCGGAGACTGCGCCGCCAACGGCATTGGCACCGGGGTCGTCACCAGCGGCACGCTCTCCACGTCGATTGGCACCAGCGGCATCATGTTCGTCCACAGCGACGAGGTGCAGATCGATCCAGCCGGCCGGCTGCACACCTTCTGCCACGCGGTCCACGGCAAATGGCACATGATGGGCGTCAGTCTGACCGGCGGCGGGGCCCTCCAGTGGTTTACTGAGAAAATCTGCGACGGCCTCGGCAAGGGGAAGGACCAGCGCTACAAGCAGCTCACGGCCGAGGCGGAGGAAGTTCCCGCCGGAAGCGAGGGGCTGTTCTTCTTGCCGTATCTGGCCGGCGAGCGGACGCCGCACGCCGATCCGCACGCCCGCGGCTGTTTCATCGGCCTGACCCTCAAGCACGGCCGCGGTCATTTAACCCGCGCGGTGATGGAAGGGGTCGCGTACGCGATGCGCGACAGTCTGGCGATCATCCGCGAACTGGGCGTCCCCGTGAAGCAAATCCGGGCCAGCGGCGGCGGCAGCAAGAACCCGCTATGGCGGCAGATCCAGGCCGATGCCTTCGGCCAAGACGTGGTGACGATCAATGCCGAGCAGGGGCCGGCGTACGGGGTGGCTCTATTGGCCGCTGTCGGGGCGGGCGCATTCAAGAACGTCGAGGAAGCGTGTGCCGCCACGATCCGCGTCGTCAGCAAGACGCCCCTCATCAAGAAAGCGTCGAAAGTCTACGACGCCGGCTTTCCGATCTACCAGCAGCTTTACCGGTCGCTCAAGGGGGATTTTGCAGCAATCGGGAGAATGGACGTCTAGCCCCGCTCCCGCTCCGCAATCTTCTTCCTGAGGAGCGGAATAATCTCCCGCGGCACAAAGCGGGCGAGGATCTCGTCGGTCGTCAGCGGCGTGATCTGCTTGATCAGCGAGCTGGAGACGTGGGAGAACTCTTCGTCGGCCATGAGGAAGACGGTCTCGATGCCCGGGTCGAGATGCCGGTTGGCCATCGTCATCGTGAACTCGACCGCCAGGTCGGTGAGCGGGCGGACGCCGCGGATCATGACCCGCGCGCCGCATTCCCGCACAAAGGTCACCGCCAGGCCGGCAAACGACTTGACTTCCACATTCGGCAGCGACTGGACCGCCCGTTTGACCAGTTCCACCCGCTCCTCCGGGGAAAACAGCGGCGGCTTTTCCAGGTTGATGCCAATGCCGACGACCAACTGGTCCACCAGTCGGCTGCTGCGCTGGATGACGCTGAGGTGTCCCAGCGTGATCGGATCGAACGAGCCGGTGTAGACGGCAATGCGCGAGTCGGACATGGTCATGGTCAATCCCGCCTGGGGTTGGAAAAGTGCATCTCGTTCAGGTGCCAACGATCTGGGCCATCTCGGGCGGTTCAAACAGGGGATCGAGAGCGGAGCGGCGGAGGTAGAGAAGGCCGCCGAGGTAAAACGCTCCCTTCGCCACCTGACAGATGAAAAAAATGCACGTCATTCCCCACAGCACGATCGTCATGACCATCTCGCCCAGTTCGGGTGCATTCGCCGCGGTGGCGTTCTGATCGTCGAGCATTTGGCCGAATCTGCGCATCGGTTCGGCAACCTCCGCTAAGACAAAGCCCTGAACGACCGAATCACAAACTTCGAAGAGTAGTGCGACCGCCATCGTCGCCACCAGCAGCTTTCGCGCTGCTGGTTTGCCTCCCAGGCATCCCACTCCTCCGACGACCAGACACGCCGTGAGTGCCATCCGGGCCAGTGCCAGCGGCAGGAGGGCGGGAAAAAAACGGTCTTCGACGGCGGACAGTTCCTGTTCGAGATTTTCCTCCAAATTGTCCAACTCGGCGGGTCCCGGCTCCGATGACTGCATGCGCATCACCGTGTCCAGCGGATCGCCCACCGTCAGTGTTGCCATCGCGTAGAGCGAATGTAAAAATCCGGTCCCCCCCAACGCAATCGCAATCACACAAATGGTGACGAACCATCCCGGCCGGCGACGAGGGTGCGCTGGGGCAACGGACCCTGCAAAGAGGGACGGAGGCCGGTAGGGATCGGTCGGGCTCTGGTTGGGCATGCGATAGGGGAACAGGGGTCAGGCAGAGGGATCAGAGGTCTGAGGCGCCCCAGCTTACTCCGTCCGCCCGATGCAGACGAGGCACATGTCGTCGTTCTGCGGAGCGCGGCCCAGGAACTGGCGCACGTCCTCGATCACGAACGATCCGAGCAAGCCGGGGTTGGCCCCCTTCTCCGCGACGTGCTGCCGCAGCCGCTCGATCGAGTAGAACGCGCCAGCCAGGTCGGTGGCCTCGTTGATCCCATCGGTGTACAGCGTCAGCGTCTCGCCCGGCGCCAGGCCGATCTCGGTCTGATGGTAGGTGATCCCGCTGGTGATGCCGAGCGGAATGCCGGCGAGCTCTTCGCCGGGCTGCTCGACCAGGCCGCTGGTGCGCCGCCAAAGCGGCGCCATGTGTCCGGCGTTGACGATGACCGCCGTGTGCGATTTCGGGTCGAGCACGACGCAGATGAGCGTCACGAAGCGCTGGATGTTGAGATGCGCCAGGCGTTCGTTGAGATGGGTGACGGCATCGGCCGGCGTCGGTTCGGTATAGAGAGCATTCCGCGTCTCGGCCGAGAGCTTGGCCATGAGGAGTGCCGCCGCCACGCCATGACCGACCACATCGGCAACGACGACCGCCAGGCGGCCGTCGGCCAGCGGGAGGTAATCGAAATAATCGCCGCCGACCTGCTCGGCCGGCTCGTAGTAGTCGTAGAATTCGTAGCCCGCCAGGTCGGGAGTGCGATCGGGGAGGAAGCCGCGCTGCACGTCGCGGGCGACCTGCATGTCCCGCTGCACTTCCTTCTGGCGGAGCAACGCTTCGTGCAGTTGCGCTTTCTCGATCGCATTGGCCGCTTGCGTGGCCGTGGTCACCAGGAGCTCGAGGTCTTCCGCCTGGAACCGCTGCCGCTGGTTGAGCGTGTCGATTTGCAGGGCGCCCAGGGCGTTTCCCTCGCTGTCCAGCAGCGGGGCGCACATCATCGAGCGGATGCGAAAGTCGGCAATCGACTGGCTGAGCTCGAAGCGGTCGTCGTTGGCGGCGTCCGCGGAGAGGATCGCCTCCTTGGACTCCATCACCTTGCGGATGATCGTGCGGCTGATGCGAACCGTGTCGGCGGCATCGTCGCGCCGCAGCCGCACCCACCGCGGCACCAGCCGCCCTTCCGGCGTCTGGAGCACGATGAAGCCCCGATCGGCCTGCCGAAAAATCTTGAACAGGCTCGCCAGCACCTGCGGCAAGACATCGTCGAGCGACAGCGCCCGGCCCAGGCTTTGCATGATCTCCATCATCGCCGCCAGCTTCACCTCGGGGCTGGCCACCAGCGCCGCCCCGCGGCTGGAGCTCATGTCCACCGGCACTGACTTGAGGATCGTCGAACCAAAGGGGGTCGCCTCATCCTCGAACATTTCGGCGCCGACCCCCTCCCCCGTCCCTTCGAGCATCGGCACCGTCTTTCCACCGGAGCTGGTCTGGGGAACCGGACGCTCGTGCTGGTAGGTAAAGCTGACCTCACAGATTTTGATCACATCGCCGGGCGCGAGCTTGTGCAGCGTCCGCGGCGGAAGCCACTGCACATCGCTATTGAGAAACGTGTGGTTGCGGCTCCCCAAGTCCTCGATGGCGTAATCACTACCCTGGCGCACGAGCCGCGCGTGCTTGCGGCTGACGGCGGGCACGTCCCGAATGGGGATCTGGCAATCGTGCGGGTCGCGTCCCAACAGGTACTCGTCCTCGGTCAGGTCAAACCGAGAGCCAGTCATTGGTCCTGTGTTGGCGAGCAGGTAATACATGGTCGGACTTCAATTCTTCCAGCAGCGCCGCCAGATCGGGTAGGGTGGATCAACCATAAGCGGCGCCGCGGACCCTCGATTCTACGACGTGCCAACGGGAATCGTCAATTTCGGTCCCAGGCCCGGGCAGACCGTGGCGGCGTCTGGGCAGCAATTCGTCCCTAATTCAAGCCAGTCGGACTTCCGGCGGCCCCTAAATTCGTTACACGCCGCAATACACTGCGCAAAATCAACTCGGCCTGCTCTCCACCTGCCGGCTGCAGATTTCGCCTTTGCCGTTGCTTCGTCAGCGACCTAAGTTTGCAGTACCAACCGTTCCTGCGGGGCTGTCCCTATCCGGTTCGCCCACCTACCGCGCTGATCGGACAAAAGCAACCCAGTCGAGCTGCCCATGGAGCCGGTGCAATCCCATCCGCCGACAATGCCGGACTCCAGCGCGTCAACGGAATCCCGTCTGGATGTGATTGCGGCCCTGCTCAAGCAAGTCGCCCGCGAACCGCACACTTTGCCCGACGGCCAGGGACCCTCGCAAGACGCCAACGAGCTGGTGCAGGTCCGCCTGGGAGTCGCCAGCGCGCTGTTTACGGCCCTGAAGGTCAAGCACGCGCCAACCGCTTCGCATTCGCTGCGCGTGGCGGTCGCCTGCTCGTCGTGGGCCGTGCTGCTCGACCTGCCGCCCGTGCAGCGGGACGAGGTGGAAATCGCCGCCTTGCTGCACGACATCGGCAAGATCGGCATTCCTGACCGAATCTTGCTCAAGCCGGGGGAACTCAGCCCGGAGGAGCTGCAAACGGTCGATGTCCAGCGGCAAATGGGGGTGGACATCCTCCGCACCTGCTGCTCCTCGCCAGCCATCCTGGACACGGTCTTGCACGGCGGGGACTGGTACGACGGTCGCCGCGCAGGGCAGACGCTGGCGGGGGACAGCATTCCGCTCGGTGCGCGGATGCTGGCAATCGTCGATGCGTTTGACGCGATGACCACCGACCAGGTGTACCGCCGGGCGATGTCGCGCGAGCGGGCGATGGCGGAGCTGTTCGAATTTGCCGGTGCACAGTTCGACCCGACCTTGGTCAAGGACTTTTGCACGTTTCTCTCAGCCGATCAGGGGCGGTTGCACGCCATCGTCGGGCGGCGGTGGCTCCACGAGCTGTCGGCGGACGCAGTCAACGATTTATGGAAGCTGGGATCGCCGAACTCGGATTCGGCCGAGTCGAGCGTGCTGGGGCTGTTTCATGGCAAGCTGCTGGAGAGCATGCACGACGCAGTCATTTTCGTGGACGAGGCCTTGCGGATCGTCCTCTGGAACCGGGCCGCCGAGCTGCTGACGGGGATGTCGCAGGCCAGCCTCCGCCACAAGCAGTGGTCCCCCTCCCTGGTCAATCTGCGGGATGAGCGGCAAAAGCTGATCTCGGACGAGGACGATCCCGTGTCGCGAGGCGTGCAGACGGCCGATCCGATGTTGCGACGCTTCTCGCTCGCCTCCCGCAACGGGCAGCGGGCCGAAGTGGACGTACACTTGATCCCAGTCACCGGAAGCCGCGGGGCGGTACACGGCGCGATGCTCCTGTTGCGCGACGCGTCATCGCAGGTCTCGATGGAGCAGCGGCTGAAGACGCTGCACGAAAAGGCCACGCGCGATCCGCTGACGCAGGCCGCCAATCGGGCCGAGTTTGACCAGTCCCTAGAGGCCGCCGTCCATTCGCACCTTCCCAAAAACCTCCCTTGCAGCCTGATCGTCTGCGACATCGACCACTTCAAGCGGATCAACGACAACTTCGGGCATCAGGCGGGGGACAACGTCCTCGTCGCCTTCACGCAGCTTCTCAAATCGTACTGCCGTCCGGGGGATCTGGTGGTCCGCTACGGCGGCGAAGAATTCGTCCTGCTCTGCCCCGATTGCGACAACACCACGGCCACGCACCGCGCAGACCGGATCCGCGTGGAGCTGGAGCGAACGCCGCAGCCGGCAATCAACTCGCAGACCATCACCGCCAGCTTCGGCGTCACCGAATTGCAGCAAGGGGACACGCCCGAGACATTCTTCCGCCGGGCGGACCGGGCGCTCTATCAGGCCAAGGAAAACGGCCGCAACCTGGTGGTGCAGCTCGGCACCGGAATCGTCTGCGAACCGAAGCCGCCGGCAAAGAGCGGCTGGTTCTCCTGGTTCCGCTCGCCTGCGCCGCCGGCACCCAGCACACCCGGCGATCTGCTGCTGGCGACCTGCCTGGCAACCGCTGTACCACTCAATCTGGCCAGCGAAAAGCTCAAAGGATTCATTTCCGATCACCATGCGGCTGTGGACGTGCTGGGAGATCATCACCAGGCGATCCGCATCGAGGGAGATAATCTGCCGCTCACCAAGCGCGAGAGCGACCGGATGGTGGCGTTCGTGATCGAAGTCCGCCTGGAGCAGTCGGCGCCCAATCCGCAGGCCGGGCCGACGACCCGATCGCGCACGCTGGTTCACGTGGAGATCCGCCCTCAGCGGGCTCGCGACCGCCGCCAGCGCGACGCGCTGGAGCGGGCGCGGCAACTGCTCGTCAGCCTCAAGGCCTACCTCGTCGCGCAGGAGATCGATCCGTCCCAGGGTCCGCTCCCCGAGAAGACGACCGATGACGTGCAGAAGACGGTAGCGCCTTGGTGGGGAGCCAACGTGTAGCCAGATTGGCCGCCGTGCGTGATTCTCCGTCGTGGCCTTTCTAAGCTGTCGCCGGCCCTTGGGTCTCGCGGGGATTCCCCGTCCCCTGCGTGCGGAAAAGCCAGATGCCGACCGCCAAGATGACGAATGCCGAGGTGGAAGATGTAGCGGAATTGCGTGGGGTCGATATGCGAGTCGTTGAGTGTAAGCTGCAGGCGCACGCGCTGCATGGCCCTGCCTCGCACGATGACCGTCGCTGGCTCGAACTGCATCACTCGTACGCCGTTATGGAATTCGGAGTCCAAATACTGCCGACGGCTCGCTTCCGGCACCAGCCGTACGCCCGCATCGCCAAGCGTCCCGACGGAATATCGGCGTCGGTGCAAATCGGCGCGAGGCCCAGCCCGCCGACCGTGTAGAAGACCAACACGGCATAGAACACTCCGGCATGCTGGTATCCTGCCCAATGCCCGCTTCTGCCCGTGGCGATACCAAATCGCCAGCATGGCAAACAGCAAGCTGATCAGGCTAAGGCCGCGGGTCGTCATCACCCATACCGGGCTGGCATTGACGAGGGCCACGCACCTGACGGCCGTGAGGCCGACGGCATTGAGCAGCGTGATCTTGCAGAAGTACCATGAACCGGCCGATTTTTTTGACAGCGATGAAATAATTGTCCACTCTCGCGCATCTATAATAGTGGACAGTCGTGCGCATTGGCCGGCCTGGGCGAAAGCTGGGCTAGCGGCGCAAAGGCTGCCCCCGGATGGACCAGTGCCGTTCGTGATGATCCTTGACAATTGAGCTCGCGGCCATGACAGTTCACCCCCTCCGGAGAGGGAGTTTTTTGACAGAACCCCCCATTTCGTGTCAAAAAACCTCCGTCGTGGCCAAGCCGGGGCGCTAGCAGAGCGGGCGCTATCGCGCCAGGAAGTCAAGGCGACGTGCTCCGCTCGCTGGTCCCACCTACGAGTCTTGAAGCCCCGCCTGGACTTCTTCCGCCACCCGCTCCGGAGTAATGCCGAAGTGCTTGTAGAGGGCGCCGGAGGGGGCGCTAGCGCCGAACGACGACATGCCGACGAAGCGGCCGCGCTCGCCGAGGTACTTTTCCCAGCCTTGCTTGACGCCCGCTTCGACGGCAATCCGCGCGGTGACGGCCGGCGGCAGGACGCTGTCCCGGTACGCCTGGTCCTGCTCGTCAAACCATTCCCAGCAAGGCATCGACACCAGCCGCACGGCAACCCCATCGCTGGTCAGCTTTTCCCAGGCCTTCATGGCGATGTCCAGCTCGCTGCCGGTGGCGATGAGGATGGCCGCCGGTTTGCCGCCAGGGGCTTCAGCCAGGACGTAGGCGCCCTTGGCTGCGCCGGAAGCGGCGGCGAACTTGGTGCGGTCGAGCGTCGGCACGTTCTGCCGCGAGAGGACCAGGGCGGTGGGGTGATTGCCGCGGGCGATGGCGGCCCGGTAGCACTCGGCCACTTCGTTGGCGTCGCCGGGGCGGACGACGTCGAGGCCCGGAATCGCACGGCAAGCGGCCAGATGCTCGATTGGCTGGTGCGTCGGGCCGTCTTCCCCCAGGCCGATGGAATCGTGCGTCAGGACGTAGATCACGGGCCGGTGCATGATCGACGCCAGCCGCATCGACGGCCGCATGTAGTCGGTGAAGACGAAGAAGGTCGCTCCGTACGGCCGCAGGCCGGCCAGCGACAGGCCGCTCACGATCGCCCCCATGCCGTGCTCGCGAATGCCGAAGTGCAGGTTGCGGCCGGCATAGTTATGGCCGGAGAAGTCGCCGGCGTCCTGGAAATCCATCAGGGTCATCGTGGAGGGGGCCAGGTCGGCCGAGCCGCCGATGAACCAGGGGAAATTCTTGGCAATGCCGTTGATGACTTTGCCCGAGGAGACGCGGGTCGCCAGTCCTTTGGCGTCGGCGGGAAAGACGGGGATGTCCTTGTCCCAGCCGGCGGGGAGTTTGCCGGCCCAGAGGGTTTTGAGCTCGGCGGCTTCGCTCGGATAGGCCTTCTCGTAGGCGGCAAACCTTGCTTCCCAGTCGCGACGGGCCTGTGCGCCGCGCTGGCCGACTCCCTCGGCAAAATGGCTGGATACTTCGGGCGGGACAAAGAACTGGGCGTCCTCCGGCCAGCCGTAGGCCCGCTTGGTGAGCTGCACTTCCGACTCGCCGAGCGGCGCGCCGTGAGCGCCGTGCGTGTTGGCCTTGTTGGGGGAGCCGTAGCCGATGACGCTGCGCAGGACGACGATCGTGGGCTTGTCGGTGCAGCGGTGGGCGGCGTCGATGGCGTTTTGGATTGCGGCCAGGTCATTGGCGTCATCAACCCGGAGGGCGTTCCAGCCAAGTCCTTCAAATCGGGTAGCCACATCCTCGCTGAAGGCGAGTTCCGTTTCACCTTCAATCGTGATGTTGTTGTCGTCGTAGATCCACAGCAGATTGTTGAGCGCCAGATGGCCGGCCAGCGACGCCGCTTCGCAAGCGACTCCTTCCATCAGGTCGCCGTCGCTGCACAGGACGTAGACGCGGTTTTCCAGCAGCTCGTGGCCGGGCCGGTTGTAGCGGGCGGCAAGCCACTTGGCGGCCATCGCCATGCCGACGCTGTTGCCGCAGCCCTGGCCGAGCGGGCCGGTGGTGGTTTCGATTCCGGCCGCGTCGCCGTATTCCGGGTGGCCGGCGCAGGGACTGCCGAGCTGGCGGAAGTTTTTGATGTTGTCGAGGGAGATGGCCGGCTCATCGTGCAGCTTCCCTTGCTTGTCGATCTTCCTGACGCCAGCCAGGTGCAGCACGGAGTAGAGGAGCATCGACGCATGGCCGCACGACAGGACGAACCGGTCGCGGCAGGGCCAGTGAGGGGACGCCGGATCGAAGCGGAGGTTGTGGTTCCAGATCTGGTAGGCGACCGGGGCCAGGGCCATGGGCGTTCCCGGGTGGCCGCAGTTGGCCTTCTGCACCGCGTCCATGGAGAGGGTGCGGATGGTATTGATGGCCAGTTGTTCCATATCGGCAGCGGTTGCGGTGGAAGGCATGGGGGGCGAGCCTTGGGACGGGAAAATAGTCGTTTTGCTTCGGTTTGGAGAGACTGGCCAGAATACCGGCACAGGGCGAGGAGCGTCAACGGCGTAGAGGCCGAGCGAATCGAACACGCCGTCGTGCGGAGAATTGGGGAACGCTAATTCACGCTAATCTCCGCTAATGGCATTTGTACGTTCAAAGTCGAGAACGATCAAAGCCTGTCGCGGTCATTCTCCTGCTGCCGATACTCGCGACCCAGTCGCACGACTTCGTCAAAATCAGGATCGTTCGCGAACATGCCAAAACCCGAGAGCATCGCGCACTTGGAGTCGGCCGGTTTCACAATGCGCCGCAGCTCGTCCATCTCGCGTTCGAGTTGATGGACGCGTTGTTCCAGTTCGGCGATGGTCACGGGATTGGTTCCCAGGAGGTATGACACCAGCATTGTACCGCGATGCGTATCGCGGTGGTTATCCCTGACGGCACACGGAGTGTGCCTGCTACTTTTTGTCAGTTGATAATCAGCGGCCGGGGCCCGTCCTCGTCGCGGCGCTCCCACTCGCGGCGGATCTCGCCGAGGGCGAAGGCGCACATCTCGAAGTTCACGCTCATCCGCGCCAGCACGTCGGCCGGGGCGTCTTCCTCCCGGTCGGTCTCGATCTTGCTGGCGATGTAATACGCCCGCTTCCCATGCTGCGTGTAGTCGATCAGGAAATCCTTCTTGGCCACGTCGCGCAGCCGCGGCAATGCCTCGGGATAGACCCCCGTCCAGAACAACGTCACGTCGCCGATGTGCCGGTGGACGTCCCGCTTGGCCAGGCCGATCCGCTGCTCGGCCTCGCTCATCATGTCGGCCACTTCGTGGGCGGGGCGGCCGGACAGGTTCCGCACGCGATGGACCTGATCGAAGCGGACAAAGCGGACGATCAAGTCGCTGACGTAATCGACCAGCGGCTCGTCCGGTATGCCGAGCTGCGTGTGAAACACGTGCTCGCAGAGTCCGATGAAGAAGCGATCCAAAGTGCCGGAATTGGAATTCGTCATGAATCATGCTCCCGGTGCATCCGCGGCGGCGGAGAATCCAGGGGCGTCTACGGTAGGGCACTCGCGCCGCGAGTGCCCATTTCCGCTCGCGGAGGGAGCGGACTACTCTGGCGAGCGGACGCCCCGCAGGATGTTCCGGCAGCCGCTAGTGCGACTGTAACCTTCTCACTCAACTTTACTCACACTTTTTTCGCAAAGTCAAGTTCGACTGGCGCGGAATGTGCCGATTCAGCCGAGTGCCGACATAAGGCTCGTTACATACGCGCCAACTTCACGCAGCACTTCCGCCCGCGGGCGGTGGGCCGCCTCGGCCACGCGCCGGACAATTGCCGAGCCGACGATCAGCCCGTCGGCAACAGGGGCCAGCAACTTCACGTGCTCCGCCTGGCTGACGCCGAAGCCGATGCAGATCGGCAGGTCGGTCTGCGTCCGCAGCCAGGCGACGTTTTCCAGCAGCTCCGGCGGCAATTTCGTCCGCTCCCCCGTAATGCCGGTGATGGACACGTAGTACAGAAAGCCGGTTGAGGAGCTCGCAATCCGCACGGCCCGCTCGGGGGGAGTCGTCGGCGTGACGAGCTGGATCAGGCTGAAATCGGCCCGGCGGCAGATGGCGGCGAACTTATCCGCTTCCTCGACGAGCAGATCGGGAACGATCGCGCCGGCGACGCCTGCCGCCTGGGCATCGGCCACATACTGCGCGAGGCCGTGCCGGTAGATGATCGCGTAGCTGACCATCGTGACCCGCGGCATTCGTAGTGTCGTCTGGAGCCCGCCCAGCAAGTCGAAGATTTGCCGCAGTTTGACCTTTTTGCCCAAGGCCCGCGTGTAGGACGCCTGGATCACCGGCCCGTCGGCAATCGGGTCGCTGTAAGGAATGCCGACTTCGCAGAGGGAGCAGCCGGCTTTGTCGAGTTCTTGTAAAACTTCTGCGGTGAATTCGAGGTCGGGATCGCCGGCCGTGACGAAGGGCATGAAGGCCTTTCGTTTTTCAGCTTTGAGTCGGCGGAAGAGGTCGTCGATTTGGGACATGCGATGAAACTACGCTCTACAAGCCCGACGCGCAAGCGAGGGACAACGATGACTGTGCTACTACGGCTTTCCCTCGCTTGCGCGTCGGGCTTGTGTTTCTTTCAGTCGCGCCACTTCGGCTGCGTCCTTGTCGCCGCGGCCGGAGAGACAGACGACGAGGACCTGGTCCGGCTTCATCTCCCTGGCGACCTTGATCGCGTGAGCGATGGCGTGCGCGCTTTCCAGTGCCGGCAGGATTCCTTCCATGCGAGCCAGCGTGTCGAAGGCCGCCAGGGCGTCGGCATCTTCGCAGGCCGTGTATTCGACGCGGCCGGTGTCCTTCCAGTAGCTATGCTCTGGTCCGACTCCCGGATAGTCGAGTCCGGCGGAAACGGAATGCACGTCGCTCGTCTGGCCATCCTCATCCTGCATCACGTAGCTGAAGCTGCCGTGCAAGATTCCGGGAGTGCCGTAGGAGAGGGGCGAGGCGTGATCGCCGGGGCGTGGACTGCGGCCCCCCGCTTCGACGCCGATCAGCCGCACCCCCGTATCGCCAATGAACGGGTAGAAGATGCCGGCCGCGTTGCTGCCGCCGCCGACGCAGGCGACGACGGCATCAGGGAGGCGGCCGATGCGCTTCAGCGATTGCTCGCGAGCCTCGCGGCCAATGACCGACTGAAAATCCCGGACGATCAGCGGAAAGGGGTGCGGCCCAACGACCGAGCCGATGATGTAGTGGGTCGTCTCGACGCTTGCCATCCAGTCGCGCATCGCCTCGTTGATCGCATCGCGCAAGGTTCGCGACCCGCTGGAAACGGGGCGCACTTCAGCACCGAGCAGCTTCATGCTGAAGACGTTTGGCGCTTGCCGGCGGACATCCTCTTCTCCCATGTAAACGACGCACGGCAATCCGAAGTGGGCGCAGGCAGTGGCGGTGGCGACGCCATGCTGCCCGGCGCCTGTCTCGGCAATCACCCGCTTTTTTCCCATCCGCAAAGTGAGCAGCGTCTGGCCGAGCGTGTTGTTGATCTTGTGCGCCCCGGTGTGATTGACGTCCTCGCGCTTGAGCCAGACCTGCGCCCCGCCGCACATCTCCGTCAATCGCCGAGCGAAATAAAAGGGCGACGGCCGGCCAACGAAGTTGGCCAAGAGGTCGTCGAATTCGGCCTGGAACGACGGGTCGTGGCGGGCCTTGTCGTACTCGACCGTCAGTTCATCGAGCGCCCGGGTGAGGGTCTCGGGGACGTACCGGCCACCGAACGGACCATACCGGCCGGCCGCATCGGGGACGCTTGTCGCGGCAGTTGCGGCAGTTGGTGAGGATGCCATGAGGAGATTGGCGTGCGGCAAAGGGAAACTTCGATTGTTGGTCCATCAGGCAGACCGGTCAAGGCGGGCCGAGGAGGACGGCTCCACCACTTGTTTGTGCCCTTGCATTTTGCCGCTGGCGCGCGATGATTCTGGCCTCCCCCCGCCGCCGTGGTCCTGGCCAATCACTTCCACGGGTGGCATATGCAAACGCCGAATGAATTCTGGCTTCAGGTACATAACCTCCTGAAAGCCTATGACGCCGAGGGGCCCACCCCCGACGAGCGGGCCGCCAGCATTACGGACGAGTTGCTCCGCTGTCCCCCAATCGTTCAGCGGGAGGTGCTCGGCGAACTCCAACTGCTGATCACCTGCCTCCCCGATCTTTACCCGACAGTCCTGGCGGCAGTCAACGCGCGCCAGCACGAAGAAAACGCCCATCAGTCGCGCGCGGGTTGAGCAGGGGGTGGCTGCGACTGGCTCTTGAGCAGGTCGCGGATCTCCATGAGCAGTTCCTGGTCCTTGGTTGGTGGCGGCGGCGCGATTGCTTCCTGCTTCTTGTTCCTGGTGATCCAGCCCAGGAACTTGACGATGAAGATAAACAGCACCAAGGCCACGATCAGGAAGTTGACTACATTGCCGAGGAACTCGCCGACAGGAATTTCCTTTCCCAAGAATTCCGGCTTGAACTCCGTGTAGCCTTTCTCCGCCGGCATGATGATGCTCACCAGCGGCATAATGATGTGATCGACGAGCGACTTCACAATGGCCCCGAAGGCGGTGCCGATGATCACCCCGACCGCCATGTCGATGACGTTTCCCTTGAAGGCGAACGCCTTGAACTCACCCCACAGTGAGAATGCCTGTCCGGCCGGATCGATGTTTCCAAGGGATTTGATTCTTTCCAGTGCCATGATCTGTCCTTTTGGAATGCATGCTCGCGGCGCGGATGGCCGAGCGATGATGCCCAGCATCGTCCCGAACCCATCGCAGGTCAACGTCGAAGCGTTTACCCGCGTCCCACCAGCGGCATTTTTGTGGCCATCACCGTGAGAAAGAGAATGTTGGCGTCAAGGGGCAGGCTGGCCATGTGGACGACCGCATGGGCCACATGCTGGACGTCCATCATCGGCTCCGCGGCGATTTGGCCGTGGGCCTGCATCACGCCCGCTTTCTGCCGCGCCGCCATCTCCGTCTCGGCATTGCCGACGTCGATCTGTCCGCAGGCGATGTCGTACTTTCGTCCGTCGAGGGCGGTCGATTTCGTCAGGCCGGTGATGGCGTGCTTGCTGGCCGTGTAGGGAGCGGAATTAGGCCGCGGCGCGTGAGCGGAGATCGAGCCGTTGTTGATGATTCGCCCGCCGCGCGGCTGCTGTTGCTTCATCAGCCGGAACGCTTCCTGCGTGCAGAGAAACGCGCCGGTCAAATTCACGTCGATGACGCTCCGCCACTGCTCAACGGTCAAATCCTCAAGCGGCACTGCCGGCACGTTGATCCCGGCGTTGTTGAAGAGCAGGTCGAGGCGGCCGAAGGATTGCTTTGTCTTCTCAAACAGGGCACGCACCGAATCGGGATCGGCGACGTCTGCCGTCACGACGAGCGCCCGCGAGCCGTCCGGGCCGGCCTTGGCGGCCGTTTCGCGAAGCGCCTCCTCGCGCCGTCCGGCCAGGACAACGGAATACCCTTCTTGAAGCAAGGCGAGGGCGGCAGCCCGGCCGATGCCCGAGCCGGCGCCGGTGACGAGGGCGATTTTTGGGGATGTGTTCATGCCGCCCAATGTAGCCCGCCGCTCCGCGGCAGGACAAGAATGTAGTCGGCCGGTCCTCGGCAGGACGAAGGTGGCCGTAAGAGGTCGCCTCGCCGACCGGCCCAATCGATCAGCGGCCGATTAACTTCGGGGTACGCTTTTTTTCTCGTCCTGGCCTATAATAGTTGCGTCAACCACTCCCATCCGAGAGCAACGATCATGGTCCTTCGCGGTCACATCAAAAACGGCACGATCGTGCTGGACGAGCCGCAGTCGCTTCCGGAAGGAGCCGAGGTGGAAGTGAGTTTCTTGCCGCCGCCGGTTACGCCTGCCGAGGCAAGTGAGGAAAGGGAGATTCCGACGCTCTACGAGAGGCTGAAGCCCTTTATTGGGAAGCTCGATGGTTTGCCGCCGGATGCGTCGATCAATCATGATCACTACTTGTACGGTACGCCGAAGAAGTCGCCATGACGCCGATCTTCGCGGACACGTCCTATTACATCGCACTCCTCAGTCCGCGGGATGCTTGGCATGCGCAGGCAGTGGCATTCAGCCGTAGCATCAGCGGGCCTGTGCTTGTCACCGACTTTGTCGTACTCGAAATCGCCAACATGTATTCCGCCACGCCGCGACGCGACGAGGTCGCAGCATTCATCATGGCACTTCGTATCGATTCATCGGTGACGATAATTCCGGCCACACGCGATCTGCTCGATCGCGGGCTCAGTCTGTATCGCAGCCGTCGCGACAAGGAATGGTCGCTGACCGATTGCACGTCGTTTGTCGTCATGCAAGATCACGCAGTCACCGAAGCACTGACATCCGACCATCATTTCGAGCAAGCGGGGTTCATGATCCTGCTCAAGTGAGTGGCCACGAAGCAGTGCTTTCGCTGCGGCGCCGATTGGCATTGACCGCGAATTATGCGCCGCCGAACCGCTCTTCCGTCCACGGATCGCCGTGCATGTGGTAGCCGCCGCGCTCCCAGTAGCCGGGGCGGTCGAAGGCGATCAGCTCAATGCCGCGGATCCACTTGGCGCTCTTCCAGGCATAAAGCTGGGGGACCAGGCCGCGGACCGGGCCGCCGTGATCGGCCTCGATCGGCTGGCCGTCGTGCGTATCGGCCAGCAGCGCGTCGTCCGCCAGAAAATCGGCCAGCGGCAGATTGGTCGTCCAGCCGTTGTCGTAGCCGTGGCAGATGACGAATTGGGCCTGCGGCTTGATGCCGGCGCGTCCGAGCAGCTCCTTGGTCGAGACCCCTTCCCACACATTCCCCAGCCGCGACCACTTCGTCACGCAATGGAAGTCGGAAAAGACCTTGACCCGCGGCAGCTTCTTGAATTCATCCAGTGTGAACGAAAGCGGCTTCTCCACGAGGCCAAAAATCTCCAGCTTCCATTTCGCCAGATCGACCTGCGGCGTGCCAAACGCATCGAGCACCGGCCACTTCGGCGTCCGCGACTGTCCCGGCGGAATGCGATTGGCCCGCCGCGTGTCGGGGCTGATGATCGCGTCCGGCGGTGCCTCGGTCGGCACTGGCGGCGGGCCGGATTGGTATTTGGGGTCGTGAGGGAACAAAGTCGGTAACTCCGGCAGACGGGAATCAATCTCAATACGTTCTATTGTTCGATGCCGGGCAAGGGCTCGGAGTTTCCCAAGACCAAGGGACGCAGATGGAAAGGATTTGCACAGATAAGAGTTTGGGAACAATCTGTGCCGATCGGTTGAATCTGTGTCCCATTTCCCTATAACTCTCGGCTTCGCCCCGGCGGCTGTTAGCCGCCGGCTAAGGACATCAATACCCCACCGCCGCCCCGTCTTTCCGTGCTTCGGTGCCGCCGTGCAGAACGCCGTTCTCCCAATCGATGAGAATCCCCTGGTAGCCGCCGTAGCCGCGGGCGCGAATGACCTTGTGACCTTTGGCTTGCAAGGCAGCGACCACTTCATCGCTGACGCCCGCTTCGACCGAGACTGTGCCCACTCCTTCGGCCGCCAATCCCGTCGGCGTGGCGCTGCCGGTGTGCATCACGCGCGGTGCGTCGCCCGCCGCCTGCACGTTCATGCCAAAGTCGATCAGGTTCATCACGATCTGCACGTGCCCCTGCGGCTGCATGTCCCCTCCCATCACTCCGAAGCAGCAGTACGGTTTGCCGTCCTTGGTGATGAACGCCGGGATGATCGTATGAAACGGCCGCTTATGCGGCTCCAGGCGGTTGAGGTGCGTATCGTCGAGGGCAAAAAGCTGCCCCCTGTTCTGCATCGCAAAGCCGACGTCGCCGGGAACGACCATCGACCCGAAGCCGTGGAAGTTGCTCTGGATGAACGAGCAGCAGTTGCGGTCCTTGTCCACGACCGTCAGGTAAACCGTATCGCCATGCGCAAATCTCGGATCACCCGCCGGCACGTCCTCCGCCGCGTGGGTGATGTCGACCCGTTTCGCCTGCCGCTTGCCGTACTCCTTGGAGATCAGCTCTGCCACTGGCAGCTTCTCAAACGCCGGGTCGGCATAGAACTTCGCCCGGTCGGCAAACGCCAACTTCTTGGACTCGATGAACAGATGAATGTGCTCCGCGGAGCTGTGTCCAAGCGAAGCGATGTCCCACTGCTCGAGGATGTTGAGCATCTCCAGCGCCGCGATCCCCTGGCCGTTCGGAGGCAGCTCCCACACGTCGTACCCGCGGTAATTCGTGCTCACCGGCTCGATCCACTCGCTGGTGTGATCGGCAAAGTCCTTCAAAGAAAAATAGCCGCCGTTCTTCTCGCTGAAGGCGACGATGGTTTGCGCGATCTTCCCCTGGTAGAACGCTTCCGGCCCCTGCTCGCCGATCAACCGCATGGTCGCGGCCAAACGCGGGTTCTTCATCACCTCCCCTTCCCGCGGCGCTCGCTGGCCGTCGATCAAAAACGTCGCCGCCGAATCGGGCCACTGCTGAAGCTTCTTCTCCGCTCCCTTCCAATAACCGGCAATCACCTCCGGCACGGGACAACCTTCCTCGGCTGTCTCGATTGCCGGCAGAAGAATCTGCGCCAGCGGCAGCTTGCCGAAGCGATCGCGTAACTCGCCCCAGCCGTGAACGCAGCCCGGCACGCTCCAGGGGAGCGCCCCTTCCAGCGGAATCTGCGTCAGCCCCTTGTCCTTAAACACCTGCCGATTGATTGCGTAAGGGCTGCGGCCCGAGCCATTGAGGCCGTACAGCTTCTGTGTCTTGGCGTCCCAATAGATGACGAACACGTCGCCTCCAATGCCGCAGCTCATCGGCTCGACGACGCCGAGCATGGCATTGACGGCAATCGCGGCGTCGGCCGCATTGCCGCCGGCCTTGAGAATGTCGAGCCCCACCTGTGCCGCCAGCGGATGGCTGGTGGCGACCATGCCGTGTTTGGCGATGACGACCGAGCGGCTCTGGTTGGGATGTTTGCCGCCGCGGTCATAGCCGGCGGCCGGGTATGGCAGCGAGAGCATGGCGAGTCCCAAAAGCGTAATCAGCAAGCGCGTGACGATCATGGCAAGGCCTCCAGTGCGGACAGTTTGGCACCGGCGTGGGAAAATCGCAAGCGTTGGCTGGCCGCTCCGGCCCGCTCGCCCGGCGGATTGAGCCCGCGATGTTTTGTTGACACGCGCCCCGGCCGTCCCGTATCGTGCGTATGGGGAGATGGTGGCCGCTTGCAGCACCGCCCGTGCTGTGGCTGGGATTGTCCGCGTCAATTGGATCAGACTATGGCAAACCATCTCCCCCACCGCCGGCGGTTTCTCACATCGCTCACCACGTTGGCCGGCGGTCTGACGCTGCCGCAACTGCTCGCCTGGCGTGCTTCGGCCAAAGAGGCTGGTACTGAAACTCACACCGCCGTCATCTTCCTCATGCTCGGCGGCGGCCCCGCACAGCACGAGACCTACGACCCCAAGCCCGATGCCCCCAGCGAGTACCGCGGACCGCAGCAACCGATCCGCAGCAGCGTCCCCGGAGTCTGGCTGTGCGATTTGATGCCGCGGCAGGCGGCGATCATGGACAAGCTGTGCATCGTCCGCTCGATGCAGCATCGCGAGGCCAGCCACATCGCCCTGCACATGGTGGAGAGCGGTTATTTCCTGCGGAACGTCGCCAACGCCCGCCGCGGCGAAATGCCGAGCGTCGGTTCGATCGTCGCCCGCTGCCGCTCCGGCGGCTCGGCGGACATTCCGAAATACGTCTCGCTGCCGCGAGCCCAGGCTTACAGCAGTGCCAGCTTCATCGGGGCGCAGTACGACGCGTTCAACGTGGACGGCGATCCCAATCTGCCCGACTTTAGCCTCAGCAATCTAGCGCCTGCCAAAGGACTCACCTCCGACCGGCTGACCCAGCGGCACAACCTGCTGTCCTCTTTGCGTCGCGCCCAATCGTTTCCCGATCCGCAGCAGGTTGCCGAGCCAATCGATCACTTCGCCCAGCAAGCAGTGGACCTCCTCCTGGGCAGCCGCGCTCAGGCGGCATTCGACCTGTCGCGCGAGAAGGAGTCGGTCCGCGACGCCTACGGACGCAGCGGCGTTGGGCAGCGGCTGCTGCTCGCCCGGCGGCTGGTGGAGGCGGACGTCCCGTTCGTCATGGTCCGCACGTTTGACTGGGACGACCACGCGAACCTGGCGGCCGGGATGCGACAGCGCTGCCCCGCCTTCGACCAGGCCGTGGCGACGCTGGTGACGGACCTCTGCGACCGCGGGCTGAACCAGCGGGTGCTGGTCGTGGCGATGGGGGAATTCGGCCGCACGCCACGGGTCAACGCCAACGGCGGCCGCGACCACTGGCCGGGGGCCGGCAGCGTGCTGTTTGCCGGCGGCCGCTATCGGATGGGTCAGGTGATCGGCGCGACGGACAGCAAGGGGGGCGTGGTCACCGAGGCGCCGTACGGTCCGCAAAGCGTCCTGCACATGGTCTATGCCCATTTGGGAATTGACTCGTCCCAGACGTTTCCCGATCACACAGGGCGGCCACGGTACATCCTGGAGGAGCGGGAGCCAATCCGCGAAATGATCGCGTAACCGCCCGTTCGCTGTTCTGCGCAGCTTGCATAGCTTTCCACGAATTGTCGGGCTGTTCAAAATCCCTCTTCAAATACCGCGCAAGGATCGCTATTAATCAGCGCGCGAATGCCTTGCGCGGAAGCGCCCCGCCCCACTCTCCACCGCGACACCAACTCACCCCAGGTAAATCCTTAGCCAGGGAGACGTTTTTCGCTTTTTTCCGCCTGTACGAAGGATAACGGTTAGGAAGGCCTGCTCGGCTGGCCGAAAAAAAACGTATTCGGGCCAGATGATCGTTCACCGCTCCCTTGCTAGCGAATAGCGCCGCGCAGGGTCCAGCACCAGGAGCGCCCCAAAATGGAATCTGATCGCGTTCCTCACGGGAGCCCCCCGCCGACCTGGGACACATTCGTGCGTTCGCTTGCCCCGGGGCTGTGCAATTTGCGCTTGTTTCGCGAGGTGCAGTGCCACGTGCTGTTCATCGGGCACGGCCGCAGCGGCAGCTCGCTGGTCGGCTCGCTGCTCAACGCGCACCGGCACGCGCTCATTTCCCACGAGCTCAACGAGTTGCACTTCATCAAGCGCAACTTCACCGGCGCGCAGCTCAACTGGCTGCTCTACGCCCAGGACCGGGCCTTCGAGCAGGCCGGCCGCGAGTGGACCGGTTACAACTACCGCGTCGAAGGGCAGTGGCAGGGGAAGTTCGAGAAGATCCTGGTCATCGGCGACAAGCATGCCGGCGGCGCGACGCGGCTCATTGGCCAGCGGCCCTGGCTTCTCGACCGGCTGCGGCGAACCGTCGGCGTGACGGTGAAAATGGTCCACGTCGTGCGGCATCCGCTGGACAACATCGCCACGCTGCACCGTCGGCAAGACCTGTCGCTTGAGGCGGCTGCCCAGCAGTATTTCGAGCAAGCCTCGACCAACGAGCGCCTCGTCCGCGAGTATCCGAGTGACGTCTTGACCGTGCACCTGGAGGACGTGATCGGCCGTCCGCGCGTGCAGATGACGCGGCTGTGCGAATTCCTCAAACTCGACGCCCCCGCCGATTTTCTGGAGGCCTGCGCCGCGGCCGTTTTCGCCGAACCGCGGCGAACACGCGACCTCATCGAGTGGCCGCGCGAGCTGGTGACGGACATCCTGCGGCAATGCCGCGAGATGCCGTTTTTGCACCGGTACCGGCCGGACATCGCCGGCTTCGTGCAGCCGGTTCAGCCAGTACGGGTCGAATCGTGGCCCGTGCGGCGCGCGGCGTAGGGCGTTAGGTAGGACAGGTTTTTCAACCTGTCCATAACACGGCTCAGCCCACAGGTGTTCTTGACGCGCTCCGCCTGATGGCTTCCGCTGGAATGATCGCAGCCAGCCGACTATTCATCCCGTTCATCGTGCAATGAGCCTGCTTTCTGAAAACCCGTATAAGCCACCGCGGGAGCTGCCGGTCAAAGTGGAATCGGTCAAGCCGAAAGCAAAAGTTCGCAAGTGGCTCGTCGGATTCCTCGGATGTCTCTTGTCTTGGATGGTGGGCCTTTTCGGCGGCGCGTGGATTGCAAAGGCATACGAACGAATGATGTACCCACCTGAGCTCGACCCAGTCCATTTTGACGTAGGTGGTGTGTTCCTGCTCGCGTGGCTGGTGATTGGATTCACGGGCTCGCTCGTCTTCATCGTTCGAGCGTTGTACGGCTCTCGTTCCGCTGGTGCATAACTCGCCGCACCTCCACCAACCTTTGTCTCGGAACGGCGAAGACTCCGGCTCGTAGACCGAACCGCTCCGTCCGAGAATCCCAAAGCGGCAACAAGTCGCCGCAGTCCAAATCTAAGAGCCGCGCACCGCTTCGCAGGTCATTTGCAACACCTGTGCGCAGCTAGGGACGAGTTCTTCCACCGGCCGCGACGTATCGACATCGACACTTGCCAGTCCGGCCAGATCGGGCTCGTCGGCAGCGCGCTGCCGGGCGATCAATTCGGGGAATGCTTCCGACGAGCTCGTGCCAGCGGCGCGGCGGCGGGAGACGCGGCCCGCGGCAATGTCCACCGGGCAGATGCAGCGGAAGGCTTGGAAAATCGCCCCGTAGTGCGTTGCCAGCTCAAGAGCCTGCTGGCGGCGAGTGGCAGCCAGGAACGTGCCGTCGAGTATTATCGAGCTGCGATTGGCCAGGAGCAGCCCGGCCCGCTCGAACATCACGTCGTAGACTCGCTCGCGGCTGGCCTGGCTGTACTTGGCGTCGCTCGAGCCGGTCGGCAGTTGTCCTTCGGCAGCCATCTCGGCCCGCAGTTCGTCGGTCTGCAAATGCTCGGCGGCAAAGAGCTGCGCTAGTGCCGCGGCCAGCGTCGATTTGCCGGTGCCGCTGACGCCGCGGACGAGGATCACCAGCGGCGGCGAGAGACGCTGGTCAAAACGGTCGGCCAGATGCAGGTAGTCGCGAGCCAGCTTCAGCGACGCCTCGCGATCCGGCCCCTGCTGTTGTCTTGCCCGCAGCGCGGCGACCTTGGCCCGGACGCAGGCCCGGTACGACTTGTAGAATGCGGCGAGCGATTCGGGGGGCGCGTCGCCGAGCAATTCCAGGCAGCGGCGTCGGACCGATTTGCCGACGCTTTCGTCCCCCAGCTCGGCACATTCCGATTCCAGGAAGCACAGCTCGTCCAGCACGTCGAGCCGGCGGAACTCGGCATTGAATTCGATGCAGTCGATGACCACCGGCGGATCGGTGAGGTAGATATGCTCCGGCCGCAGGTCGCCGTGGCCGTCAATCACGCGGCCGGCATTCACGCGGGCGTCGAACAGGGCCGGCCGCAGCAGGAGCTGCTCGAGTTGGGCGTTGTGGATGCGCTTGACTTGATGCACATCAAGCTGATGCTCGGGGCGGACCAGCTCGGCCAGATTGCCGCGGACGTGGGATTCGACTTCGGCGCGATAGGAGTCGGGTGAATTTGTCTGCGGGGGTTGATGGCGATAGAATTCCGCCAACAGTTGAGCGAGTCGCTCTAGTAGAACGGAATTCATTCCGTTTCCGGAACGGAATGAATTCCGTTCTACGGCGGAAAGCAGCGTCTGCGATTCATCGAGCCGCCGCATCTTCACCAGCCAATCGACGGTCTCTCCTGCGCCGCCGATCGCAAGTCGCCCGTCTGCCTCGCGCGCGACTGGCACCACGTCCAGATAAACGTCCCCCGCCAGCCGTCGGTTGAGTCGCAGTTCCTCCCGGCAAGCGGCCTCGCGCAGCTCGCGCGTGCTGAAGTCGAGAAAGTCAAACCGCACCGGCTTCTTCAACTTGTAAGCAAAGCGGTCGGTCAGAAACACGACCGAGATGTGCGTCTGGATCGTCTCGACGCGGCTAGTCGGCTCGGGATACGCGTCGGCGCGCGCGAGGGCGGCGATCAGCTCGGCAAGCGGCAGGTTGGCGGCGGACATCGAGCGGTGCTCCCGGTCAACGGGGTCGGGAGTCGATTTCGGCCGACGACCGTCCATTCGCAAAAGCGGGCTGGCCGAAATCGACCCCCGACCCCTTCGCTGTGCCTGGCGACTGCCGCGGGCTTCGCCCCGGCGAATGTCCACTCGCGGAGCGAGTGGACTACATTAGCCCATACGCCACGAGCGTCTTGTGCAGCTTGGCCTCGCTGGCCGCATCCAGCGGGGTCATCGGCAGTCGCAGCTCTCCGCTGTCGCGGCCGAGCATCTTCATGGCGGCTTTGATCGGGATCGGGTTGGTCGCCAGCCCTAATAGCTCGCGGCCGAGGTTGAAGAGCTTCTGATGCCAGCGGAGCGACTCGGCATGATTGCCGGCATCGAACGTCTTGACCAGGGCGATCATGTCCTTGGGGACGACGTTGCCGACGACGGAAATCACCCCTTCCCCGCCGACCGACATGATGGGGAGCGTCAGGCTGTCGTCGCCGGAGAGAACGGTCAGGTCGGTCGTCGCCAGAATCTGCGACGCCTGGTCGAGCTGGCCGGTCGCTTCCTTGACCATCGTGACGTTCGGCAATTCGGCCATCCGGGCGATCGTCTCGGGCTCGATGTTCTTGCCCGTGCGGCCGGGAATGTTGTAGACGCAGATCGGAATGCCGACCTGCTCGGCAATCGCTTTGTAGTGCTGGTAGAAGCCCTCCTGCATTGGCTTGTTGTAGTAGGGGGCGACCATGAGTGCCGCGTCGGCCCCTTCCTTGGCGGCCCACCTGGTCAGCCGCAGGGCCTCGGCCGTGCTGTTGGAGCCAGTGCCGGGCATGACCTTGCAGCGTCCGCGGGCGTCTTCAATGACGGCGGAGATCACCCGCTCGTGCTCCTCGTGCGTCAGCGTCGGCGATTCGCCTGTGGTGCCGACGGGACAGAGGCAGGTCGTGCCGGCGGCAATCTGGAACTCGACCTGCTCCTTGAGCCGCTCGTAATCGACCTCGCCATTTCGAAAGGGCGTGACGATGGCGACGGAGAGGCCGGCGAATGCGGAACCTTTGCGAGGCATTTTGGAGACCACTGACCTGGAGGAAGGAGCAATTCGGTATGATACGTCCGACCTTGGCGGACTGACAACGGGCCAAATTGGGGGTGGTGGTACAGTTAGGTAGAATCGGCGGGATGAGACGCAAGCAAAAGCCGGTCTATCTACTGCTCGGAGTGGTCGCGATTTTCATGCTGCTGGCGATGTTCATCGTCATCTACTTCCTGACCGTGCCCAATACCTAGCTAAAGTAACATCAATATCGCTACGACTACTGACGACGCGTGCGGGCGCAGCCATTTTCGGCGTGTTGGCGAAGTGACGTCTTCACCGTTCATTTAAGGTCTCCTACGTTCAGCATGCTGTTCAACGTACTGGCTTGGACCGGTTGCGGCCAAGACCGATTTGTATCTGGAACGCCGGTCAATGTTGCTTGCCGTGCGACTCGGAGCGAGATACGCTTCGTAGAAGTGGCGCACTCACCCCGAAAGGAGAACTGTCGGTGATCATCCGCTCGCAGAGAGCCACTCTCGACGACCTGTACCGAGTGGAAGGCCAAGCCGAGCTCGTCGGAGGGAGGCTCGTCGATCCGATGGCCAGCGCTTACCTTCCTTCAGACCTGGCGGCAGCCGGCGACGGCACCTATGCGCGTCAGTTCGTTTTCGATCGCGGTAGAGGGGCGGCGCGATCCTTCGTATAATGGATCCCTGGACGAGCAGCTTAGTCTTTCACCTCGCATGACCTGCAAGTTTCCCAGCCAGCGAAGCGCCCGATCTCCATGTCGAAAGTAGTCCAATCGTTGCAGCGAGCGAGCACGTCGTTTGCTCGCGCGTCGGGCTTGCTCATGATGGCCACGGTCGCGACGGCCGCCGAGGCGGACTTCGAGAAGACCTTTGCCCCGGTCGTCATCCGCCACTGCGTCGCCTGCCATAACTCGAGCGACCCCAAAGCCGGGCTCGATCTGACCAGTGGCACGGCGGCACTGAGGGGGGGGGATAGCGGCGCAGCGATCGTCCCCGGCAAACCGGCTGAGAGCTTTCTCGTCGAGCGAATCAGCGACGGCTCGATGCCCCCGGAGAACGACGGCCGGCGGCTGACGAAAGTAGAAGTCGCCGCCGTCTCGCAGTGGATCCAGGCCGGTGCGAAGTGGCCGCAGAACCGCGTGCTCAGCGCGTTCGAGATCACGACGGAGAAGCGGGCCGGCTGGGACTGGTGGTCGCTGCAACGGGTTCAGGGTTCAGGGTTCAGGGTTCAGGACGGTGGTCAGGAGCCAGGGGCCAGGAGTCAGGAGCCAGGGGCCAGGAGCCAGGAGCCAGGAAATGCGATTGATGTGTTCATTCGGCAGAAGTTGGTCGAAATGGGCTTGGCTCCTTCGCCGCCGGCCGACAAACGCACCCTCATCCGCCGCGCGTATTTCGATCTGATCGGACTGCCGCCGAAGCCGGAAGATCTCGCCGTTCATCTGGCCGACGAATCGCCGGATGCGTATGAGCGGCTGGTCGATCGGCTGCTGGCATCCCCGCACTATGGCGAGCGGTGGGGCCGGCACTGGCTCGACGTCGTCCGCTATGGCGAGAGCGACGGCTTTGAGCACGACCGCTATCGCGATACGTCGTGGCCCTACCGCGATTACGTCATCCAGAGCCTGAATGCCGACAAGCCGTACGACCGGTTCACCTTGGAGCAACTGTCGGGCGACGTGCTCGAGCCGATCACCAAGGACGGCATTGCCGCCACCGGCTTTCTCGTCGCCGGGCCGTGGGACGAGATCCAGAACGTCGGCAAGAGCGAAAACGAGATGAAGCGAGCCCACGAGGAGCAGATGGAAGAGATTCTCGCCGCGGTGTCGCAGACGTTCCTGGGGCTGACCGTCAATTGCGCCCGCTGCCACGACCACAAGTTCGATCCGATCCCGCAGACTGATTACTACCGGCTCAAGGCGGTCTTCGACGGCATTGACTACGGCAATGGGGAGAAACGCGGCGAGCGGCCGTGGATGACGCCGGCCGAAGTGGCGGCGTATGAGGCGGAGTTGTTGCCGATCCGTAAAAGAGCCGACGAGTTGAAGAAAGAGGTCGCCGAAGTGTCCGCCAAGTTCCTCGGCGATGCGGCCGCCGAGCCGGCGGACGCGAAGCTCGGCGAAGGCCGGTTCGGCCAGGCGCTGGACGCCAAGAGCGGCCACGTGATCGTCCCCGCGAAGGACGCGTATGCCAAGCCGCCGCTCACCATCGAGTGCTGGACCAAACTGCTCAGCCGCACCAGTTACAACGTCCTGATCGCCTGCAAACCCAAAGGGGTGCTCGACCACTGGGAAATCTACACCGATGCCGGCACGGGTAAATTCTGCGCCTCGGTGCCAGGCTTTTCGCCAGCGCAGATTTGTTCCGATGTGGACATTGTGGACGGGGCATGGCATCACGTGGGGATGACCTTCGACGGCAGCCGGGTCGAGCTGTTCATTGACGGCCGGATCGTCAAGGCGGCCGACGTGCAGCGCAAGGAAAGCGACGGACGGACGGCGTCCCTGGTGATCGGCGCGATTCCCGGGCAATTTGGCTGCGACGGGCTCGTGGACGAAGTCCGCATCAGCAGCGTGATTCGGACGTTCAGCGCCGCCCCGGACAAACCGCCGGAGGCCGATGAGCACACGCTGGCACTATGGCGCCTGGACGAAATCGTGGGGGGGCGATTGCGCGATATCGCCCCGGCAGCCATGCGCGAGACTGGAAAGGCCGCCGTGCTGCGTCGCCAGCAAGAGGCCGTGCGGCAGAAGCTGAAGGATACGGAAGCTGAAATCAAGCGCCACGCATTGCCGCAGGTCTTCGCCGGCCTGCGGAAGCAGCCGCCCCAGACGCTGGTGCTCCTGCGGGGCGACATTCACAAGCCGGGACCGGCGGTGATTCCGGCGGCACTCAGCGCCACGCACGTGTTGCCGGGGGACTTGTCCCTGGACGCCAAATCGCCCGAAGGCCAGCGGCGGCTGGCCTTCGCCCGCTGGGTGACCGATGCCAAGAATCCGCTCACGCCGCGGGTGATCGTCAACCGGCTGTGGCAATATCACTTTGGCCGCGGCCTGGTTGAGACGCCGAGCGACTTCGGCTTCAGCGGCGGCCGGCCTTCGCATCCGGAGCTGCTGGATTGGCTGGCCCACGAGCTCGTCCGCGGCGGCTGGACGCTGAAGCGCTTGCAGCGGCGGATGGTTGCCAGCGCGACGTATCGGCAGGGTTCAGGGTTCAGGGTTCAGGGTTCAGGAACGGGTGGTCAGAGGTCAGAGGTCAGAAGTCAGCAATCAGCGGCATCGGCGCCCGCCGGCAATCCGCAATCCGCAATCCCCAATTCGCAATCGATCGATGCCGACAACCGCCTGCTGTGGCGCTATGCCCCGCGGCGACTGGAGGCCGAGATCATCCGCGACGCCATGCTGGCCGCCAGCGGCGAATTGAACACGCAGATGGGGGGCCCGAGCTATAGGCCGTTCACGGTGACTGTTTTTAATACGCACTTCTATCATCTGTTCGACAGCGGCGAGCCGCAATACAACCGCCGCACCGTGTATCGGGCCTGTGTGACCACCGGCAAAAGCCCGCTCTTGACCGTGCTCGACTGTCCCGCCCCGTCACTGTCCGCCCCCCAGCGTCAGGAAACGATCACGCCGCTGCAAGCCCTGGCCCTGATGAACGATTCGTTCGTCCAGCGACAGGCGGAGAAGATGGCCGCACGGGTCGTGGCCGAAGCCGGCGCCAACGCCGCCGCACAGGTTCAGCGCGCGTATGCCATCGCCCTGGCGCGCGAGCCGACCGCGGAAGAATCCGCGGCAGCGCAGCAACTCGTCGAGTCGCAGTCGCTAAAAGAACTTTGCTGGGCGCTGCTCAACAGCAGCGAGTTTCTCTACGTCGAGTAACGGCTTCGTTGCCGCCACTCCGCATTCTGCACTAGAAAGTCCGCGCATCCACCGCGAGAAGGCACGCCAAAGCGTGAAGGAGGCACTTCTCGCGGCGGAGCGTTCCACCCGGCATCAGGGGACGATGCCGAGCGGACAAAGATATCGTGCGGACATAGGCGAATTCGCCAGAAATCGGGCTTCGAATGCTGTCCCCTAAGTCTGGCGACTTCGGCTACCGACAGCGTTAATTACTCGGCACCGGCAAAATCTCCGCTCCCGGCGGAATCGTGGCCGGGTAGCTGACCGTGGCGCGCGGCAAGATGCCGGTCGCGCAGGGATCGACGTCGCAGCGGTCCCCGCGGTTGAACCAGTTGGCAAATGGCCGGTTGCAACGGCAACCGGAAAACGCCAGCGCCACAAGCGTTACAACCGTGATGGCAAACATCTTCCTCATGACTGTTCTCCTTTGGCTCCCTTCCTGGTGGTGGGCTGCGAAACTCTACCCCACACCCGCCGTTGTGCAAACGCAACCGTCGCTTTTTTTCACCACCGCTTGAGAATCCGCGCCGGAAAGCGTCGAATATCTGCTACACCGAGCCGTCACCGGCTCGCAGCCTGCGCTAGTACAACCGGCACTTACATCATGTTTCGCACGGGCGTTTTGTCATGAACGCTGCCTACAACCCGAACCAGGCGCGCAACGCCCGCATCCGGCAAGGCCTGGCCGCGCCGGCGTTTCTCTGCGCCATTGTGCTGGCGCTGCCGCTGGCCGGCGGCGAAGGGGATGCCAACGCAACCGCGGCCTGCGGCATGCGCGCCCAAGACCGGGTCTGGCTGGCCAGCACGAGGCACCTAGGGTGCGTGAATGGGAGCAGCGGGCCGGCACTCTGGCGGTGGAATGCCGCCCAGTGGCAGGCCAGCGACCAGCAGGAGTTTCTCGACCAGAACGAAGAACTCCCGCACACCGTGATTTACATCCACGGCAATCGCGTCGGCGACGACGAGGGAGCCAGCGGCGGATTGGCCGTGTATCAGCAGATTGTCGCCAGTCATGCGGATGAAAAACCAGTGCGGTTCGTAATCTGGTCGTGGCCCAGCACGAAGATCTGCGGGCCGATCAAGGACGTTCGCAGCAAGGCGTGGCGCTCGGACGACGAGGCGGTCATGCTGGCCCGCTTCCTGGACGGGATCCACAAGCCTGAGGCGCCAGCGGAGGAAAACTCTGATTTCGCGACGTTCGCTGCTTCCGCGCCGAAGCGTGACCGCAGCGACCGCGAGGACTATCGCGTCGGCTTCGTCGCTTTCAGCTACGGCGCCCGGATCACCGGCGGCGCGCTGCAAATGCTGGGCGGCGGCAATCTCGACGGCCACACACTCCCCCGTCGCCAGCGGCCGCAGTTTCGCGTCGCGCTCTGGGCCCCGGCGGCGCACAACGACTGGCTGCTGCCGCACAGCCGCCACGGCAAGGCACTGCCGCTGGCCGATAAGTGGCTGAGCACCACCAACCGCTGCGACGAGTCGCTGTGGCGGTACGAGCGACTGGAAAAATGCGGCAATCCGCCGGCGCTTGGCTTCGCGGGTTTCACCGGCCGGGGGCAACTACCCGCGGAGCTGCAAAACCGCTGGGAAGAATGGGAGGTCTCCAACCTCGTCGGCAGCACGCACAACTATCATCCGTACATGCATTCGCCGTGGATCGCCGAGCAGACTGCCAGGTGCGTGCTGTGGAAATGACCGAGCGGTGCTCGATCATTGGTCATTCGATAACGCCAGCCTTAGCCGCTGGCGCTCGATTCGCACTCGCCAGGGGGACAGGGCCAGCGAAGTCAGTTGCGCGCCGAGGTCTTCCGCTTCCGGAGGGAGCACAAACGCGGCGACCGACCTGACGCGGCAGCCTCCCAGCCGCAGACTGCTCAAAAACACCTCGCGGACCTCGATCGTTCGCCCGTCGATCTGCAGCGTTTCCCGGCGCGCATCGACGGGTACTGCGATGCCGGCGGAATGCACAACGCTGGCCGGTAGAAACGTCACCGCGTCGCTCGCGTCAGACCAGGAAAACGTGACGCAGGCGGCATCATTCACGACTGCCGTTACTCGCACGCGTCCGCTTTGAAAATAGATCGGCGCGTGCGGAGCGAACGCCAGCTTGACGTAGTCCTCGAGCTTGCGGACCTCGGCCTGGTAGTTCCGCGCCGGACCCAGCCGGCACTTATCGCCGGTCTCTTGGATGAGGCGAGTCAGGTCATGGTCGCTCGCCAGCTCGCGGTAGCGATCGGCGATCGTGCCGGCCGTGCTGCGAATCCAGACCAGGTCGATGGCGAGCGTTGCGCGGTCCTGACCCAGCCGGGCAAGCCGACCGCGGACGATATCGCGGCCGGCAAGTTCCGCCGGAGGGACCGCGTTGGCGGACCACTTGGCCCGCTCTTGAAGCAGCACACCTCGCTGCGGATGGGTTGTCGAAAGCTGCGCAAGCCGCTGGTTGAGCGCGGCAATTGCCAGCTCGGCCGCTTTCCAGGCTGCATCGTTCTGCGCGATCCGCTCGTCGAGCTCCTTCTGCGCGGTGACGATCCGCTCCCGCAACTCGGGAAGCCGCTTGAGCCGGCTGCGGAGTTGCTGCTCGACGGGCAAACCCCAGACGCGGCCGGTGATCTTGACCAGCCCGTAGCGATCGGCGAGCTGCTCGGCGGCAGCCGCCGGATCGTCGGCTGCTCGGGCTGGCGCATAACAGAGCCATACGAGCGCCAGCCAAGCGGCGCCGCCGGTTCCCCATCGCCAATTGCCGCACGCCGCCATTGGCAGGTTTCCCCCCCAATTGAAACCTCCGTTCTTTCCGGTTGATTCAATCGTAGCGTGCCGCCCGGCGGAAAAGCAAATGCCTACGCGCGCGGCGAGAAAGAGCGGGCCGGCGATTGCCGATATTCCCCGTGAGGGACCGTCCCGAGGGCGAAGGATCGCTCGCTGGCAGACACCTGGAGCGACCGGTCATGGCACGCGCATTCTTGATGGCCTTCGGAATTGCCGCCTGCATTTTTGGGGCGGAGTGTATGGCCGTGGACCGCTTCGTGCTCGTGGGGGACAAGACCGAGAGAGCCCCCGAGCCGGTCTCGTTCTTTGGATCGCCCCCCAATCCCGCCGCCGCCACCCGCGAGTACAAGCCGCCGGAATGGATGGCCTGGACGTTCCTGTCCGGCGGCGCGATCGTCATTCTCTATTCGCTGGCGATGCGGCAGGAGTAGACGGGCATTCACTGGCTGCTGAGATTCGGTTCCCAATCAGGTCTCCAAATCCCCCTTGCCTGGCTCCAGCGGCTTGGTGTTCTCCTCGATCTCCTGCTTCTCGCGCCACGGCTTCTTTTCCTTGTAGCTGTCCAGTTCCTTCTTGAGCTGATCGGCCGTTTCCGCCTCTTCGGAGCCGACTTCCACCGCCTTGGTGGACCACTTGATCGCCGTTTCCCAGTCGCCGCTCTCGGCGTAGCCGCTGGCCAGCGTGCTCAGGATGTGGGCCTGCTTGTACTCGGTCAGCTCGCAGGCCTTGGTGGCCAGCTCGATCGACCGCTTGGCGTTTCGCACGCCGTCTTCCGGCGACGTGGCCATGACCCATGCCAGGTTGTTGAGCACCCCCGTGTTCTCCGCATCGATCGCCAGCGCCTTCTCATAGTCGGCAATTGCTTCGGCGTGCTTGCCCACGCTCAGCAGCGCATCGCCGCGGGATCGCAGGGCATCGACGCTCTTTTCGTTGTCCTCCAGGATCGACGTCAAGAGTTCGATTGCCCGCCGCGGTCGCTTGTCGGCGACGTAGTAGCTGGCCAATTGCAGCCGCAACGACTCATCCGTCGGATCGGCTTGCAACAGCAGCGTGATGTCGGCAATCGCGTCGCCAAACCGCTTCTCCTGCGCGGCCAGGGCGCTGCGCTTCCGAATGCCGCGGCCTTCGTCCGGATCGTTCTTCAGGGCCTTCTCGATATCGTCCTTGGCCTTGTCGGGTTGCTTGAGGGAGGAGTAAACCTGCGCCCGCAAGTAGAGCGTTTCCACGTTCTCCGGCTCTTTCTCGAGCGCCTTGGTGAGCGCCTCGAGCGCTCCTTGGTCGTCATCCTTGAAGTACAAGACGGTGCCTTTAATCCGATACCCTTCCGCTTCCTCCGGCTTGCGCTCGATCAGCTTGTCGGCGTACTTGAGCGCCTCGTCAAACTTCTTCTTCTCGGCCAGGATCGACACAACGACGGCAATCATCTGGGTGTTGGAGGGATCCTTTTCAATGATCTTTGCAAAGTCGCCCATCGCCTTCTCGGTATCGTCCTTCTGCAGGTAGACAATGGCCCGCGCCTGGAGGGCCTCGAAGTTGTCCGAGTCGGCCTTGACCGCCAGATCGAAGTTCTCGAGCTTGGCGTCCAGGTCCTCGACCATCTTCCCCTTCAGCAGGTAGGCCGCCGCTTGCTGCTTGGGCTGGTTCTTGAGGAGCTTGATCGCCTGGTCGATCGAGTCCTTGGCGATTTGATCGTCTCCGCCGGGAAGCTCGGCGTGCAGGCGAGCTAGAAGCAGATAGGTGTCGGGCAGGTTGGGATCGTGCTGCTTCGCTTTCTCCAGGTCCTTGAGGGCGTACTGCCGCACGAGCTGCCATTTATTCGTCGGCGGACTTTGATCGAAGATTGCCTTGCTCAGCCGCTCGGCATGCTGGTAAAGCGTTGCCGCCAGCATCCGCTTCGCGAAATCCTCCTGCCCCTTGTCGAGCCCCTTCTTGAGGGCGCTCTCGATCAACTCCGTGACCTTCTCCAAGTCGGCCAGCGACTCGGCCCCCACCTGCAGATCGGCCGCGGCATCCAGGTCGGCTTGGCCTTCTCCCTCGGCCCAGGCGTGGGGAGTGCGAACCAAAACCAGGGCAGCCACGATGGCAAGATAGAACATGCGGCGCATCGTCGTCTCGCTTTTCACATTCGCCGTTGCCGGCAGAAACGGACCTTTACACCGACTCATTATGACGACTTTGCGAGCCGGACGCTACCGCAACAACACGAAGCCCGAGCTCAGCGGGGCGGCATGCGTTGGGCATGCTGCCATCGCTGGCCCGGGCTTTGGATGACGTCAATGACGTGACCGCCGCTCGGTCCGCGTTAGAAGACCCGGCGATGCTCTTCGAGCACCGCGGCAGTCCGCACTTCGCGACCATTCCGGTCGGTCTCGATCTCCAACTCATCGCCGGGGTCGTGCTCAGCGACAATCTGCCGGACCTGGTCCGCCGACGTGATCAGATTGCCGTTGATGGCAATGATCATGTCGCCGGGCTGCAATCCGGCCTCTTCGGCAGGACTGTTACGCACGACGGACTGCACGAACACCGCGTTGTCACGCTCGTCCATGTAGATGCCGAGTCCCGTCCGTGGGGCAGGAGCGGCAGCATAACCTGGCTGGCGGTAGTAAGACTGGCCGTACGCGTACGGTCCGCCAAAATTGCCACCATAGTAGCCGTCATTGAAGCCACGGCCGTAGCCAAACTGGCCCCACGGCCCATAACCCCAACCGAGGCCGTCCCAGTATCCGTACCGCGGGCCATACCCCCACGTCCAACCGGTGCCCGGCAAAAAGAACCGAGCCGTCCTACGGCCGAAACTATCCCACCGACCATAACGGTCCCAGTAACGATTTCCATCCAAATTCCGGAGCCGAGTGTCCGTTCTCAGCCGGCCATCGGCATCCACCCGATTCCGGCCGTCAACGTCCAGCTCCGTCCGACCATCGGCATCCAAGCGAGCCTGACCGTCCGCATCGAGTTGGGTACGACCGTCCGCATCGAGTTGCGTACGACTATCGGCATCCAGCCGCGTACGGCCATCGGTCCCCAAGCGGGTACGGCCATCGGCATCGAGCCGCGTACGGGCGTCACCCTCAACGCGGGTTCCAGCGTCGGCATCCAGCCGCGTTCGACCATCAGTCCCCAAGCGGGTACGGCCGTCGGCATCGAGCCGCGTACGGGCGTCACCCTCAACGCGAGTCCGAGCGTCGGCATCGAGCCGAGCGCGGCCGTCGGTGCCTAGGCGAGTTCGCGCGTCGCCATCGACGCGAGCGCGGGCACCCGTGTCACCGCGATAAAAACTGTCGCGAGCGCCAGCTTGTCCGCTGACTCCCGCTCGCCCTTCCACTCGGGCTGATGGCGCGCGGGTCGCCGGTGCGGCACTACGCACGCTCGGCGCAGCGCTTCGCACGCTCGGCGCAGCGCTTCTCGGCGCAGCGCTTCTCACGCTGGGTGCTGCACGCATCGAGCCTCCAGCTCCGCCGCGAATCGACCCTCCGCCACCCCCTCTAATCGAGGGTGCGCCGCCATCGCCGCCTCTGCCGCCACCGCGCCCTTCGCCGCGGCCTTGCGCCCAGGCGTCTGCCTGGCCCAAGGTCAATCCCGAAATGGCCAGGCAGGCAACAAGAAATGTTGTCCGCATGTCTTCCTCCTTTGGATGCCGCGGTTTAACACCGCGACGTCAGATAGAGATGTCATCTCCAGCGCGGGCAATTACGCCGCCCGCGCCCCGAGGAAGATAAGACTGCAATGCGCGTGCCAGCTCAACAAGAAACAAGACGACTTTCTGTCGTCTCGGCCGCGTCATTTTACGACATGATCAGGCTAGGATACTTTCGATCACGCTTCCCGCGGAGACGGCATAGGGGCGGCCGAGCGGATCGTGATATTCCGTATCTGGGCGATACCCCAAACAGTGAAAGATCGTTGCCGTGAGGTCTTCCGGTTTGACGAGCCCCTCCTTGGGATACGCGCCAAGCTTGTCGCTGGCGCCGTGGATCATTCCGCCGCGAATGCCGCCGCCGGCCAGCGAGACGGAGAAGACGGGCCCCCAGTGGTCGCGGCCGGCGCGGGCGTTGAACTTCGGCGTGCGGCCGAACTCGGCCATGCAAACGACGAGCGTCTCGTCCAAAAGACCGCGAGTGGCCAGGTCTTCGATGAGTGCCGAGTAGGCCAGATCCCAGGGCGGGATAAGGACTTTCTTAAGCCGCTCCGTTTCGTTGGTGTGTGAATCCCAGCAAGGATTGTCGGACGGCTCATCCGGTCCGCGGTACCAGTTCACCTGCGCCAGCCGCACGCCCGCTTCGACCAGCCGCCGCGCCAGCAGGGTCGATTGGCCGAACTCGCTCATGCCGTAGCGGTCGCGGACGCTCTGCGGCTCGTCGGTCAGCTTGAATGCCGCCCGCGACTTCGCGGAGCTAAGAACGCTATACGCCTTCTGCGACAGCGACGAGAAATAATCGAGCTTGCCGCCGCGCTCTACGCCGTCGAGCCGCGCGTTGAGGTCTTTCAGCAGCGAAGCTCGCGTTGTGAGCCGCTCCAGCGGCACATCGACCGGCAGCGTGAACTCGGGGATCTTGAAGTCGGCCGCGGCGGGCTGGCAGCGGAACATCCACGGATCGGCGGCACGGCCCAAAAAGCCCGCGTCCTGCCCCGGCCAGGTTGAGCCGTCGGTATTGAAGATGTGCATCGGCAGCCGCACGGCCGCGGGCATTTCGCCGGAGGTCGCGAGCCGGTTGAGAATGCCCCCCATGTTCGGCCAGTTGTTCGGCGGGCCTGGGTTGGCATTCTCCACGTTCTGCGGCGCGTGGGGGCGGCCGGTCATCATGTAGTAGCCGCTCGAGCTGTGAGCGTTGTCGCCGGTCGAAACGGCCCGCAGGACACACAGCTTGTCTGCTTGTTCGGCCAGCTTGGGCATCAACTCGCCGACGAACAGCCCCGGCAGCTTGGTGGCGATCGGCTTGATCTCGCCGCGGACTTCGGCCGGAGCGTCGGGCTTGGGGTCCCAGGTGGAATGTTGCGGCGGTCCACCCAGGAGGAACAGGATGATGCACGACTTGGCTTTGCCGCCGCTGGGTTTCACATGCCCGGCCGCACTGGCCGGCGACTGGCCAAGCAAGCTTGCCAGCGACAGCCCGCCGACCGTCAGCCCGCCGACGCGCAGCACCTCGCGGCGCGACAGGCCGTCGCAAAGCTTCGTCGAACGTGCGCGGAAGGTGAGCATGATGTTCCTAGCCGGCGGCTAACAGCCGCCAGGATTGTCGCCTGGGCGAGCGGCCGGCGTGAGCCGGCTGATCAGGGGGCTGACGCCCCCCGCTCGCCAGTTTTTCCTTAAGTAGCCGTCGCAGTTCCAATCGGCTAACATCAACATCGACTGATTCTACCCCACTCATCAATTCCCCGCAAACACCTTTCCCGCGGAGGCCGCCATGTCCCTCTCCCGCCGGCAGTTCACCCACGCCACGCTCGGTTCGCTCCTGACCTACTCGCTGCTGGAAACCCTCTTCACGCGCGACCTGCTCGCCGCCGACATGAAGCAGCTCGCCGGCCCGTGGCTCAAAGATCTCAACGAGCTGGGGCGCGAGGTTCAGGGGGAGAAGAAGCTCAAGCAGGTGGATTGGCAGAAGAAGGTCGATGAGCTGTGCGAGAAGGTCGATCTGCCGGATCTCCTCAAGTTCATCGACTTCGAAAAGCTGACCGCCAGTATCAAATTCCGCGACAAGGGGGAGCTGAGCCTGCACGCCAAATTCCCCAAGGTCGAGGGGCTGCCGACCGATCTGGTCTTCGGCCACCAGGTGTTCGCACTTCAGAAAGGGCGCTCCGTCGTCCCGCACGGGCACAACAACATGGCGACGGCATTCCTGATCCTCAAGGGGGAATTCCAAGGCCGCCACTTCGACCGGCTCGAAGACGCCGGCGACTATATGATCATCCGCCCGACGATCGACCGTCCCTTCAAGCCGGGCGAGCACAGCACGGTCTCGGATTATAAGGACAACGTCCACTGGTTCACCGCCGCCAGCGAGACGGCATTCATCTTCAACATCCACGTGCTGAACGTGAACCGCGACAGCACCCTCCGCACCGGCCGCGTCTACATCGACCCCAAGGGGGAGAAGCTGTCCGACAATCGGATCAAGGCGAGAAGGATTGGGACGGAGGAGGTGATTCGGCTGTATGGGTAAGCGATACTAACCCGAAGCGTCAGCGAGGGCGGACCCGAAAGTCGGAGAATTATTCAAGCAGCGTCATATCCCGTCGGAGAGCAGCACATGGCACAACAGGAGAAGAGCATTGCTTTCGAGGTGCTGAAGGTTGCGTTGGGCGGCATCGCGGGTTTGTGCATTGCCGTCGTCGGGCTGCGATTGATCTTCGGAATCGACGTGATCGAAGGCATCGCGAAACGGCCGCCACGATCGAAGGCCGACGAAAACCGGCCAGTATTGCCTACGGTATCCCAGCCCTCCGATTCACGCACCAAGACGTCGGCAGACCCGGAGGATGCGGGTGCGCAGCAGCCAAACTCAGAGGCTCAGCAGGCCAAGCGAGCACCGCCGGAAGGGCAGTGGACGTACGGGTATGGAAAGATCGACGCGGAGGAAGGAAGGGTGGTCGATTTTCACGTGCTACCGCACTTCAATGGGCGCGGTTGGGTGGATAGTCCTCAATTCCCGAATGGCCCTTTGACGTGGGCAGGAATTGAATCGAATAGCGTTCATCCTTCACACGATCCGAATTCGGTGGTTATCCGCCGCTGGACAAGCCTAGATGTTGGGAAGGTAACGATTCAGAGCTTTGTTGAACACATACACAAGGAATCCGATGGTGTCCGAGCCTATATCGTTTCGTCCAGCGCCGGCGTTCTCTGGAAAGACACGTTGTTGGGCAACCGCGATGTGATCCAACTCGACAACATCGACATTCAACGCGGAGATACGATCGACTTTTGCTTGGACTGCAATGCTACAGTCGGTCATGACCATACGATTTGGTTCGCAACGATCAAGATGCACTCTCCTGCGCGCGACTATCTCGGCACCTGGAACTCGCTGGTCGATTTTGCCGTGCCCTCCGATACCTCGGGCGACGGTCAATCTCAGACCGCCAAGAATTCGACTCCTGCCGAGCCGATGACGCTGCCGGCGTCACCAACTGGGAAGGAGCCCCCACCGACGGAATCTGCCCCTGCAGCGCCGGTCGGGTCGGCGGAATCTCCGCCGTCGCGGCCGCATGCAGTCCCGAGCAAGGAAGAGCAGGACCGTCTGCGCGTTGAGATCGTGGAAGTATTTGAACTGGAAAAGGCGAAAACCGTCGCCGATCACCTCGCACTGGCCAAGCGGCTGCGCGAGGTCGCCGCTGACGCCAAGTCCAAGCCCAACGAACGGTTTGTCTTGCTGAGAACTGCGTACGACGAGGTCATTGCTGGTCGGGATTTCGCCCAGGCGTTTGACGTGGTGGAAGAGTTGGCTCGCGAGTACGAGTTTGACCGCGAGGTGGCCATTCGCGAAACGCTCGTGAAACTTGTTCCCGAAGCCAAGTCGCAGGCGTCGTGGGAATTGGTGGAGCTGCGAGCGAACGAGCTTTGCAGCCGATTCGAGCAGTTTGAGGAGTTTGGCGCGTCGCACGCCCTGATGCAGCTCATCGCGCCGGAACTGAAGAGTTGTCCCAACCAAGAGCTGCGACGCCGTCTGCAAGCAGCAGCGGATCGCGCCAGCTTCATTCACGACGCATGGCAAGCGGCAAAAAGAGGAAGAGCTGCACTGAAAGACGCGCCGATGGATCCGGGCGCCCATTTAGCACTAGCACGCTGGCGGGCGTTTGTGCTGGGGGATTGGGAAGGGTCGCTGGACCACTTCGCCGCGGCCGGCGACGAGCAGCTTCGCAAGCTGGCCGAACTCGAAAAGAAGCCTCCGGCGACTGCCGAAGAGATGGAGGCCTGTGCCGAGGCGTGGCTTATTGCCTCCAAGAGCCGCGACGACCTGCGGCCTGGCGTCGAGCGGGCCATTTACTGGTATCAGTCGGCATTTCCCGTAGCGAGCGGTTTGCTGAAGGTCCGAATCGAGCGGCGGCTGGCGGAGATCGCTGGCGACGAAATCCTTGGAAGCATTATCACGAAAGTGAAAATCGGAGGCGTGGCGGTCGTGCCATCCGCGGGCAACTACGTGCGAAACGTCCTCAGTGGCACCGTCTGGAGTTGGTCCCAGGCGGACGCGAATCAACCGGACAAATCTTGGTTTCGCCTCAACTACGACGGGACGGCCGTCGCCGGCTGGCACGGCCAGCCTTGTTTCTGGGCAGCGCGCGAAAATGGATCCGTATGGCTGTTGTTAGCGGCCAATCG
>DATKDU010000109.1:0-33908 GCA_035512595.1 Pirellulaceae bacterium
GAGGGGCACGAACTGTGCCACCAGCGGCCCGATGGAGCGGTCGGTGCTGAGCCGCTCCATGAGGGCGACGCACGGGCCTCACGTCTTGGTGCCGGCGACGGCCAGAATCGGCCGGCCGGTGATTTTCGACAGCTCCTGAGCCTTGTCGATCGAGAGCGGTTCGGCGGCAGAGGCCGCCGCCGCGCCCAGGACCAGCGAGAGAGCAGCGAAACGAGTGAAGTGCGAGATTCCGATCATGGGGACACCCTGCTGAAAATCCATGGGGGCAATCGTCTCAATGTAGCCAGTTTCGTCTTCTCGGGCAACGCTTTGCCGAGGTCGGTAGGTGGTCTTTTGAGTGACACCTTTGGTCACACCGCCGCGCCGCCGTCGACCAGAAATACTCCACCACCAATCCACCAACCCGAAAACCAGCCCCGTAACAACAGCGATCGCACTGCGCCCCTCCAGCCTTTGACAGCAATAGCTCTTTCAGGGAAGTGGCACACGGACAGTAGCACCAGGCGTCCCCGCCTTACAGCGGGCGAAGACCGCTGGAAAGCTCAAAGCGATGTGCGCAGTAGGGACACGTGACAGTGGTGCCGAGGTCAAGGATAGTGGTACCCAATAATCGTTCACCACACTCAAACGCCAAAGCGGCCAATACGCTTGGCGTGTCTGGCAGAGCCCAGTCCGAGTGCTCGCTTTCGAGAAGCCGCTGCCCCCTCTCGATCAGTCCGGAATAGCAAGAACGATCCACGCATGTCACGTTCGCGGATTGCGGCTCATCGTACCCATGCTCGTTGATCTTAGAGGTCGCGAGCCCCTCCGCCCGCCACTTGGCGAGCATCGTTTCACCACAGGCTGGGCATTCCGCCTCGGCGCGCCACGCTTCCCGCACAATGTAATCCAGTTGAACGACGAACCCCGACTTCGGGTAGCGGAGACCGCCGAAGGCGAGAAGAAGGCCGCCGCGGTTCCAATCAATGCCAGTCCGATCCATGCTCCCCGCGCCGGCCGCCTCGCGAACGGTCTTGAGCGACGACCGCTTGACGGCATCCAGAGCCGACTCGAACCCGGGCAGCAGGTCATCGGGAATCGGCTCGTCAGCGCATCCGAACACCAGAATCTCTCCGGCGAGACACATGACGGCTACGCGTTGAGCAATCGCTCCTGTCTCGCCAATCTGCACGAGATGTGGCATCGCAGCGTACGTCGCCGAATAGACGCTGTGCTGGTGAAAGAGCGATGAGTAGACAGCGAACCACGCCCCACCGTCGTGATAGTTCGGGTTGCTCTCCGAACGGATCGCGCGGATCAAATCCGGAGTGTCGCCCGCTTGCCCGTAGGCATGCCGAAGGACATTCCATCGCGGGCTGTCCAGCGGAACTACCATGCGCTGCTGTTTCTGCCGCATAACGGTCAAATTCACGTGCGCGCGGGTGGCACGCATCAAAAAGTGTCGTCGTGCAGCGGGGGGCACGCATCAAAAGAGGTTGCCATGTCAATCCTGGACATGCGGACCCACCGGTGACTCCGCCATCACCCAGGATTTCGAGCCACACCGGCTTTGACAGGACTTGGTCCGCCACCAAGCTTTCCATTGGCGAACGCGAGACTTGGACCCGATTCCAGGGCACATTGTGCAGCGGACCATTGTACCCGCAATAATATTCAGCGACAACGCAAGTCTTTGTGGGGCTGGGGCTTAGGGTGGCCGGAATCGAATATGTGTGTCCACTAGTGACCAAATGTTTCACTAGGCCGCGTCTAATACCTGGGGAGGTCCGATACTGTACACCCGTTTCAGAAGGAGAACCGCCATGATTCCCAGACACCCATACCCTTTCGAGCGCCGCCGGCGCTGCCAAGACGCCCAGCGCGTGGACGAAAACCCCGCCTTTCGCGTCACTGCCGAGGAGTTGGCCCGCATGCACCCGCTGCTGCGGGCCGTGATCGGTGCGATCACTTGCGATGCGGTGGAAACCACGACCGTCTACGACCGCGAGGGATCCGTCGTCTCCGTCAGGTCCAAGCGCAAGAAGCAGCATTACTCGGCCCAGGCGATTCATTCGCTGCTCACCGCCGTCCGGCCCCTCTTCGAAATGGAGCAGAAGCTCGCCGCCAGCCGCACTCGGTGCGACCTTGACGGCCAGGCTGGCAATTCCCCCGACCACGATCCCAGCTAAAGGAGCAATGATCATGCGCGAAGCACATTTGATCCCCGAAAGCGAAATGTCGAGCGACGAACTGGTCAAACGGGCGACGCTAGCCGCCGCGGCCGATCCCCCCCCGCTGCCGCTCGCCAAGCGGCTGCGCCGGCGGCAGCGCCTGGTGGCGCGCATGGCCCACTACGTTCCGTCGGAACGCAACCGGCGGATCTTTGAACAGGTCGTCATCCATCACAAACCGCAGGCCGACGTCGCGTTCCGCGAGCGCCTCAGCCGCCAGCGCATCGGCCAGATCGTCGAGCGGATGCGCGACTGGTTTGCGTTTTGGGGAGGCGACGACGCGGCCTACGCGCCCGACCAGAAGCAGCGGCTGGCGACCCACGTCGCCATCGGCGAGCTGACCGAGTTTCAGCGGCAGATTCAAAAGGCCATCGTGGACGCCGATTGTTCGATCCAAGGGGATAAGTTTTGCTACGATCATAACGGGGACAAGGTGCGGCACGAACGGAGCTACCAAAAGTACCCGCGGCCGACGAGCCTCTACAAAATGCTCCTCACGGCCATTCTCGCCAGGGCCAAACTGGCCGGGGCGGGGGGCGACGCCGGATACGATCTCGGCGCTGGCGCCAGCAGCCAGTCGATGGTCGTGAAAACGGAGATCAACGTGAACCAGTCGGCAACCCAATCCCCCCCGAAAGGGGCATTGCATTCAGACATTCGGTCTGAAATGACTTCCGTCGATGGTCCCAGGGATCCGATCGACGGAACCACGGCCAGCCAAAGGAGTTAAGTGGACAGATTTTCAATAGCGCCTGCCGTAAGTCATGAAAAGGCACCCCCCCTCAGGCCCTTGCGTCGGATCGTGCCGGACCCTTCGCCGGTCGGACCCCAGCGGCTCGACCGAGCGTTGTATTCCACTGCGGCCGGGGCAATACTGGTCCCACGACACAGAACTTGGGATGCGCCATGACTGCCGCCGAGACCCCCACGACTGCCGCCGAGAACTCTGGCCGAAGCGTCGATTCGCTTGAGGCCGGCGTGCAGATCGGCGATTTTCGGATCGAGCGAAGGATCGGGGCGGGTGGGATGGGGATCGTCTATCAGGCGCGGCAGGTGTCGCTCAACCGGCCGGTGGCGCTGAAGGTTTTGGGCCAGTCGCTGAAGCGGCCCAGCGACCTGACTCGCTTTCAGCGCGAGGCCCAGGCGGCGGCCAGACTGTCTCATCCGGGCGTCGCCAACATCTACTTCATCGGCCAGGATCGGCACATCTGCTATCTGGTCATGGAATTGGTCGAGGGGGTCTCGCTCCGCCGCGTCCTCGACCGGTTGGGGCAATCGACCGTGGCGTCTTGCGGCCTCGATTCGGCCGCCCGCGAAGAGCTGGCGCACGACGACCTGGCGACTCCCATCCGCTTCGATCAGCCGACCGAGGAACTCGCGCCGGCCAACACCCCGCCCGACAGCGGCAAGGACGCGCTCAATCCCTATTTGACGCCGCAAGCGATCAAGCTCCGCAGCGACGAGGATCACATCCGCCGCTCGTGCGAGCTGGTCCGTGACGTGGCCGCCGCATTGGCTCACGCTCACGACCGGGGCGTGGTCCACCGCGACATCAAGCCCGACAACCTGTTGCTGGAGAAACGGGGCCAGATCCGCGTCATCGATTTCGGCGTAGCCCGTTTCTTCGACGATCTGTCGGTGACCTACACCGGCCAGCTCGTCGGCACTCCGCTTTACATGAGCCCGGAGCAAGTCACCGGCCGCGGTGCCATTGACCCGCGAACCGATATCTACTCGCTGGGCCTGGTGCTGTACGAGCTGCTCACGCTCCGCCCTCCGCTGGAAGCGACGCATCGCGAGAACCTCCTGCGGACGATCGTCACCAAGCCGCTGCCGCCGATCGTCTGGCGGAACGGGCGGGTGCCGGAGGGGCTGGCGCGGATTGTCCACAAGGCGACGCAGAAGGATCCCGATCAGCGCTATGCGACTGCCGCGGAGTTGGTGGCCGATCTCGATCGCTTCCTGGCGGGTCAGTCGGTGTCCGCGCCGCCGTATCACTTCCGGCTCGACGAGCGGGAGATTGTCGCCGCCCGGCCCACGGGGGTCGTTCTGGCCGCATTCATCGCGGTGGCCATATCGTTTTTGCTGACGATGGCGTCGTTGTTTATCGCCTTGTTTGCGGGGGTGATGGCGTGGCAAATGGGGGGCTGGAAATTCTTCGCGGTTCAGACCGCGATTGCGTGCGTGATTCTCGCCGTCGGGTTGGCGGTGGCTTGGGGCCTACTGGGAGCGCGGCGATGGGCCTGGTGGCTCGACGTGGGATTGTCGATCTTGCTGTTGCTGGCATGTCTGGCGGGAGTTGTGCTGATCTGGATCACTGGCAACTTCCTCGAGGCGGAGGGGGGACTTCGCGAGGTGATCGAGAATGATCCGACTGCGACCCCCGAAGAGAGGGCCATCGGAGCGAACGTCATTCTGGCGATGACCGTGGCGTATCTGATGCCGATGATCGTCGGAATCGCACTATCCGTCGCGTCGCTGGCGGCCCTGCTGAGCCGTCGCACGCGGGAGTGGCTGGCCTTTGCGCGGAAGTTGCGGCGCGAGCACCGGCAGCTCAAAGAATCGCTGAGTTAGAAATCGTAGTGCAGTCCCAGGTTCAGCCCTTGCACCCAGTAGTCGGTGTCTTCGAAGGTGAAGGCGGGCCGGGCGGTAACCTGCGACAGGTCCACCACCCGATCGATGTGATCGGCGCCGAGCACCACGTCCGACATCCAGATCAGGTTGTACCCGACCGATGCCGCCAGGCAGTCGGTGAAGTGATACCGCAGGCCCAGCGTCACTTCAGGAATGAAACAGAAGTGGTCCTGCGTGCGGGTGCCGATGTTCGATGCCTGGGCGAACAATCCCGACGGGGTCGTCGTCCCGGGTGAATTGGGAATCGTGGCCGTTTGCGATCCTTCGATCACAACCGTCTGCCGCATGTTTCCCAGGCCCACCTTGGCGGTGCCGTTCAAGGACCAGCAGCCGCGGGCCATCGAGCCGGAGAGGCCGACGACGCCCCCGTGGAATTCGTTGCGTCCGCGGAAGCGGTCGAAGAGGTCGATCGTGGTGCCGATGGGAATCGGCGACAGCGGATCGGTCGAGGTCACCAGGCTATTGATTCGCAGGTCGTCATCGAGACGCAGGAACTGATAGCCGGCCAGCAGATCGACGCGCCGCAGTTGGTCGCGCCGCATCATCATGCGGCCCAGCACCTCGGTGCCGAACAGGTCGTTGGTGAAGTTGACGCGAACGCTTCCTTCAGAAACGCCGGGGAACGCGACCAGAAATGCGTCTTCTCCGGGGAGCGCCGGATTGAAAAACGGGATTCCCAGAATCGGGTCGCCCGTGGACTGGGCAAAGAACGTGGTCGAGTCCCCTTCCAGCGCGAAGAAGCGACCTTCGACGCCGAAGTTGTGACTGCCGTCGAGCCACCACCCCATCGTCACACGGCCGCCGACCTGCAAATCCTGGCCGGCCAGGCCGTCGCCGAACAGGACCGTCGTGCCGGGCTCGCCGAGCACGCCGGCAGCGTCCCGCGGCGTTCCGGCGGGACTGGTGGTCACCAGCGGGGGCAAGTGCGTCCCCTTCGTCCACCACAAGAGGAGTTCCACGTCGCCGTAGCTGTCCCAGCAGCGGCAGCGTCGGCCGGAGCCGGTCACGCCCGCGAAATCGCCCGCCGGGTCAGCACAGCCGACGCCCTGAACGCAAGAACCGCTCTGCGGGCCGCCGAGGTTGAATGCCGCGGGAATCGCGTTCCACGAGAAGCCATCGGGCAGTAGTCCCAGCCCCTGCGCCTGCGCCGAGGACGACAACAGTCCCCAGGTTGCGGCGAGGGCGGCGAGGAGGATGGACTTGAACTGCATTGAAACTGCTCGCTAAGTCTGGAAACTTGCTCGTCGTTACCATTGCATCGTCTGGAAGAATCGGAAAATTCATTCCAAACGGTGCGCACGGCAAAACAGGGGCATGCCGATTAGCCCGCAGCCACGGCAGAGTCGTGCGGCAGCCGCGGTGCTCCGGTCCGAATAGTCGGCCTGATCCGGCCATTCGTCATCTTCGGCCCGGCGAAGCGTATGGATTGAAAGAAAAAGGAGGAGCGGTAGGATGGCTAGCGTGAACCATTTGCAAGGCGCGTGCGTTGGCAAGGGGTACAATCGAGTTGCGCCCCTTTGCTAGCACCGCCCACCCTCGATGCCCCCTGATGCCCGCCACCAAAACAGTCAATGGCGTCCCTTCCGGCCTGACCGGGGATCTCTTGGCGCTCCTCGGGGGTCCCGTCCAGCGCCGGTTAGCGCAGTGGGGCAAGCTCCTGGCGCAAATCAACGACCTGGAGCCGGTCCTCCAGCAGGAGGATTCCAAAGACCTCCGGAAAAGAAGCCTGTCGCTGCGTTACCGGGCTAAGAGCGGCGAAAAACTCCAGCGGCTGCTCCCCGAGGCCTACGCCCTGGTCCGCGAATCATCGCGCCGCACGATCGGCCTACGCCACTTCGACGTCCAATTGATCGGCGGCATGGCGCTGTTCCACGGCTGCATTGCCGAGATGGAGACCGGCGAAGGGAAAACGCTGACGGCCACGCTCCCCATGTACTTGCACGCGCTCACGGGCAAGGGCGCGCACCTTGCGACCGTGAACGATTACCTGGCGGAGCGCGACGCCAACTTGTTGCGGCCGGTGTACGAGCTGCTCGGACTCTCGACCGGCGTGATTCTCACGCCGATGCGGTCCGAAGAGCGCCGGAAGAATTACGCCTGCGACATCACCTACGGGACCGCCAAGGAATTCGGCTTCGATTTCCTTCGTGACCGGCTGCTTTTGCGGCGGATGGGGGCGCTCCAGACGAGCCTCCTGGGGGAAATCACCGGCACGCCGTTCGAGTCCAGCGGCGGCGAGCTGCCCGTGCAGCGCGGCGCTCATTTCTGCCTGGTCGATGAAGTGGACAGCATTCTGATCGACGAGGCCCGCACGCCGCTGATCATCGGCTCGCTGGGGGACAAGACGGTCGAGAAGATCGTCACCATGTACCGCTGGAGCGCCGAGATGGCCTCGCGGTTCGAGGACCACCACCACTTCGACTACGAGCACGAGGACAAAAAAGTCGAGCTCACGGCCGCCGGCCGGCAGCTCGTGCGGACGCTTCCCAAGCCCGACGTGCTCAGCACGGCCGGGTTGATCGACCTGTATCAGTACATCGAGCGGGCGATCAGGGTCGCCCGCGATTTCCACCTCGACCGGCATTACGTCGTCAACGAAGGGGAGATCGTCATCGTCGATGAAAATACCGGCCGCCTGGCGGAAGGGCGCAAATGGCGCGACGGCATTCATCAGGCAATCGAGGCTAAGGAGCAGATCGAAGTCACCGTGCCGACGGGCCAGGCCGCGCGGATCACGGTGCAGGACCTCTTCCTGCGGTACCAGCATCTGGCGGGAATGACCGGCACCGCGATGAGCGCCGCCCGCGAGTTCAAGAAGGTCTACAAGATGCGAGTCATTCCCGTGCCGACCAACCAGCCCTGCGTGCGGAAAATGCTGCCAGATCGCGTGTTCGGCACGGAAGACGCCAAGTGGCGGGCAATCGTCGAGGAGACGCGCGAACTGCACTTGCAGGGGCGGCCCGTACTGATCGGCACGCGGTCGATCAGCAAGTCGCACCTGCTATCGACCATGCTCACCGACACCGGCATTCCGCACCAGGTGCTCAACGCTCACGAAGTGGCCAAGGAAGCGGAGATCGTCGCGCTGGCCGGCCAGCCGGGACGCGTCACCGTGGCCACGAACATGGCCGGCCGCGGCACCGACATCAAGCTCGGTCCGGGCGTGGCGGACCTCGGCGGCCTGCACGTGATTTGCACCGAATTGCACGATTCGGCCCGCATCGACCGCCAGCTTATGGGACGCTGCGCGCGGCAGGGAGACCCGGGAACCGTACGGCAGTACATGTCCCTGGATGACGACGTGATCCGCACCGGCCACGGCCCGGACAAAGCGGAACAAATGGCCAAGCTCGGAGTGAATGGCGCCGCTGCACAGCCGTACCTGGGGTTCCTCAAGCGGGCCCAACGGAAAGTCGAGCGCCGCCACTGGCGCGACCGCTTCATCTTGCTGTACCATGAAAAGGAGCGGAAGAAGATGCAGCAGGAGATGGGGCAGGATCCGTACCTCGATACACCCGATTAGGTTTGGCCCAGGCTTTGCATAAAGCCCCGCCACTCCTCGGATGGGCCTGCCATTGCGGCACGGAAACCTGCAAGTCTTGCAGCCGCTACAACCCGAACTTGTAAACGCTACTCGCGAGGCCGGCAGTTCCTCGCTCTTTAGCTTCTGGCCAAAGCGACGAGTAACCTGGCGTGGCCAACGGCAGTCGCGCTACCGCAAGCTAGATTACCTAAGTTGCCGATTGCCCTAACTGCTGACTGCACTGTAACTTGGGCTATTAGCATTCCGCGACAACAGGGAACGAGATGTCCACCGGATCACCATCGATGAGCCAGGAAGAACGGGGCGACAGCCTGGAAAAAACCAAGCAGCAGATTCGCGGCCTGGTGGGTGAAATTGCCCAGCTTTCCAAAAGCGACCTGTCGCCGGAAGAATACTATGCTGCCTTTTTGCAGCGCGTGATCCAGGCGCTGGCCGCCGTCGGCGGGGCCGTGTGGGTCGTCGGCGAAGGGGGACAGCCGCAGCTCTCCTATCAAATCAACATCAGCCCAGGGCTGCTCGACTCCGATTCGGAAGATGCCGCCAAACACATCCGCCTGCTGAGCTACATCCTGGCCTCGAAGGAGGCCAAGCTCATCCCGCCGATGTCGAGCGCTTCCGATGAGCGCGTCGGCGGCAATCCGACCGAGAGGCTGCTGGTCGTCGCGCCGATGGGACACGATGGCCAGACGGAAGGGCTGGTAGAAATCTTCCAGCGCCCCGATACGCAGCCTGCCACGCAGCGCGGCTATCTCAAGTTCCTCGTGCAGATGTGCGAGCTGACGGCCGAGTGGCTCAAGAACCGCAAGCTGCGGCATTTCACCGACCGCCATTCGCTGTGGTCCCAGGCCGACCAGTTCGCCAAGGCGGCGCACGACAGCCTCGATGTCCGCACGACGTGCTATACGATCGTCAACGAAGGGCGGCGGCTGATGGGCTGCGACCGCGTGACGATCGCCATCCTCCGCCGCGGTCACTGCCGCGTGGAGGCGGTCAGCGGCCAGGACACAATGGACAACCGATCCAACGTGGTCACGCTGCTGGGGAAGCTGGCGACGCGGGTCGTGGCGTCGGGGGAGCCGCTGTGGTACTCGGGCTCGACGGAGGATCTGCCGCCGCAGATCGAGCAGGCGATCGAAGAGTACGTCGATCAATCGTATACCAAGTCGCTGGCGGTCATTCCGCTCCGCAAGCCGCAGCCGTCCGACACGGTGCAGCACGAGCAGCAGCAGCGCGGGGCGGTCCCGGACAACACGGCCGCCCCGACCGGCGAGATCATCGGCGCGCTGATCATCGAGCAGATCGAGAGCGACATTCCCCGCGAGATTTTGAATCCGCGACTCGACCTGGTCTACGAGCATTCCAGCCGGGCCCTGACCAACGCCCTCGATCACAGCAGCCTGTTCTTGATGCCGCTGTGGCGGGCGATCGGCAAGAGCAAGTGGGTAGTGCAGGCGCGGACCCTGCCCAAGACGATCGTGATCACGACGGTGCTGGTCGTGGCGCTGATTGCCTCGATCGTCGTGCCGTGGGAATTCGACATGCGGGCCAAGGGATCGCTCCAGCCGGTGACTAAATCGCAAATCTATGCTCCCGAAGACGCGCGGGTTGGGGAAGTGCACGTGGACAGCAATCAACCCGTCGAGGCGGAACAGGTTCTGGTCGTGCTGGAGAGCGATGAGCTGAAGCAGCAGATGACGAAAGTTCAAGGCGATCTAAGCCAAGCCAAAGAAGCCGTGAGTTCGCTGCTCAAGCAGCGCACCTCAAGAGCGCGGACGTCCGACTCGGAATTGGACCAGATCAATCGAGACTATGGCACGTGGCTGCTTCGCATGGAGCACGCACAGCAGGAGCTCGACGTTCTTCGTGAGCGCGAAGACGCTCTCACCGTCCGCAGCCCGATTGCCGGTCGGATCGTCACCTGGGACGTCAAGCGGACACTCGAGCGGCGGCCCGTCGGCGTCGGTCAGGTGCTGATGACCATCGCCGCCGAGGACACCGACTATGAAGTCGAGCTCTATATGCCCGAGCGGCGAGTCAAGCACCTGACGAGCTACCGCAATGCCGTCAAAGCGAAGGATCCGAGTGCCGACCTGGACGTCGATTTCATCCTGATGACCGATCCGGGGGTGTACTACCAGGGGAAGGTGGTCGAGGTGAATCCGGCCGCCGAGCCGCACGAGGAACACGGCAACATGGTGCGGATCAAGGTCCAGCCCGCTCAACCGGTGCTGCACCCCCGCCCCGGCACCACGGTGACGGCCGACGTTCACTGCGGCACAGCGCCGTTCATTTACTCCATGCTGCACGAAGCGTGGGAATGGCTGGAGGCGAACGTGCTGTTCTGATTGCCGCCTACTGAAGGGACAACTTATTGCGGTGGGCCGGCGGCCGCCGAGGCGGCCTGGTCCCACCCTACAAGCGACTAGCGAACACGGATCGATCTGGAGAATTGGAACATGAACAAGAAATTGACATTTGTGGCTGTGGCGGCAGTGGGCGTTGTGGTCGTGGCCACCTGGAGCATCGCGCAGGCCCCCAAGGACTCATCGTCCAGCGGCACCAGCGCCCCCGCAGCGCGGACCACCTCCTCGGGCACCCAGCCGGGCATCGATTCCTCCCTGGCGCCGTTCCGCGGCGGCTCTACGTCGCGCAGCGATTCGCTGCCCAGTGCTTCCTCGGCTGCGACGAGCATCCGCATCGAGCACGCCCTCGTCACTTCGCTCGACCCGATCAAGCTGCCGGCCCGCGATGCCGGCGCCATCCGCGAAATCACGGTGAAGAAAGGGATGGAGGTCAAGGTGGACGACGTCCTGGGGCAGCTTGACGACCGCGACTCTCAGATCAAGCGCAGGATCGCCGAGCTCGAGCGCGATGCCGCTAAGATTCAAGCCGACAGCACCGCCCAGATCGACGCAGCCAAGAAGGGGGAAGAGGTCACCAGGGAGAACTTGAAAGCTAACGAAGAGATTTTTCGCAAAAGCCCGGGTGCGATCTCGCCGTTTGATATGCGCCGGTCGAAGTTTGAATGGGAACGGTCCCTGGCCCAGATTGCCGTCGCCGAAGTGGAGAAGGCGGTCGCTTACGCCACGCAGCTTGCCAAGGAGGGGCAGATCGAAGGGGCCGACAACGAAATCGAGCGCCGCAAGATCGTGGCGCCGATCGACGGCTTCGTCAATGAGGTTTACCGGCACAAGGGGGAATGGTGCCAGCCCGGCGATCCGGTGCTGGAACTCGTCCGCATGGATCGGCTGGAGATCGAAGGGTTTGTGTATGCCGCGGACGCGTCCCCCTCCAAAGTTCTGGGCAAGCCGGTGGACGTGGTGGTCGAGCTTGCCGGAGGCGAGTCCTACAAGGCCAGCAGCACGATCTCCTTTGCCAGCCCGGTGTTGGAAGGCTCGGGGCGCATTCGCCAGTTCCGCGTCTCGACCGAGATCGACAACAAAAAAGTGCCGGGGGAAGACGGGAAGATGCACTGGCTGATCCAGCCCGGCACCGAAGCGGAGATGATCATCCATTACAATCCGCCCCCCGCCAGGCCGGTGATCGCTCCGAAAACCCCGGCTGGCACGAAGAGCGGCTTGCCCGGATCGAAGGTCGAAGCCTTCAAACCGGCGACGCCGGACGCTGGTGCGAAGGAGGACGCGAAATCGGAACCGAAATCAGAAGCGAAGGGCGCGACGAAGGACGGTGCCGCCAAGCCGGAAAAGGTGGACAAAGCCGAACCGTCCAAGTCGGATGAGTCCAAAGCCGGCGGCGACGCGAAGGAATCGACCAAGTCCGGCGATACGACCAAACCCGCCGAGAAGAACGGCAAAGAGCCGGCCAAGTCCGCAACGATCAAGCTCTGACCGGATATGGGACACAGATCCCGCAGATCGTCACAGATTACGGCGGCCAGACGGAGTTTCGATCTGTGCAAATCTGTCCAATCCGCGTCCCAATTTGACCCCTGAACCCTGACCCCTTTCCCCTTCCCCCCCGTGGCCACCCTCGCCGAAAGCCTCGTCAGCTCCACTAGCCGCCCGCTGCTCTTGCGGGCCCGGCCGGATTTGACTGCGCGAAGGCATCGCTACCACGGCAGCGCCTTCTGGGTCGTCAAGGAGCCGGTGGGGCTCAACTACTTTCGCTTTCACGAAGAGGAGTACGCCATCCTGCAAATGCTCGATGGCCGCACCAGCCTGGAAGAAATCAAGGAGCAGTTCGAGCAGCAGTTCCAGCCACAGAAGATCACCTACCACGACCTCCTGCAATTCGTCGGCATGCTGCACCGCAGCGGCCTGGTGATTAGCGAGGCGGGCGGACAAGGGAAGCAGCTTGTCAAACGCCGCAACGAGAAGAAGTGGCGCGAACTACGTGGGAGGCTGACCAATGTCTTCGCCCTTCGCTTTCGCGGCGTCGATCCCGAGCGGTTTCTCAACTGGCTTTACAAATACGCCGGCTGGTTCTTCACCTGGCCCGCCGTCTTGTGCGTGATGCTGATCGGCCTGGCCGCGCTCACGCTGGTGACCGTCAACTTCGACGTCTTCCAGAGCCGCCTGCCGGCCTTTCACGAATTTTTTGGCCCCAAGAACTGGTTCTGGCTGGGGATCACGATGGGCGTGGTCAAGGTGCTGCACGAATTCGGCCACGGCCTGTCGTGCAAGCATTTTGGCGGCGAATGCCACGAGCTGGGTGGGATGCTGCTGGTGCTGACCCCCGCCTTGTACTGCAACGTCTCCGACTCGTGGATGCTCCCCAACAAGTGGCACCGGGCCGCGATCGGCGCGGCCGGCATGTACGTTGAGCTGTTCCTGGCGTCGATCGCCACCTTCCTGTGGTGGTTCTCCTCCCCCGGCCTCTTAAACCATATCTGCCTGTCGGTGATGTTCATCTGCTCGGTGAGCACTCTGATCTTCAACGGCAATCCTTTGCTCCGGTTCGACGGCTACTACATCCTGATGGACCTTTTGGAAATCCCCAATTTGCGGCAGAAGTCCAGCGAGATTCTCAAGCGGTACATGAAGGAATGGTGCCTGGGGCTGGAGCAGCCGGAGAATCCGTTCCTGCCCCAAGGGAACCGCTGGCTGTTTGCCGTCTACACCGTGGCGGCAGTCTCCTACCGCTGGCTGGTGACGTTTTCGATCCTGATGTTTCTCAACAAGGTGTTCGAGCCGTACGGCCTGAAGATCATCGGCCAGACAATCGCGCTGGTGGGCTTGTTCGGCCTGGTCGTGCAGCCTCTGTGGTCGCTGTGGAAGTTTCTCTATACGCCGGGGAGTCTCACCAAAGTGAAAAAGAACCACGTTCTCGCGACGATCGGGGTGATAGCGGCGATCCTGCTCTTCGTGCTGTTTGTGCCCCTGCCGTTTTCGGTGAAATGCGTCTTTGAGGTGCAGCCCCGCGGCGGCAAGCAGGTGTTTGCCGGCGTGGCGGGCGAGCTCCAGGAGATCAAGGCCCGGCCGGGGGACACGGTCTCTGAGGGGGACGTGATCCTGGTCATGGACAACCCGCGGCTCCGCTGGGAACTCCAGTCGCTCGCCGGCCGCCGCGATGAAGCCAAGCAGGCGCTGGCCGACTTGCGCCGGGCCCGCTTCAGCGATCCGACTGCCGGCGAGCAAATCGAACAAGCCGTCGAGACCTTGGCGGCCGCGGAAAAGCAGCTTGCCGACAAGCAGGCCGAAGTCGATCGGCTGACGGTCACCGCCCCGCGCGGCGGCGTGATCATCCCGGTGCCGCAGAAGGTGGACAAGGCGGCCCAGGCCGAAGGGCGGCTCCCCGGCTGGTCGGGCTCCCCGTTTGACGAAAAGAACCTGTCCGCCTGGCTCGAGCCGACCGATCTGCTCTGCCAGGTCGGCGATCCGCAGGCCCTGGAGGCCGTGCTGATCATCGACCAGACGTACATCGACCTGGTGCGGCCGAAGCACGCTGTTCGCGTGCTGCTGGAGGCGCAGACCGGCCGCGCCTTTGACACCGAGATTACCGAGATCGCTTCCAGCGAGGTGAAGCTGGTCTCCCCGGCGATGACGACGCAGCAGCAGGGGCGGCTGGAAGCCAAGACCGATCCCAGCGGGATGATGAAGCCGCTCAGCACTTCGTACCAGGCGCGGGCCCCCTTGGGAGACGCGGTGAGTGCCGCTCAGGTCGGCATGCAAGGCCAAGCGCGGGTATACACCGGCTGGCAATCGGTCCGCTCGCGGCTCTATCGATATCTAGCGAAGACGTTCCATTTCGACTTGTAGCACCATGGGTTCAGCGTTCGGGAGTCACAACTGATTTGGATTTCTTGATTGCACATTGTCAATTGCAAATTCGCAATTCACAATTGCCAATTTGCAATGTTGCTTTTCTGACCTCTGACCTCCAAACCCTGAACCCTGAACCCTGAACCCTTCTTTTCACCCTAGGAGCATATTCCATGGCCAAAAGCGAAAACGCCCCCGATGCACCCGTCGTTGACGAGCCCAAGCCGGCCACCGCGCCGCCGCAACAGCAGTCCTTCCAGGTGGACGTGGACGACACACACGTCAACGCGGCCTACGCCAATTTCTGCCGCGTCACCGGCTCGCCGGAAGAGCTGATCATCGACTTCGGCCTCAACCCGCAGCCGGTGGGCGTGCCGAAGAACCCGATCGTCGTCACGCAGCGGGTGATTATCAACTACTACACGGCCAAGCGGCTGCTCCACGCCCTGTCCCTCTCCGTGCAGCGGCACGAAGCGGTCTTCGGCGTGCTGGAGACCGATATCCAGAAGCGGCTCAAGCAGCCGCAGAACCGGTCGTAAAGTAGTGCCGTCCTACCAGATCGCAAGCCGCGGCTTCCACGCCGCGGCTTGCTCATTTCTTGAGATCGATTCGCCGCGCCAGCTCCGCCACCTGGAGTTCGCGCGTCTTCTCGTTCCCGTTTGGATCGAAGGTGATCGACCGCCCCACCAGCCGGCTGAGATGTTCGGTCGCCGCCTGGCGCGTCGCCAATCGCTCGCTGGAAAGCATCGCCAGCCATACTGAGCGGTCTCCCAAGAGCCACGTGGCGGCGCGCTGGGGCGTGTCGGTCGATCCGTCGGCATAGGACTGGCAGATGCGCTGCACGCGCAGCCGCTGCTCGGCATTCATCGTCCGCGCGTCGAGCCGGGTCAGGAATGCCGCCGCTGCCTGGCCCCCTTGCTGCAAGGTCGCATCCGCGGCCTGGCGACGGGAGAAATGATTGCTCCCCAGGTCTTCCACCAACTTCGTCCAGCACTTTTCATCGCTGGCCACGTCGGCCTCCGCGGCGGCAAGGACAAGGGCCGCTTCGAGATCCGCCGCCTGATCGGCCAGTTTCCAGTCCGGGGACAAGGTCTCCAGCAGCGGGAACAAATGCTGGCGGCACTCCCGCGGATGGACGAGGGCCAGGTGCCACAGCGATTCCGCGGCAAACTCCTGCGTCGTTGTTCCGGCGATCGTCAGCTTCACCGGCCCCGACAGCGGCTGCTGGTAGCGCACGCTCGGCGCGCCGGCCGGATCGCTTTCCGTCCGCTCGATGGTTAACTTGCGTTTATCGCACAGCCGCAGCGTGAGCCGGCCGGCTGGATCGACCGCCTCGTACTGGACGACAATACAGGGGGGCCGCACCTGGAGCTGCAGATGCTGCCTGTAGGCCGACTCAGGCTGGCCCGCGGTCAGCGTGCGGCTTTGGCCCGCTTCGCGCTGGCGGACCGCAATCCGCCCGCCACTGACGTGCATCCGAAGATATTTCTGGAGCCGCAGCGCATCGGCACTCACGCCCGCGGAATCCTGAGCGGTGGCCGGCTGCGAAAGCAGCACAGACAGAGACGCAGCAAGAACGATCGCTCTCCACATGGTATCACCCCATGCTTCCGTGCAACGACGCCGGACAGGTGGTAGAGCCTGTCCGCGCCGGGACAGATTGGAAACCTGTCCTACCAGCGCGACGTGAGAGAGGACGATTGGGTCGGTCCCCTCACCGATTCGCGGGGTACCGCTGATCACTCTATCGGCGAGCGTCGATTTATGCCAAGACGAAAATTGAAGGGTCGGCGAAGGTTTGCGGAAGATGGCGAAGCTAGCAGCGGCTCGCCTTGACCGGCTCATCAGCCGCCGAGTACCCTCTGCCCCGCATGTCACACCGGAACTCCCTTCTAGCGCTGCTCGTCGCGGCATTTGCGTCGTCACTCTCCGGCTGCGCGGTGCTCGGCGATTACTCGCCCTTGGCGCCGGTCGAACGGCGGATGTTCTTCGTCCCAGCCAAGTTCCCAGCGGGCGACTGGCAGCCGACGACGGTCCTCTACGAGGATGCGAATTTCCAGGCGGCCGACGGCACGAAGCTGCACGGCTGGTATGTGCCGCACGAAAGCCCGCGGGCCCACTCGCTGCTTCTTCATGGCAACGGCGGGAACGTCACCATTTTTGCCGACACTTTGCGCATCCTGAACCGGCGTCACGGACTGGCCATTCTGGTGTTCGATTATCGCGGCTACGGCAAGAGCGAAGGGAAGCCGTCGGAAAAGGGGATCTTGCTCGACGCCCGCGCGGCCCGCGACTGGCTGGCGGCCAAGGGGGGCATCGCACCGAGCGACGTGGTGCTCTTGGGGCAGTCGCTCGGCGGCGGCGTGGCGGTCGATCTGGCGGCCAAGGACGGCGCGCGGGGGCTGGTGCTGGCCAGCACGTTCACGTCGCTCCCTGATGCGGCCAAATGGCACATGCCATGGCTGCCGGTGAAGTCGCTGATGACGATGCGGCTGAACTCGCTCGCGAAAATCAAGGACTATCACGGGCCGCTCCTCTTGTCGCACGGCGATGCCGACGAGATGGTGCCCTACGAACACGGGGTGGCGCTGTTCAATGCGGCTCCGGGACCGAAGCGGATGATCACGGTCAAGCGTGGAATGCACAACTCCGAGCAGCCGGAGGAATATCGCGTTGCGTTCGACGAGTTCATCGCCGGCTTGCCGCCGATAGGTTCGACACGGCGGAACGCGGATTTGGATGTCACGGTCGAGCCACTGCTGCCGTAGGACAGGTTTTCAACCTGTCCTGAGAATTATTGGACAGGTTGGAAACCTGTCCTACGAATCGCCGGCGTCCACTCAAATTCCTGCCACGGCCAGAGGGGCTGTCGGATGTTCTTGTACGGATAGTTCCAGAAATCGCTCGGGGCGCAGCCTGGAGCGCGGATGCTGAAGATCTGGGCGGCCCGCGTAGCATACGCCGCGCGAAACCCGCACGGGCTTTTGGCCACTACCACGCTGGCGGCAAACGGATCGAAGCCTGCGGCCTGAAAGAGCTGCGGGGCGAAGTGCGGGCCGCTGTGGGTGGTCGCCACAACGCGGATGTTCCGCGAAAGATCGAGCACTACGCAGCGCCCCATGTCGATCAGCAGGTTCTTGCCGATATGCCCCGACAGGGTAAATCGGCCATCGAACAAGCGAACAACCTTCGCGGTCGCGCGGACCTTCGTCCCGAACTGCGTGTCCCGTTTGCCGCCAAGCTCGACATCGAGCGTCGCTCCTGAGCCGGCCTTTTCCGCGACAACAACCAGCTCCGGATCGACCAGCGTCAGCAATGCCGGCCGCAGCCAGTCGTACTGGAGCAGCTCCTTGAGGACCCACACGCTGTCCCCCGGCGCGCCGCTGGTCGTAGCATCGGCCGCATCGGAGAGCACCGTTAATCCGTCCACGCACGCATGCGCCTTCATGACCCCCTCCTCCGCACTCACCAGCTCCGGCAGATACTCCCGCCGCCGCTGCCAGATCTCCGTCGCCAGGTTACGGCACAACTCCTCTGCCAGTGCCGGCTGATTGTCGGTCGTGACGACGACCGACGAACCAAAGTCCGGAATATCAAGCCAGGGCTGGACCGTCGTCAGTCCCGCACAGATTACTTTCGGCCGCGATTCCCACTGCTGAAGCTGCCGCTTGAAGTCGGCGCTCATGCCGCTGCCAATCTCCGTGTTGGCCTTCTCGGCCGGAAACACGGCGGGAATCTTCACGCAGGCCGTGGTCGGCCTGGCCTTATCGATCAGAATCCGCCGCAGGACGGCCGCCCCGCGGACGCCGGTCTCGAAGATGTCCACGTGCGGAATCGTGTGGTAGATCACCAGGGCGTCCGCCGCATCGACCATTGCCGCCGTGACATTGGCATGCAGGTCGAGCGTGGCGACGATCGGCACGCTCGGGCCGACGACCTCGCGGACTGCCGCGAGCAATTCCCCCTCCACATCCGGATGCTCTTCCGCGGCCATCGAGCCGTGCAGTGCCAGCAGCACGCCATCCACCGGCATTGCGGCCTTTAGCGACGCGAGCAATCCGCCCTGAATCCACTCAAAGACGTCCGCCGTCGCCAGTCCGCTGGGCCAGGCGGGGTATCGCACTAGCCCCACCAACTCCGGCTTCTCCGGCCACTTGCGCAGCGACTGGATGAAGCCCCCCAGCTCGTTCGTGTCGGCCATTTTTTCCAGCAGCTCATTGCCGCTGGTGACGCCAAACTGGTCGAAGTCGGCCCGCGTGGTGCGGATCGGATTGAAGGTGTTGGTTTCCTGCCAGACCTGGCCGAGAGCAATGCGCATGAGATGTAGGACGGCCCTTCCGGGCCGTCAATGGGCGACGGCCCGGAAGGGCCGTCCTACAGGTCGTCACCCTTCGGGCGTTTGTCCCAGCACGACATCGAACTTCGCTGCCAGCTCGCCAATCTTCGATCCCTTGATCGGCGCGAAATCGACGGTGATCGACGCCCGCGCCTTTTCATCTTTGACCGCCCGGTACAGAAAATCGCGCTCGTTGCCGGGCTCGCCCTTCACGTAGCACTGCGTCGTGAGCAGCTCCTTGTCCCCCTTCTTAATCTGGAAATGGATGTGCGGCGTGCGGCCGGGATACGGAACCGGCTTGATCGTGCGGAAGTAGTATTCGCCGCTGGCCCCCGTGAGGAACCGGCCAAAGCCCTGAAAATGCTTGTCTTGCTTCTCTTTGTTTGACGTCCCGGAGTGCAGATACGCCCCGTTGTTGTCGCACTGCCAGATCTCGACCACTGCGTTGCGAATCGGCTCGCCGCTGGGGCCGAGGATCTTGCCCGTCAGGTGTGTGATCGTCCCCACCGCCGGCGTCAGCCCATCGTTGATCACGATTAAGTCGTTGTCCGTATCCAGCGGCAGCTTATCGGGATAAAACGGCCCCTCGGTCTGCGCCGCCGTCCGGGTCAACTCCTCGGCAAACAAGCCGGGAGTCGTGAAGTAGGCCGCCGACAGTGCGGCCGAGCCGAGAAACAGGCGGCGGGAGGGGAGAATGAGGCGATGGTTCATGGGACAGTCCCTGGATATCGGATAATTGGACGAGCGGACGTATGGGTATTGTAACCCCGTCGAGCCAAAAAGGTGTCACGGCTCAGTCACAACTCAGAACAGCAGGTCCAAATTCCGCGACTCTGGGACAATCCTGACGACCTCAATGCCGTCAGTGGTCGGTCGGAAGAAAATCACGTAGTTTCGCACCGTCGATAGGCGCATGGTGGAAAATTCGACGCGACTCATCGATCGAGAATCAGTGCAGCAGCCTTGTCCCTCAGTTCGGCAAACACTTGATCGCCACTTACCGACTCGCCGCGATCAAGCTGTTCGGCGCCGACGCAAATGTCTTCAGCCAATGCCTCACGGCGCCTTAGCAACCGGAGCGCTTCGGCAACGGCATCGGCTTCGCTTTGGTAGTGGCCGCTGCGGATGACGGCATCCACGAAAGGGGAAAGGTCGCTGGGGATTTCGACGGACATTCTCTTGCTCCCGGCTATCGATCACGCATGCTTTTGTCGCACCACTCTCCAGTCGATCACCGCCACCCAAATCTGTTCTTCCTTGGAAAACTGCGCCGAACCGTCAGCTTCGAGCTCCACATCGTAGACGACGATGGGCATGCTTTCTTCAAGCTGGATACCCTGACCGGCCAGGTCGTCAAGCGTTCCACGTACGTTTAGACGCAGACGCCCTTGGGCGTCGGCATTGTTGAAATCGGCGTAGAGGAAGGTTTTCGTCATTTGGAACTCTCTCCCCCGTTTTTGGTCGGATTGCGAATGGTTGGTGTCAACAATCGGCTTGCCGTTTCCGGATCCAACCCCGTTAGGGTCGCGTGGTTCGGGCTTCGCCCCGAGGTGCGGATTACATCTCCGCCTACTGCTCGAATTCTACCCAACGTCGTCAAACCAATCTGTCCGTGAGGAATCTCTGCCGCACGTTGCTCCACGGTTGCCGACGGCGCCGATTCAACGGAAATCCCAGTAATTCCGCTGGGATGCGTCCCTATTCCTCTTGCGATGTCTTCTGGACGGTTTTGCCCGCCTCGAACGACAAATGCGTCGTCTGGGATCATTTGAATTCTACCATGAACGGATGGACCCAGCGGAAAACAAGGCTAAATCGTCGCCACCGCTGCATCCAGCCGCTCTAGCGCCTCCTCCACGTCCCCCAGCGTCATCGCCTGACAAAAGCCATGATGGCACGCCGCGCCGCCGTAGTCGTGGAAGTAGACGCCGTGCTCGATCGCCGCTGCAATGAAGCCGAGCATTTGCTCGCGGCTGTGGCGCTGGACCTGGTCGTAGGAGGTCACTTCCTCCGTCAGGCCAAAATAGATGCCGAAGCGCGCGCCCAGGCCCTGCACGCGGGCGGGAATGCCGCGGCGGGTGAAGATCTCGGAGAGGCCTGCAAACAGCCGCTGGCCGACGGCGCGGATGTGGTCGTAAAAGCCGGGGGAGCGATACGCCTGCACGGCCGCCAGGCCGGCGGCGACGACCGAAGGATGGCCGTTGTAGGTGCCGCTGTGCTGACAGTCCCCCTGCGGCATTAGCCGCGCCATCAGGTCGCGGCGGCCGCCGAAGACCGACAGCGGATAGCCGCCGCCGACCGCTTTGCCGAGCGTACACAGGTCGGGGGTAATGCCGAGATATTCCTGTGCGCCGCCAGGGGCCATGCGGAAAGCGGAGAGGACTTCGTCGAAGATCAGGACCATGCCGTGCTGCTCTGTCAGCCGCCGCAGCGTGGTGATGAATTCCTTGGTCGGCAGGATGCAGCCGGCGTTGTACCAAATCGGCTCGCAGATGGCGGCCGCCAACTCGTGGGCGTGGCGGGGAATGATCTCTTCCAGGATGTCGGGGCGGTTGTAGGGGATCTGGATCAGTTGCTCGCCGAGCTGCGCGGGGACGCCGGCGGAGATGGGGGACAAGTAGGTCCCGCCTGCCGGGCGGGACCTCTCGCTCAACGCCGAATCATCCTTTGATCCCGCCCGGCAGGCGGGATCTACTGAGGCGAACATCACTTGGTCGTGATAACCGTGGAAGTTGCCTTCGAAGCGCAAAAGTTTCGTCTTGCCGGTGACCGCCCGCGCCAGGCGGATGCAGTGCATCGTCGCCTCGGTGCCGCTGCCGGTGAAGCGGACCCGCTCCAGGCAGGGGACCGCCTGGCAAAGCTGCTTGGCCAGCAGCGCGTGCGTTTCGTTTTCATAAGAACAGGGCGCCCCGCGCTCCATCGCCCGGCGGATGGCCGCCGAAATCCGCTCGTCGCCGTGCCCCAGGAGCGTCGCCCCGTGGCTACAGCAAAGGTCGATGTATTCCTTCCCGTCCAGGCCCCACACGCGGCACCCTTTTGCCCGGTCGATGTACAGCGGATGGCCGATGGCCTTGTTGAGCCGCGTGGAGGAGGAAATGCCGCCGGCCAGGTACTGCTGGGCGGTCTCATACTGGGCAAGGACGTTGGACATGTTGCCTCTCGTCGTAAGACGGCCTTTCCAAGGCCGTCCAATCTGTTATGGATGGACGGCCTGGAAAGGCCGCCCTATGGAGCGGGAAGTTGCAGCATAATCGAACTGGCCGTGAATTCGGCGGCCGCACTGCGGTTACACTGTTGGGAGATTCTCCGCACCGACTTGAAATGGCGGCTTCTATGCGTCCACTCGTTACCGGCGCGACCGGCTTTGTCGGCCGCCGACTGCTAAAACATCTCGATCGGGCCGTCGTCGTGAGCCGCAAGGCGGCCAAGGCAGAAAGCGAACTTGCCCGGTTCGGCGTGAAAGCCTTCGCCTGGAATCCGGCCAAGGAGCCGGCACCGGTCGCGGCATTCGACGGCATCGACACAGTCTTTCACCTCGCTGGCGATCCGGTCGCCGAAGGACGCTGGACGGCTGAGAAAAAGGCCCGCCTCCGCGACAGCCGGATTGCCGGCACGCAGAACCTGGTGAAAACCCTCGCTGGGCTCAAGGAGAAGCCGAACGTTTTGGTAAGTGCATCCGCCGTCGGCTACTACGGCGACCGCGGGGAAGAGGTGCTCGACGAGTCGGCCCCGCCGAGCCACGACTTTCTCGGCGAACTATGCCAGGCTTGGGAACGCGAAGCGCTGGCAGCAGAAGAACTCGGCATACGGGTCGTCCCCGTCCGTGTTGGCATTGTGCTGGGCGAAAAAGGAGGCGCGCTGGCCAAGATGCTGCCGCCGTTTTACTTCGGGCTCGGTGCGCCGCTGGGTAATGGTCGGCAGTATATGCCGTGGATTCACATCGAGGACCTGGTGCGGCTGATGGTCTTTGCGGCAGAGCATCAAAACGTGCGCGGCCCGGTTAATGGCGTCGGGCCGATGCCGGTCACGAATCGAGAGTTCACAAAAACACTCGGGCGGGTCGTTTCACGTCCGACGATCTTTCCGCCGGTGCCGGGGTTCATGCTGAACCTCATGTTCGGCGAGTTCGGACAGATCCTGCTCCATTCGCAGCACGTCGTGCCGCAGAAGGCGCTCGACGCGGGATTTGAGTTTCAGTTTTCCGAGCTGGAGCCGGCACTGCGGGACGTGCTCAAGAAGTAGAACGGAATTCATTCCGTTCCGCCGATCAAACGTTTGCAAACGGATTGAAATCCGTTCTACGAAGAATGTCACACACCTACACGCTTGAGCGCACGCAGCTCATCCGCCGGCCGCTGGACGAAGTTTTCGAGTTCTTCAGCGATGCCGGCAATCTCGAGGCGATCACGCCGGCGTTCCTGAACTTCCGCATCCTGACGCCGCGTCCCATTGCCATGCAGCCGGGGACGCTGATCGACTACCAGATCCGGCTGCTGGGCATTCCACTTTCGTGGCGGACGCAGATCGAGACCTGGGAGCCGCCGCTGCGCTTCAGCGACGTACAGCTCACGGGGCCGTACAAGCTCTGGCATCACACGCACGAATTCGTCGCCGTGCCGGAAGGGACGCTGATGACCGACCGCGTGCGGTATCAGATGCCGACCGGTCCGCTGGGGCGCGTGGTCCACGCGCTATGGACCAGGCGTACGCTGGAAAAGATTTTTGACTACCGGTTTGAGAAGATCGAGGAGCTGCTGGAGCCGCTCAAAGCCGTCGCCGTCACGACCTAGTGCGGCGGGTCGGCGCGGCCTACCACCTACATCACCGCAAAGTAATTCTCCACCGCCAGGTCAAAATACTCCGGCTTCAGCTCGATCGGCAGCTTCTGATACAGGCAGTGGTTCTTGACTTGCAGGAGCAAGTCGCGCGGCTGGCAGGCCCGCAGCGGCCGCTTGTTCTTTTTGTAGAAGCCGCTCAGCAGGTAATCGACCACCTTATCGTCGTACTCAAAGCCCAGACGGGGGCACATCAGCTTGAACAGCTCGCGGAACTCCTGCTCGGTCGGATCGATGATCTCGATCTTGTACGGAATACGCCGCAAAAACGCCTCGTCCACCAGCTCCCGCGGCTCCAGGTTCGTGCTGAAGACGATGAGCTGGTCGAACGGAACCTGGATCTTCTTGCCATTGGGCAGGTTCAAAAAGTCGTAGCGTTTTTCCAGCGGCACGATCCAGCGGTTGAGGAGCGTATCGACGCTCATCTTCTGGCGGCCGAAGTCGTCAATCACCAGCGTGCCGCAGTTGCTCTTGAGCTGCAGCGGCGCTTCGCTGATGCCGGTCGATCGGTTGAGCGTCACTTCCAGCGCGTCCATGGTCAATTCACCACCGGCGACGATCGTCGGCCGACGGATGCGGACCCACCGCTTGTCGATCTTCGACTGGTCGAGAAGCTCGCTGTTGGCCGGCAGGGGGCACTCTTCATGATTCACCGGGTCGAACAGGCGGATGATCTCGCCGTCGATGCCGATGGCTCGCGGAATCCAGATGTACTGTCCGAAGCAGCGGGTGATCCGCTCGGCAATGGTCGTTTTGCCGTTGCCGGCAAAGCCGAACAGGAACATGCCGCGGCCGGAGTTAATGGCGGGGCCGAGGCGGGTCAGCATCCGCTGGTTGATGAGGATGTCGGAGAAGGCGTGCTTTAGGTCGTCCTGGGTGGGATGCTGGTTGGTCAGCGATTGAATCTCGATCCCTTTGATGTAGTCGGCCAGGGTCACGGGGGCCGAGCCGTGGTAGGAACAGTGGTCGAGATAGCGGCGAGCCCGCTCGCGCCCCAGGTCGGTAAGCTGGTAGACGTAATCGTTCATCGGCGCCGCGGCCCGATAGACCACGAGTTGCTCCAGCTTGAGCTGCCGCAAGGCCGCATCCAGCAGCACGAAAGGAATCTTGATCTGCTCGGCAATGTCGCGACCGCTGATGTCGCCGCGGGCCAGGACGTACTTCAGGGCCAGCGCTTCCACTTCGGAATCAATCAGTCCCGCCTCGCGGATGCTCTTGGGCTCCGGCGGAACAAACGCATCGGGTCCGATCGACTCCGGAGTGGTTGCCCGCGACGGAGTGGCCGGCAAATCGGGGCCGGCTTCCTCCTTGCCGGTGATCTTGCCGATCCGATTGAGGACCTCGGCCAGCTTGACCTCCTGGGCATCCTGCCACGCTTCGTGAGCCGGCGGCTTGGCCGTCAACTGCGTCCAGGGATCGCTCTCGCCGGCGCTGGCGCGCTTTCCCGAGAGAACTTCGAGCAGTTCGGCGTCGTTGGCATTGGGCATCGCAACGTATCCTTCGCAGTGGCAAGACCTGGCCCGAACGGGCCGACAAAGGCCAGAAAAATGTAGGTTGTCCAAGGGTGCAGTCAATCGACGACCGGCAAGGGGCGCAGGTGGCGCCGGCGGTACGTTTGTAGCGGCGCGAATGGGAGCGGTCGTAGCGGTCGTGACAGGCAAAGGAGGCCGGTTGTTCGCAGCCGCCTGTTGCAAATCGGCGGCGACCGGTGCCGTCAAGCTAAGCTTCCCCAGCGGCCTTGTCCCCGCGATGGATTCCTTCGATCCCCGATCTTGCTGCTACCGTGCCTACGACGACGGTCATTACTGCCGAAGCTCCCGCCGAGGCTCCCGTGCTGGCGCAAGAATTGCCGACGGAGCGCCGCTCGGCCCTGGAACGGCTGTTTACCCACATCGGGCTGGTGACCTCGCTCCCGGCAGTGGGGCAAAAGATCCTCCAGCTCACGGATAATGACGGCTCCAGTGCCGACGAGTTGCGGGAGGCGATCCAAAGCGATCCGGTGCTGGTGGCCCGCATCCTCCGCCGGCTCAACTCGTCGTACTACGGGCTGAGCCACAAGGTGGCCGACGTGCGGACCGCGGTCAGCCTGCTCGGCTTCCGCGAGATTCGCAACCTGGCGCTGACCGTCTTTTTGTCGAAGATGTACGAGTCGCCGGGAACCCACGGTGGTTACCGGCGCGAGATGTTGTGGACCCACTCGGTCGCCGTGGCCGCCTGCTCGCGATTGATTTCCCGCGTCTGCGGCCGGGGCATGCCCGAGGAGGCGTACATCGCCGGCCTGCTCCACGATCTGGGGCTGATCCTGGTCGATCAGACGCTGCGCCGCCATTTCACTCGCGTGCTCGACGCCCTCACACCGAACACCCCCACCTGCGTCGTCGAGAACCGTATCCTGTCGTTCGATCACGCGGCACTCGGCGGCTTCGTGGCGCGGAAGTGGAATTTTCCCGACCAGATTGCCGATGCAATCACGTTCCATCATCTGCCGCTCAGCTACAGCGGCCCGCACAGAGACCTGGTCAACGTGGTGACGGTGGCGAACTATCTCTGTTGCCGCGCCGGCCGCACGTCGCTGGGCGTGGCCAACGTGCATCCGCCGCCGGACAGCGTATACAGCGGACTGGGACTCGACCAGGTGACCCTGTCGATCATCTGCACGGAACTCGATGCGACGATGGATAAAGCTGACGTGATGGCGTCGGTGTAATCTGAAGCTCGTCGCCAGACTTGCTGGCAGGCAAAGGCCGAATCGCGTATCCTGCTTGCATGCCCATCCTCCGCGTTCTGCTCATCATTCCGACGCTCGTCCGCGGAGGCGCAGAGAAGCAGTTAGTGCTCCTGGCCAAGGGATTGCCGCGGGATCAGTTCGATGTCCACGTCTGCGTCCTGACGCACACCGGCCCGCTGGAAGCCGAGCTTCAAGAGGCCGGTATCGCCGTCACGCATGTGAACAAGCGGTGGAAGCTCGACCCGCTGGCGTATTGGCGGCTGAAGCGGGAAATCCAGCGGCTCAAGCCCGATATGGTCCATACCTGGCTGTTTGCCGCCAACAGTTATGGCCGGCAGGCGGCATTGGCCGCGGGCGTGAAGCACGTTATCGCCGCCGAGCGGTGCGTCGATCCTTGGAAAACCGTCTTGCAACTGTCGCTCGACCGCTATCTGGCCCGCCGCACCCAGCGGATTGTCACCAACTCCAACGGGGTCGTGGAATTCTACGCCAGCAAGGGATTGCCTAGGGGAAAATTCGTCGTCATCCCCAACGGCATTGAGCCGCGGGGGGAGGGCACACCGGTCTCGCGCAGCGAGTTGCTGGCCGAGCTTGGTCTGCCGGCCGACGCGCGGCTGATCGGCGCAGTTGGACGCTTGTGGCCGCAGAAGCGGATCAAGGACCTGATCTGGGCGGTCGATCTGCTGAAGTGCATTCGCGACGACGTGCATTTCCTCGTGATTGGCGACGGGCCGCAGCGCTGGCGGCTGGCGCGGTTCAGCGAGCAGTGCGACAATCATGGCGAGGTCCACTTTCTCGGCGAGCGCGGCGATGTGCCGCGGATTTTGCCGCACCTGGATTGCCTGTGGCAGGCCAGCGCCTACGAGGGGCAGTCCAACGCGATCATGGAAGCGATGCTCGCCGGAGTGCCGGTGGTGGCCAGCGACATCCCTGGCAATCGCGACCTGGTGGTACCCGGCGAGACTGGGTTTCTAGTGAGCGTCGGCGATCGGGGGGCCTTCGCCCAGAAGGCGCAGATGCTGCTGGAGGATTTGGCTTTGCAGCAGCGCCTAGGAGCCGCCGGCCGCGCGCGGATGGAGCGCGAGTTCACCGTCGCGCAGATGGTCCAGCGGCACGCGGAGCTGTATCGGTCGCTGGTCGGTTAATGTAGTCCGCCGCTCCGCGGCAGGACACGAGCCGAGTGATTGGGACGCAACGACTGGTCCGCGCAGTGGACGCAACGCTCAAATACTTGGATCCGGCGTAGATTGACCTGCCCGGGCACCGAAGCGCAGCGTTGGTCGGCGGCGGCCCACATTACGCCGAGTCAGCGTGAATCACCCGCGGCTGCCAGGCCGGCGTCGTGATCCGCTTCATCTCCTGCGGCAGATCAGTCCGTCCGCGCGAAGCGGCGGTCATCCCCAGGGCACTACGGAGTTGAGAGACCTGGTCAGGCTCGAGCACCACGGTGCTCTGCGTGAACCAGCCGACCCCATGGCTGAACGACTGCTGGCGCAGCTCCATCCGGCTCCCATCACCCGAATGCTGAACGAGCACGAGCAACAGGCGATCTTTTTCCGAGGCAGCAGGCAGCGTTGAAAGAATCGTTTCGGTGGCGGGCATGGAGGTGGGAATATGCAGGTCGTGACAGGCGGGCTAAATGAGAACCAGTCTCACTGCCTGATTATCTGACAGTCTCTGGTCGTTGTCAATAGTCCCAACCGAGTGCATTCTTGCACTCCACCCCTTAGTCGCTGAACCGGCCTGTCATTCGGACGATTCTAAGGGCACGGTATCGTACTCTAGCGCCCATTCCTGCATGTACAGCACGCGGGTCGGATCGACGCGGTAGACGATGAGCTGCGGATTGTCGAGCGAGCCGAGATACTGGCGGAGGAGCGGGTTGGCGTTCCAGATTTCTTCCAGAATGCCGCGGTTGGTGACGACCGTTGCGGTGCCGGTGATGCGAACCTGGTTGTGGCCGTCGTCGAGGTAGCAGAGCTCGACCTTGGGATTGGCGGCAATCTCCTGGGTCTTGTGATAGGAGCGGAGGTTGGCGACGAAGATGGTGAAGCCGTCGGTCTTGACCGGCGAGACGGGGCGGAGCCGGGGCTGATCGCCATCGATCGAAGCCAGATGCGGAAAGCGGTCGGCCGCGACGACGGCCAACGCCAATTCGCGGACGCAAGACGGGTCAAGTGGCGCGGGAGAGGGCTTGGACATTCGATTGCGGATTGCGGATTGCAGATTGGCAGACGACTTCAATCCGCAATCCGAAATCCAAAATCCAAAATGGCTACAGTTCCTTGATCCGGATATTCCGATACTCAATGGTGTTTCCGGCCGCCGCGTGAGCGTCTTGCAATCCAATGAATCCCTTCAGCGGCTTGTCCTTGGTCTTCTCGCTGGTCGCCTGGTCGTAGTCGATGCACTCGACGCCGCCTGCGACGACGCGAATCTTGGAGCCTTGGCAGGTGATCTCCAAGGTGTGCCATTTGCCGGCGGATTCGTCGGGCCGCATCTTCACCGGCACGTAGGAATAGAGCGAGCCGGTGCAGTGCGCCTCATCCTGCCGCGGATTGCTGATCTGGATCTCGTAGCCGGTGACCCACGGAGCATCCTCTTTCTTGGCGCGGATGAAGACGCCGCTGTTGCCCCCCTCGGAAACCTTCCACTCCAGCTTCAGGACGAAGTCGCCATATTCTTTCTCGCTCCGCAGCCACTGGCCGTTATTGCCGGCATCGGAGTGGATCACTCCATCGACGACCTTCCACCCCTTGGCGTCTCCCATCACCACCCAGCCGGAGAGATCGTTCCCGTTGAACAGCGGCGTGAAGCCTTCCTCGGGCTTTGGCTCGGCAGCGGAGAGCAAGGGCACTAGCACCAACGAAAACGCGAGAACGCACGCTGCCGAGAGTACCGCACTGGGAAATTGCCGTACGCGGAGGGGATAGTCGCACATCAGGTCAATCCATCGAAAGGAAGACGAAGTCATTGACGATCGTCCAATTCAAAAATGTTCCCGGAGCGGTTGATACAGCCTGCCGTCCGCTGCTGCCCGGTGAAAGGGGGACGGAAATCCGTCGCCCCTTCCCTTGGCCAAGGCACATGGGCCGTCCTCGATGTTATTCGTCCGATTTTTGCTCGCCGCCGGCATTCTCTGGCTTGGCTTCCGGCTTGTCCCCTTCAGCCGGCTTGTCCCCCTCTTGGGAAGTGCTCTCCTTCGACTCTGCTTTTGCGGGAGAGACTTCTTCCTTGGGTTCCGATGGCGGCGGCGGGGGAGGCGAGACTGAGGGATATTCGTCGCTTTCACCGGGCGGCGGCAGTCCTTTGCCTTTGCCCTTGCCCTTACCTTTCCCCTTGCTCTTGGTCTTGCCGGCGTCCATTCCACCTCCCGGCTGATCCATCTCCGGTGGCGTAGAGTCTTGCGCGGCGGCCCCTTCTGGTTCCGAAGCATCGCCGACGACTTCATACCCGGGCAGTGATTCCGCCGGCGGCTTTGTATTCTGGTGATGATTGTTGTAGCGGAGTCTGGGTTCCTTGCCGAAATAGACCACCGAGAGGAAGTGCCGTTTATTGATAATCGGGAGAGAACCCCACCAGCAGTAGTACTCCACGGTGTAATCCTCGTGGGTTTCGGTCCATGTCGGCTTCCGTTTCAAAATCTGCTGGACTTTTTGAGGATTGACGAATCGTTCCTCTTTTAACTTCTCCTTTTCCTCGGGGGTCAGTTTGGGATCGAAGCCCATGGCATTGATCTTGTGCACCGCATCTTCGAGCGTGTTGTTGGCCGCATAGGCTCCGCGTTGGGCCACCAACAGGTCATACCCAAGCGCTCCCGCCAGGATTGCCAGAATTCCCAGCAGCACCACCAGTCGTACCGGACTTGCTTTGGCGCCAGCGGGCGCAGTCGTTTGTCCCCCGTGCGGCTCAGCCATATCGACCTCGCTTCCCGTCATCAAGAACTTGGAATTACAGCGCCCCGTCCCAAGCCTCCTCTCGATCGCTACCGAGTGTAAAGTGCGCTCCAGCCGATTTCCAGTCCTGATGCCGCGATTTGGTTCGCAGCCGACCCTGGAGCCCCGGCTGTCCCGCCCAGCTCCCACTCCTGATAATCAGGAGATGCGCGCCAACGATATTCTGGAGACCTGCTTGTGCGTCGATGACCTCGCCGCCGCCGAGCGGTTCTATCGGGACGTGCTGGGGCTGGAGCTTTACGCCCGCCAGGAGGGACGCCACGTCTTTTTTCGCTGCGGCCAGCGGATGTTCCTGCTCTTCGATCCGCGGGCCAGCAGCCAGGCGGACGGCAAGATTCCGCCCCACGGCAGCACCGGACCGGGACATGTCTGCTTTACCGCGCGGGAAGACGAATTGCCGGCCTGGCAGGCGCACCTTGCCTCCCACGGCATATCCATCGAAGCGATCGTCGATTGGCCCGGCGGCGGCCGGTCGATTTACTTTCGCGACCCGGCGGGCAACAGCCTGGAAATCGCTACGCCGCGGATCTGGGGGTTGCCGGAAGTCACCTGATCGGGAAAAGGATTCTGTTGCTGCCCGGATGGACTGCCCTACATCCCCCTTCGCCCCCTCTTTCCCTTCTTGACCTTTCCGCTGGCAGCCGACGCGCCCGAATCCCCGGAGCGGGGCGCGGCGGCTGCAATGCCATCGGTTTCCTGAATTCGCTTCTCGATGCGGGCCTTGTCGAGACCGGAGAGCTGCGGAACGATCTGCTGGTACCAGTGTCGGGCTCGCAAGAGGGCGCCGGGGACCAGCTCCTTGTCGGTCGTTTTGATGCTCTCGGCCAGCGCATACCAGGAGTCTCCCGCTTTCACTGCCTCTTCCGGCGGGCCCTGGGCTGCCAATTGATCGGCACGCACCGCCGCCGCGAACGGTTCCCGGCCGCTGCGAGCCAGGTGCGGAATCCCCTGCTCGAAATCAACGACGACGAAGCACAGGAACTTGCCGACGACGAGATTGGCCGCCGGATCGGCGGGGTCGGCGTCGAGTTTGTCGCGCGCCTGGACAACCGCTTGCCACATGTCCTTGTGCCGAGTCAGGTCGCTGCGCTTCTGCACCACTGAGCGGCGGATGTTGACATCGGCTGAGCGATTGCCCGCCTTGACCGCCAGTCGGGCGAACTCTTCCGCCGCGGCAAATTCCTCCGCCGCCACCGCCTGGTCCACCAGCTTCACCAGTGCCGCCGCCAGTGCGTCGCGCTTGTCCCCCGGCATCGGCACATCGCTCATGACCGACGCCGTGCTCAGCCGTAGCTCCCAGCCGTCTTCGTCGAACTCATCGGCCATCTGCGCTGCCGTCGAGAGCGCCGTCTCAGCTTCTCCCGCCGCCGCATACAGCTTACGAGCCACATCGAGCAAGGCGTACCGCACCGCCAGATCGTTGTTCGTCTCCCCCGCCACCTGACTTATCCGCTGGGCGAGAGCCAGCTTCTGCTCCGGCTTGACGGCTTGCCGTCCCTCTTCCCCATAAATCTCGATCACCATGGCGCGGGCCGATTCGATTTGTTCGGCAGTCGGCAGCGGGGGCAGATCGGGCTCCGTTTGCGACGCGGCGGTCTCCGCTGGAACGGCCGGCATCGGCGTGGGGGGCGTTGCTGGCATCGGCTGCGGGGCCGGAGAATTCTCCGCTGGCGTGACGACCGTTGGCATCGGCAGCGGCTGGGGGTCGGGCGGATCGTCCGAGGGGACTGTCGCTACGGGTGCAGGACCGGAGGCTTCGGTAGCGGCCTTGTTCGGTGGTTCCTGCGGCGCGGCAGGCGGATCAACAGTCTGCGGCGCTTCCTGCCTGTCTTCGGATGTCTTGTCCGTAACCGCCGCCGGCTGGTTCCACGAGCGAGCGGCAACGATTGCCCCCGCGAGCAGCAGCACCGCGGCTGCGATTCCCAAGCCGGCGAGAATGACAGAACGCGGGACGGGCGCGGCGTGGTTCGAGGGCAGAACCACGGGCGGATCGGCGGGCGGCGCAACGGGGGGAAGAACCGGCGGCGTGGCGACCGCCTGAGGGGCCGCAGCCGCCAGTTGCGTCGCCAGTTCTGCGTCGTAGGCCCGCTTTTGATCCGCATCGAGGAGCACGACCGCCGCCGCCGACACTTCGTTCAGCAGCCGCTGCGAATCGGCGGAGTGCTTGCCGCCTTGCAGCGTCTTGAGGTGGGCCATCCGCTGGTCCATCGCGTGGGTGATTACGTCGCGATCGGCCTCCAGCGCCCGAATCCCCAGCAGCCGGTAATGATGCGGCGGCTGCTCCTCCGGCGGAATGCCGAGCCAGGTGTAGTAGGGATCGAACTCGGCGGGCATGAAAGGTTGGCCGGGGCAAATGGGACGGGCTGCCTTGAGTTTACGTCATCACGTCCCGCAGGGTCAAACGCGGCACGATGGAGTCGGCGAGTCGCTTTGGGGTGCTTCAGCTTCGCGGGGATGCAACAGCGCGAAGGGGGTATCGTTTCGCGGACTTACGTCGCGGCAACCTCGGCCGGGCGCGGCGCAACCGCCTGTACTATAAATATTTACACATACCCAGCTCACGCCGCCGTCGCCGCAAGTCGTTTCAGACAGAATGTCTGAATGCAATAACCCTTTCGGGGGGGAAATCGAGCGGCTGGAGTCGTCGGTCAGGAGCCCGCGCGGAGCCGGTCTTACGGCGGAAAACGTACCCTTGACGCGGGCGACCTCGCTTGACAGCCTGCGATCCCATCGTCGGCAGGCGATAAGAGGAATGGCGGCTGCTGGCATCGCCGCTGCCGAGCCGGTGATAACGCCAATACGACGCGCCGGAATCGGACTTACGTCGAGACGAAAGGGCCGGGGTGGACTCTAAAGATTTGTACACAAACCGTTTGCGGCGGCGCGGCTCCCTGGCAGCATGCCGTAAGTCGCGATCACCCTCGGCCGGTGATAACGCCCCGAACGGGGGGGTGGACGACCGATCACGCTGCCGCGCGATAAGGGGTTATAAGACCCCCGCGGCACTGCCGGAATCACTCCCGAGAGGCCGTGCCTTGAGCGTCGTAAGGGCGAACGAACGCCCCTTGCCGCTGTACGTAGGACGGCCCTTCCGGGCCGTCTTGGTCGGCCCGGAAGGGCCGACCTCCGTTCAACACCACCAAATTGAGAAAGACCAACTACAGCGCAGCAGCGACCGCCGAAATGGCAGTCCGCCAGGTCGCCGGAAAGGAGGCTGCAATTCTTATGCCACAGTTGTACACTTTCCACTGCGAGTCCCGACTGGTGGCAATCGCTCGCCAGTGTGTTCGCTTCGCGGCCAAACGAGCCGTTGCTTTTGCGACAGCGGGCTGATTCAATGGAGGCTGCCCGTTTGCAATCGAGGGTGGCGCTGGCAGTTCGCGTTTTCGCAGTACGCCGCTGACGCCACCCGCCGCGCGTCGCGAACAGCCAGGATCGCCAAGC
>DATKDU010000110.1:0-32648 GCA_035512595.1 Pirellulaceae bacterium
CTTGGCGGGCGGTCTGACGCTGGCCTGGATGTGGCCGCCTCCATTGCACTGCACCTACATCGGCAATCAAGGCGCCGCCTATTTCACGGGGCGATGGGGGAATTCGACGCCAAGCACCAGTCAAGTGATCCTCTTTCGAGAGATCGCCGCGCTATTCGCCTCGACGACGCATTTCTACAAGAATCTCATCTACGAACACACGATGTTTCGATTTGACTGGCATTGCGACCCCAGTGGGCCGCCGGTAATGACGATTGCCGATCAGCACTCGTACAAGGACGACCTGCCCCCATACGGACACCTGCTTCATTTTGCGCTCCGGCTGGAGGACGTTTGGACCAACGAGATAATCTTGCGACTCGGCACCGAGCTTTCCGCCGGTCGCACGCTTAGCTTTCCTTGCCGTAAGAGCACGTTCACCGAAATGGTGGCCGGGGTCGCGAGCCGCAATGATATGCGGGAAATACGACTCAATCAAAGTCAGGTGGAATTCGTGTATGACGATCGGACGGATTCGCTGGCAATTCGCGAATTGGGCAGCTTTCAAGCAAAACGCGGAGTGCTGAAGTTTGAGCAGCACGACGCGACGTGGTTCAGCAGGCAGGGCAAGTTTCGCATCGACTACCAGCATCTCGGCAATGCGAAGGCATTCTTGTACTATCTAGCGATGGCTGTTTCGGCCCAGTGAGTTCAGTTCACATTGGCAAGGCGTGAACCCATCAGAGGCCCAAACGCTACTCCCCCCCATCGCCTGCTCCGCAAGAGGCTCGTCCTGCCGGGCGGGATCACGATTTCAGCGGAAAAACACAGGGGGCGGATCGTCGTTCGCGTTGAATCGCCACGCGGGGAAGGATAGGCTGCCAGCACGTTACCGCTACGCAATAAGCCCGCCGCGCTTGAAAGATGGACGCGAACAAGCGAAACGACTGCCAGACTAGCTACGACCTCGTGGCGGACGAATACGTGCTGCGAATTTTCGATGAGTTGCAGCACAAGCCACTCGACCGGCAGTTGCTCGACCGATTTGCTGCGGCCGTGCGTGATGTCGGCCCTGCGTGCGACATGGGTTGCGGTCCTGGACACATCGCTCGCTACTTGCACGAGCGCGGTGTTGAGGCCTGTGGCGTGGACTTGTCGCCCGCAATGGTTGAGCGAGCACGTCGCCTTACTCCAGGTGTGGAGTTCCGCCAAGGCGACATGCTGGCGTTGGAGGCGCCGGACGGGATCTGGGCAGGAATTGCCGCCTTCTACTCCATCATTCACATACCTTGGGGCGACATGCCGCAAGCGCTAGGCGAGCTGTATCGAGTGTTGCGGCCAGGCGGCCTGCTGTTGCTGGCCTTCCACATTGGCGACGATGCCATCCATTTGGATGAGTGGTGGGGACAGAAGGTCTGCATTGACTTCTTCTTTCTCCGTCCTGAAGAAGTGGTAGAGCAACTTCAAGCAGCAGGATTCGAGATTGAGGAGATCGTGGAACGGGAACCGTATCCCCAGGTTGAGCACCAGAGCCGACGGGCTTACATTTTCGCGCGACGACGAGCTGCATGCGCCAGCCGAGAAGCACAAAGGCCGAATGATGATGCGAATTGAGTCCCCAGATGACGATCCGTTAGGCTGACTGAGAAGGCGCGCCCCACGTCCGCGACCAACCGGTCGCCCCGCCCGGCGGCGTCGTGGTTTCCGCGGTACGGCACAGGGGGCGGATCGTGGTTCGCTTTGACGAGCCGGGGGAGGAGCGGTAAGCTGTACCGCCGTCATGTTTCAGGAAGGGAGGACGCCGACCGTGATCGATCGAATCCGTGCGGCTCGGCGGGCGCATGAAGTGCTGCGTTCCGAGCGCCCGACCGCCGCGAATCTGCCGGCGAAAGCTGAAGTCTACCGGGGAATGAAGGAAGTGTTCGACGAACTCTGGGCCGCTGCTGGCGAGGGCGTAGCTGCCGATCCCGTCGATGTCCGTCGTGTCATCCGGCTTCTCACGGTCGATGCGGAGTACTTCGCCGGGTTGAGCGACTCGGAGGGGTTTCGCGACCCTACCGAGGCGTGGAGTCAATACGAGCTGCTCGAACGGGAGTTTGGGTGAGACACGTGATCAGTCACTCGCTGTGGTCGGTGAGCAAGGAATCCGGGCGAGAAAAAAAGCTTCTAGTGCGAGTCCTGCTGATTTTTCCGCATCGGGGCGGGTGATGGTGCGGGTGGCTATGCCGGTTCCCGAGCGGTAAGCTGAAGACGATCGCCGCGGTTTGTGGCCGACTTCTGCCTCCAGGCGGGCAAAAATGAGCCCGACTACCTACAACACGCTCGTGGCACTGCTCGGCATTGCGATCCTCATCGCAGTCGTCGTGATGGTCGCGTCTTTCATCGGGATGATCGTCCGCTGGAGAACGGTGATCCGAACCACCCAGGTAGCAACCCTGTTCGGTGCCGCGTAACGGCGTGATGCACGGCTGTACTAAACTGAAGTTCCATCGCCTATCATTTATGGTGCCTTCCACTCGGTGAGGGAATTATCCGATGCAGATTTGGGTAGATGCCGATGCTTGTCCCGTTGAAATCAAGGAATTGCTCTATCGGACGGCCGAACGACTGAAGGTTAAGCTAACTCTGGTCGCGAACCAGTCAATGCGGATCCCGCGCTCGGAATTTATCGACGCTCTGCTGGTTCCGGACGGTGCGAACGTCGCGGACAGGCGGATCGTCGAACTGGCAGCGCCCGGGGATCTGGTAGTGACCGCAGATATTCCGCTCGCGGCCGACGTGGTAGCCAAAGGGGTAGCGGCTATCGACCCACGGGGAAAACTTCATACCGATGCCAACATCAGCGATCGACTGGTGTTGCGGAACATGCTCGATCAGCTTCGAGGCGGCGGCTACATCGGTGGCGGTCCCAAGCCTTTTGGTCCCAAAGACCGGCAGGCCTTCGCCAACCAGCTGGATCGTTGGTGGGCCGCGAATAAATGAACCCGAGTGGCGACTAGATCGATTTCAGTCTCCTGCCGGCTATGGCTACGTGGGGGCCTGAGATAGGCTGGCCATGTCTTTTTTCACTACTGTGGCGGTGCAGGTACGGAGAAAGCTTAAAATGGCGAAGATCAAAAAGTCAGCGACAGATGTCGGTTCGATGTCGGGCCTGGGAATGGTCGGGGGCGCGGCAGCTGGCGCTGCGGCAGGGTCACTGGTTGGCCCAATTAGCGCAGCCGTCGGCGCTATTGCCGGTGGTATTGCTGGTGCCAACGCAAAGAGGATCGCCAAGACAATCCCTACATCGCTGCCCAGGGCAATGAAAAAAGCAGGGGCGAAAGTCAAAAAGTCGGCCGCTGGGTCCAAGCAAAAGGCTGCCAAGTCCGTCGCCACTAAGTCGTCCGGCAAGTCAGCCAAGAAGTCAGCCAGAGGCGCTGGTTGATTTTGTCGAATCGCGATAACCAGAGATTGCAGAAAACACACCAACTGGAAAGTCTGAGATGATAACGGTCGGAATGAACTACCACGTTCTGGCAGGCAAACAAACCGAGTTCGAGGAGAAGTTTCAAGCTGTGATCAGTGCCCTCAAGGCCGCAGCGGGGCACACAACATCAACACTGTGGAAGGATGTGAGCGACAACGCGTCCTATCTGATCACCAGCGAATGGTCCGACGAGCAAGCCTTCCGGGACTTCATTCAAAGCCAGGCTTTTCGAGATGTCACGAACTGGGGTAAGGAGCAGATCCTCTCGGGACGGCCGCAGCACAAGGTCTATAAGCATTAGCCAAGTCGTCGCAGTGGGGCCGTTGTCCAGGGACTGCTCGCCAACGTTCGCGCGACGATCGACGCATCCGTTGCTGATAGGCGTCGATGGTTTGCCGCGCTCACCGGACCAAACCATGACCTTTCCGACCCGCTATACCGGGCCGAACAGTCTCTTAACCCGGACGGCCTTGGTGAAGTGCGACCTTTGAGACTCTCCGCGCCGGACCGAGGAATTCGCCGAGCGTTCGCGTCCTGCCGACGATGTCGCGACGGTGCGAGTCTGGCATGATTCTGCACGCGCACTGTCAGGATTCCACGGCGACGGGCAACGCCCCCAGGCATGTCCGGCTTTCAGTAACCTACCCCGGCCGACTCTGGTCGAGAAACCTGGCCAAGGACGATCCGCCAGGGAGCCCGCGACGACCGACAGTGGGCCGCTGGAGCAGCTGACGGAAGGCGACCTGGAATGAATCGAGTGGGAGGACGGGAACACTTTCGCCGTTAAGACGCTATGTCTATAATCGGCGCGTGTGGCGGTACGGTGGCAGTTATCGTGGAGTCGATCCGATGTCGGGCCATCTCAATCCTGTTATCGGGCTGGCAGCGCTCGCGGCAGTCACAACCTGGCAGTTCTGCTGTCCTCTTCCGCTCCACGGCGCGGAAGAATCAAAAGCCGCGGCCAAGACATGGCTGGAGGAGCGCGTCAGGGAATTTGAGGAATACCACTTCGAGCGCGAATGCAAAGGGACGCCACAGCTGGAGATGGTGTCGCGCTCCGTCTTGAACTGGTCCAACGCCGAGCGGGGAACGAACCAAGGGGCCCTTTTTCTCTGGGCGCATGAGGGACGACCCCAGCTGATTGCCTGCGCCTTCGAGTGGGGCGGAAGCCTGAAGCATGAGTTCCAATCACTTTGCACTGATCCCATCCTCCTTAAGCGCGGAGACACAACCCATCGCTTTGACGGGGGAATTGAGTGGGCGAAGCTGGGTGGCGCGCCCAAACCGGCCGCGACTCGCGCTCTGCGTCTTGCGCAGATGCGGCGCCAGGCGGAGCGCTTTCGCGTGACCATCGGGCATAAAGATTGGGACGAAACACGGCTCTTGCCTCAACCGGTGTTCCGGTCGCCCGAATCGGTGAGCGGCGACGTGGCGGTATTCGTATTTGTTCAGGGCACCGACCCCGAATGCGCGCTCCTGTTGGACGTGACTTCGGAAGAAGAGTGGCGCTATGCGCTGGCTCGGCAGACTAAACTCGGTTTGAAGGCGGAACTAGAGGGTCATCTGGCCTGGGAGCAAACTCCGAATCACCGGCCCCACTCGACTCGCAACACGCCGTTTCTCGTCTTGCCACAAAAGCTGCGACCAGATGAAGAACGCCCGTGACGGCCAGACGATTCAAATAGGGATCGCAAGGCGTTTTCAGACTTGTCCGGAAACTACCTTCGGCGGTTCGCAGCCCTGGCCTTCTGCCGCCCGAGCCAAGCGGGTCGCTTTGCGTCAAGCAATAGCCCCAGCGACGATCCGCCGGGAAGCCCGCGGTGGCCGGTAGTTAGCGCCTTATCGATGGAGCGCCAGGTTTCGCCGACAGCGTTAGGGACCAGATTTGCCCGTGGGCCGCTTTCCGTGGCGGGCATGGTAAGCTTCGGCCCAGCGGAGAATCCCTGCCACGGCGAGGCGTGGCGACCAGGCAGGATTGCGAACGCCGGCGTCGGCCCCTTCGACTCCAAGGCGCAGGTCTGTTGGATGGAAGTCCGCTTCGATAAAATCACGGTTTTAGCCGACACAGATGCGGAAAAACAGATGCGGAATTTGGGAACAAATCGGAGGATGGCATGACCGCTTCCTCGCCAGGCAAAAGCGAGTTACACGAACAGCGAGATTGGCTGCTTGTTACGCTCTCCTGCATCGGCGATGCCGTCATCACCACGGACACTGAAGGGAGGATCACTTTCCTAAATCCGGTCGCTGAGAACTTGACGGGGTGGACTCAGGATGCCGTCGGGCAGCCGCTCGACAGCGTGATCGGCTTGGTCAATGAAGAAAGCCGGCAGCCTGTCGAGATTCCAACCGTCCAAGCCTTGAAGGAAGGTCGCACTCTAAAACTTGCGAGCCACAGCCTGCTCATTGCCAAAGACGGTACTGAACTACCCATCAGCGACAGTGCCGCTCTGATCCGAAACGACAAGGGGGAGGTCGCAGGTCTTGTGCTGGTCTTTCGGGACATTGCTGAACGCCGGAAGACGGAGCGGGCGTTAGCTCTTTCGCTGACCTATGCTGATGACATCATTGCGACCTTACGAGAGCCGTTCATGGTTCTCGACGCTAACCTGCGGGTGAAGACGGCGAACCGTTCCTTCTACGATTCGTTTCAAGTCTCGAAGGAAGAAACTGAGAATCGCCTGGTGTACGACCTGGGCAATGGTCAGTGGGACATACCCGGCTTGCGCAAGTTGCTGGAGGAAGTCCTCTCTCTCAACCAATCCGTTCACGACTTTGAGGTGGAACATTCTTTTCCGACTCTCGGTCGAAAGACGATGTTTCTCAATGCTCGACCGTTTCCTCCAGACTCGAAGCACCCTGAGCTAATCCTCCTTGCCGTGGAAGACGTGTCTGCCTTGCGAGAGCGGGCAGAGGAACTGGCCGAAGCTCATCGGCACAAGGATGAATTTCTGGCGACGTTGGCGCATGAGCTACGAAACCCACTGGCTCCAATCCGCAATGCCGTACAGTACCTCGGCATGGAGGGCCTGACGGATCGGGACGTGAAGACGGGCAGAGATGTCATTTCCAGGCAGGTGACGGTCATGGTGCGGCTCGTTGACGACCTGCTTGACATGTCCCGCATGAGCCGCAACGCGTTGGACATTCGTAAGCAACCTGTGGAACTAGCATCGGTGGTAGAAAACGCCGTGGAGAGTAGCCGTCCCTTAATTCAGCAGTGCGGTCACGAACTCACTGTCAGTCTGCCGCCCGATGCGATTCACCTGGACGCCGATGCCATCCGGCTCGCTCAGGTCTTTTTGAATCTGCTCAATAACGCAGCTAAGTACACAAAGCAGGGGGGTCACATTTGGCTCACCGCAATTCGTGAAGGAAGTGATGCTGTCGTCAGTGTGCGAGATAATGGCATCGGCATTCCTAGGGATATGCTGCCTCGCATCTTCGACATGTTCACCCAGGTTGATCGGTCGTTGGAAAGATCGCAAGCTGGTCTGGGCATTGGCCTGACATTAGTACGACGACTGGTCGATTTGCACGACGGCACTATTGAGGCCCGCAGCAATGGTCCCGACCAGGGGAGCGAGTTTGTCGTGCGCCTGCCCTTTATTCAGCAACCTCTTGAAATGCCGCCAAACCCTGAGGGACCAAGGGCAGCAGCCCTAAGCGGCAGCCGCATTTTGGTGGTGGACGACAATAAGGACTCGGCTGACAGCTTGGCGATGCTATTGCGACTCAAAGGCAATGAGATTCGCATCGCCAATGACGGCCTTGAAGCTATCGATGTAGCGGAGGCGTTCCACCCTCAGCTAGTGCTGCTGGACATCGGAATTCCAAAACTGAATGGCTACGATGTAGCCCGTCGAATTCGTCAGCAGGAGTGGGGACGGGACGTAATCATCGTTGCGTTGACCGGCTGGGGCCAAGACGAGGACAGACGACGTTCGCAGGAGGCAGGATTTAACTTCCACATCGTCAAGCCGGTGGAACTGGCGGCTCTCGAAAAACTACTCAGCGGTTCGCAAGCAGCGACGCCCAGTCGTCGTGCGCATTAGCTGCTTCGGTCCGACACACGTCCGACACACCCGACGCTCGTCAGCTCAGGCGGCAAAACGCTTCGCCAGGATCGGTCCTACGGCGGCGAGCAAGTCAGCAGAGCAAGTCGCGGATGGAGGAACGTATGGCGTCATTGTAGCTGGCGCGGGCAGGCGCGGCGCACGCAGAACACATCGCGCGTGAATCCAGACCACGGAGGACCAGAATCTCGGCAGCCCGCCGCAAAACTGGTGGTCATCGATGCGAATGCGATTTCGAGTTGGCGTCGTGACGGCTTACGGGTTGTCAGTCTTCTGGGCCGTCTCGTGGAACCGCCATTCCTTGCTGACAATCAGCCGCGCTCCACGGCGAAAGGAAAAGTAGGACCAAGCCCATTGTAATACGACCAACAGCCGGTTCTTGAAACCGGTCAGATAGTAGATATGGACGGCCAGCCATACGAGCCAGGCGGGAAACCCGGCCACTTTCAATCTTCCGATCTCCACGATGGCCCGGCTCCGCCCGATGGTGGCCATTTGCCCTTTGTCCACAAAACGGAACGGCTCCCGTGGCTTACCCGCTAACTCGCGGCGAATGGTCCGCGCCAGATAACGCCCCTGCTGCATGGCAACGGGGGCCGTTCCGGTAGGGGCTGGCCCGTCTGATGGGTGAAGCAGGCCATGTCGCCCGCCGCGAAGACTTCCCTATGCCCCTTGACGCTCAGATCCGGCTCTACGAGGACTCGCCCTTGGCGATCGACGGCAAGGCCCGCGGAATGACCGAGCGGCGAAGCCTTCACGCCGGCAGCCCACAGAACGGTGGCGGCTCGAATTCGCTCGTTGCCGATCTCGATGCCGTCCTCGTCGATGTTCGTGACTGCGCTGCGGGTCCACACCTGAACGCCTAGATGCTCCAGGTCCCTCGTCGCCCGTGCGGCTTGCTGCGCACTGAACATCGGCAAAATCCGCGGCCCCGCCTCCACCAACATCACGCGAGCCAGCTTCGAGTCGATCTGGCGAAAATCCTTGGCCAGGGTGAAACGGCTCATCTCGCCGATCGCCCCGGCCAACTCCACGCCAGTGGGGCCGCCCCCCACGACGACGAAGGTGAGGAGCCGCTTGCGATCTTCGGGCGACTGGATTCGCTCCGCCTCTTCGTAGGCCGACAGGACACGTCGGCGAATCTCCGTCGCCTGCTCCAGGGTCTTGAGGCCCGGCGCATGTACTTCCCATTCCTCGTGACCAAAATAGCTGTGCCGCGCGCCGCAGGCGAGGATGAGGTAATCGAACGTCAATTCGCCGAATTCGGCCACGACCCGCTTTTGGTTCAGATCGAGCGACCGCACTTCGCCCTGCAACACGCGGATGTTCCGATAGCGAGAGAGCATGCTACGGATCGGCGCTGCGATGTCGGCCGGGCTCAGGCCGGCCATCGCCACCTGGTACAGAAGGGGCTGAAAGAGGTGATGATTCGTGCGATCCACAAGCGTAACCTCGACGCCTGCGACGCCTCCCAACCCCTTGGCGGCATTCAGCCCGACAAACCCGCCGCCGATGATCAGGACGTGAGGCATTGCGCTGAATCAAGACCCTGCTGGCTTGTGGGAATCAAGTGAAATCAGGTCGAACCGGGGCGAGAGAGCAACGAACGAGCCATCATGTCGGTCGCGCCCGCGATGCGGCCCTGGCAATCTTCTCGCCGATGAGCGCGATTTTGTGATCCTTGAGGCGCTTCTCGTTAAGCCAGTACGGACTGGTAATCTCCTTGAAGGCGTGAATCGCGGCCTGAATGCCCTCGGCCCAGGCAACCGCAATCAGCTTGATGTCGCCGTGAACGTCCCCCACGGCAAAAATTCCCTGCCGGCTCGTCTCGAAGTACGGATCGACGGCAATGCTTCCATCCTCATTGAGGACCAGCGCCAGCCGCTCGAAAGTTTCTTTGGCTGATAAAAAGCCGATCTGCACAATGGCTAGCGCGCAGCTCATCCGCTGACCCCTGGTCAGAGAAAGCTCGATGACGTCGCCCACGAACCTGGCCGCAGTAATCTCGGCCGAGGTGTGAATCTGCCCGCCGGCGTCACGAATGCGCGCCAGACTGTCTGGCTTCCCGATCGGCGTGGACTCGCGCACGATTAAGTCCACCAGGCCTCCACGGGCCTGCACCATGAGCGCCGCATCGAGTGCCGAGTCCCCTCCCCCGACTACCGCTACGCGGCTCCCCTCATAGTCGCCGATCTTGGGAATCTTGTAATGGACGTTCTTGGACCCTAGCTCGTCCAGCACGGCTAACCGCCGGGGATAGTGCAACAGTCCGCAGGCGATAATCACCTTGCGACACAAGTAGCTCCCCTTGCTCGTCACGACCCGCTTCAGCCGGTCTTCCGTCCCGACCTGGTCAGTGTCCTCGATGGTCACCAGCTCCTCGTTGAAGCGAAATTGCACCAGCGCGTCGACGGCTTGACGGAACGTCCGCTGTGAAAGCTCCTCTCCCGTAATCCCATCGGGGAAGCCCGGGATATCAACGATCCGTTTGTCGGCATACAGGAACTGTGGCTGCCCGCCCGGACGGTCCTTGGCCTCGATGACCAGTGTGGTCAACGCCCGGTGGGCGGTCGTCAGGCTGGCGGCCAAACCGGCGGGGCCCGCGCCGATGATAACAACGTCCCAATACGGCAAATTCCCAAAGTCCAAATCGGGTTCAAGCTGAGTTACCTTGAAATCGGCCATGACGGTCTGCCTTCTCGTGTGTCGGCACCATAGTGACCCGAGAGCCCACAGTAATGACTATCCGCGGACGGTCCATAGGTCAAACGGTGCCCTTCGGGAGAGCTCTCGTCCATAAGTTCCCGCATCGTGACCTGCACCAAAGCGACGGCACCACGGTCCAGGTGCCGCTGGAGCGGTTTGTCGGAGGAGGACCGGCAGCTTGAGCGAGGCGGAAGAGAAGGCCGCCCTAGAGCAACCTCGCCAATGCATTTACCGCATCCCGCGCCTTTTCCACGCCGCCGAGTTTATCGGCCAGCTTCTTCGCCTCGATCAACACGATTGCGGAGTTCGGACGACGGCCGCAATCCGCCAACATCCGCCGCTGTTTGGCACCGTCCGCCCCCTTGACTACAAAGTTGCTACAGATTTTGTGAGCGACCCGCCCAGCACGGCTGAAGCGTTACCCTACGGCAATAAGACCACAGCCCCATTCGCGGCAAGACCTGCCGAGACCGAGTCACCGCGCACGATCGACGTCTCAACTTCAAGTGCCCACGACGCCTCTCGCTGCCGCTGGTCCACGGCATTCCACGCCTGCTGCGCGGCGGGGTGCCAGGCGTGCGCGCCGTCGTCGTACCAGAAGTGGCTGCCGATCGCTTCGGGGGTTCCCTCGTCGGCCAGCTTGATGCCCGAGCGCCGCGCCAGCCGGCCGCAATAGGCAGCCATGATCGCAATGCACTCCTGCCGCTCGCCCGACTGCCGCTTGTCGATGGCGACGTAGCACTGGTAACCCAGTAGCGAAAAATCGCTGCTGACAGCAATCAATTGCCGGGCGACGACCTGCCGCTTCCCCGCCGGGCTCCGGCCGACGAGATACACCACCTGCTTGTTGGCGTCGTGCGAGTTGGCGAGCACCGACATCTCGTTGAAGTTCCCGACCCGCAGGCAGGTGTCGAAGTAATCCCCCATCAGGAAGATTTCCCGCGGGTCGTGGGCAATGCTGACGGTCAGTTGCCGACCGGCCAGCGACGCCGTTTCCTCGGCGGGGTGCAGCCATGCGTCGGCATTGCCGCCGTGCGCGCGAAACTTCGCCAGCCACGGGGCGCAGAGCGGCAGTCGGTCCTTGTAGTCCGCCCCGTGCATCGCCCAACCGGCGGCCACTTGCCGCAGCATATCCCGCTGCTCCTGGTCCATCTTCCCCAGCCAGGCCGCCAGCGATAGCCCGCGGGGGAGCGGCACGTCGGCCAGAGAGCAGCCCGCCTCGCTGCGCCACCACGCCTCGATGCGGCGCAGCAGCAGCGTCCGCAGCGCGCTGGTGGCGATCATCACCAGCGCCTCCTGGGCCGCGCGCAGGGCGCGCCGCCAGTCGCAGGCTGCCGACGCCTGCTGGCTGGAGTGCTCCATGATTTTGCGCACCGACTTAGGGAGCGAGATGGGCTGGCCAGCCAGCGATTGATAGGCAGCAATCCGCTGGAGCCAATCAGCCAGCGGGGAACCGTCGGCAATTGGGCGCGTCAGGGGAGCGGCCGGCTTCAGCCAGAGACGCAAGGTCTCGTGGAGCGGCACCTGCCCCACCGCCGGCAAGATCAGCTCGCGGCACGCACTCGCCAGGACCCTCTTCAGCCGCGGCGTGATCGTCCGCGAGGAAAATCGCCCCAGCCAGCCAATCCACCGCTCGATGAGCGCCACCTGGCAGGAGTCCGCCAGGACGGGGATCAGTGCCGACAAGATTTCCCCCTCCACAGCGATCCCAACGTACGCCAGGCGGTCGGCAATCCGTCGGGCCACGTGCGGCTTCACGCCGTAGGCCCACAGCCGCCAGATCTGCCCGTGCTGTGCCGCCCAGGCCAGATCGTCCAGCGTGGCGCCTTTCGCCAGCAGGGAGCTGAGCGCGGTCACGTCCCCGTGGCAAACCAGCTCCGGGAGCTGCTCGATCGCCACCAGCAGCCGGTCGTAACCCGGCTCGCCGAACTGGCCCGCGAACGAGGCGAGTAGCCGCTCCAGCGAGTGCGACTCCGCCCGCTCCATCCCCAGGGCCACGACCCGCGGCGGAAGTGGCGCAGTGCCGCCGTCTGCGGCCGCCCAGGCAGCGAGCGTCGCCGGCAAGCGATGCCAGCTCGCGGCATGTTGCCTGCCGCGCAATTGCCGGCACTTGGCCAAGAGGAGCTCGCAGTGCTCGGTCAGGCTCCGCCTCCGCGGACGGGACGAGAGTCCGGCTGCGGACACGAACTGCGGCGAAAGAGTTGCCACGGCCGAGCGCAGCTCCGAGAGGATGGCATAGGGCCGTTCGCTGCGGCTCCGCTTGCTCCAGACGTGCAGCCGCCGCTCAAGCCTTTGCAACTGCTCGGCCGGCGCGAGCTCGTCCCAGCGATCGGCCAGGACCTGCGCCGCTTGGAGGAAGCGGCCGGCCGCTAGGCTTCCCGACAGCCAGCAGGCGACCCGGGCCAGCCATGCGACGAGAGAAGGATAGGGGCGGCCGGCGGGAGCTGCGTCGAGCGCGCGGCGGAGCCCCTGCTCCTGCCGGCCGTCAAGCAGGTAAGGGGCTCCCGGCGGCTCGGCTCCCACCTGAAGTTGCCTGCGCCACTCCCGCACGGCCGCCAGCCGCGCCCGAAGCCGCTCGATCTCCTTTCGCTCGGCGTCGATCTGGGGGCGCTGGCGGCGGCGCGCCGGGCGACGCTGTTCTTCTTCATCCAACGAGCGTGACCAGCGGGCCAGTGCCTGCCCGATCGCCAGCAGCGTGTAGTCGGTTAGCTCGCCATCGCAGGCGGCAATCCCCAGCTCGGTGGGAGTCGGGGCTTCGATGGCGGTGGGCGGGGCACAACGGCGGGTCAGGCAGTGGCGGAGCTTCTCGAAATTAGTGCTGCCGCCGGCAACGAACACGCGCCCCTCCAGGCTGATCCAGACCCGCGCATGGAGCGTGCGGGCCAGCGCCAGCCGGCGACGAGTTTTGCAACTGGGATGACGAGCAGACATGGCGATTCAGGGTCGAGGCGCGGAACAGGCGCACGAGGATCCGGTCCGGCAGCGCGGCGGCATTGCCAGCCACCGCGCAGTGCAGCGGCGACACACGCGGGAAAAAAAACGAATCGGCCAGCAAGCGCAGCGGCACCGGGCAGGCGCAGAGCGACCCGCGCGGCCTCGCCGAGGCGGCAGCCGTTCAGCCAAGACTCACGCTATGGCTAGTCCGGGTGGACGAGCCGCGCGCAGGGCTGGGAACTGAGATGATGGAGAGCGAGCATGGGAACCTCGTCATGAAGCGACGCACTGGGCGTCGCAGGGCGTAACAAGACAAGGAGTTCGACGCGTGGGTTCGCGCCGCAGCTCTTTCCCCCGCGCCGCACATTTCCGGCCTCCGCCGCAGCTCGGCATAGGGTCTGCGCAGGTTCTCGTCCTGCCGCGGGGCGCGGACCACGATTTTGCCGGAGCCGTCCTGCTAAGGCTCAGACGGCCGGTCAATCGAACACGCCTTTGGCCCTCCCAGAACGACCAGTCGCCGGGCAGCCCTTCCCCGACCAGCGCATGGCCGTGACGACGGGGGAGAACACCGTGGTCCCTTCACGGATCATTTGGGCCGTCGCCCCGCAAGCGGCGCGGAACCGCTGGTTGCGGATGGCCAGATCGGCGTGCCAGTAGGGGGAGGCGAGGTAGATCATCGTTAGACTGGTGGGATGGACTCTGCTTCGAAACGTCCGTGGTATCGGCTGCACTGGGTGACGTGGGTGGTCATAGGCGTCGTAGCGTCTGCCTTCGCCGGGGCCCAGCTACAGCAACCGAGCCAGCGCGTTCACCGCATCCCGTGCCCTTTCCACGCCGCCCAGCTTGTCGGCCAGCTTCTTGGCCTCGATCAATGCCGTAAGGGTATCGCCCTTGGATCGCTTGACGCTCTTGGCCCGCCGCTTCGGCTTTCCATTCGCCGCCTTGACGTTATAGACTTGCGCCCCGCTGACCTTCACTCGCTGGGACTTAAGCGCCGCAACCACGTCGGCCGCTTTCGCGTCGGGATGATCGGCGAGGTACTCCCTGATCTTGGCGGCTTTGCTGTTTTTGGCCATCTCTTGCTCCGTGGAATGAGCCCCGGCTATAGGGTGATTCGAGGCGCGGGGGCGGTCAAGGCGCGGGAGTCGACCCGTAACTTGGATAGAGAATCGGCCGAACTGGCGCCATTTGAAGCCTCTTTCGTGCTTACCGTCGGCCGGCCATCTGCTCGTCGAGCTTGCCATGCCGCAGAAAGTGGCGGTAGGCAACTGCAGTAATCGCAAAACCGTCGGGAATATTTACCCCCAAGGGCGTCAGATGCTGAACCATCTCCCCCAGCGAGGCGTTCTTGCCCCCCACCAGCGGCACGTCGGCAATGCCAAGTTGCGAGAAGGGAATCACGAAACGCTGCTCATTGGACGTCGTCATGGAGCAATCCTGAATCCTGGTCAACCGTAACACAACTCCTCAGCGCAGCAAGCAGCCTGCCCACGGCTGGGAGTTGCACCCGACAGCCCGGCCGGATCTAGTGACCAACGCTTTCGTAGCTCTCGAGAGTCAGCGGCATCACGAGCGGATGCTCCATTTCGCGGAAGTCGGCAACCTTCATGCGAATCGCCGCGGTGCCGTCGATCTCCTCAAAAGCGATCGAACTCTCCTTGGCGAGCGATTGATCGAGCAGGGTCCGCACGTTGTAGTGCGAGCCGAAAGGCATCAGGCCGCCTGCCTCGCAATCAGGGCAGAACTGAACCTGTTCGATGTCACTCGCCGGCGTCAAGTCGCATCCCTCCAGCGCCCGTGTGGCGAAACGCAATTCGAGCGGGCGGGCGAGCGCTGCCACCGCCAGCATATAGCGGTAGCCGTGATCGGCCTTGAGCAGTGTCACCTGGGCCAGCTCGCCGGCCGAAATCTTCCCATCGTCGGCCAGACTCGCCAGGGATGCGCCCGCGGAATGTTTGAGGATCTCAAAGGGAACTTTGTTTCGCCGAAGCAATTCTTGAATCTTCATTGCTCACTTCCTCAATTCCCTAGGCGGCCGCAGTCTTGGTCTTGCCGTTTTCCACCACGGCCACTTCGGTGAGAAACGCCACGGCATCCTCCGGTAGGACCGTGTTGATGGCCATGCCGCTGCCAAGTTCAAAACCAGCCGGCGTGGTCAATCGCGGCAGGATACGGACATGCCACAAAAAGTACTCCTTGTCTTCGTCACCGCGGGGAACGTTGTCGATCGTCAGGTTGAAGGCCGGGTTGTCGAGTGCCGTGTGCAGCTCCAGCAGTACTTTTTTCAGGAGCTCCGCCAGAGTCCGCAATCTCTCGGGCCGGACCTGAGTGAAGGAAGGGGGCGGGCTCCGCGGCACGATCCAGGTCTCAAAGGGCGCGTGCGAGGCATACGGCATGAACGCAACGTAATCCTCGTTGCTCGCCAGAATGCGCTTACCGGCTTCCAGCTCTTGTTCGCGAATCACGGCGTACAGGCACGAGCCAGTGCGGTCGAAATACTCGCTGGCCTCAAAGTGCTTGACCCTGAGCAACCGCGGCACCACGGGAGTGGCGATCAGTTGCCAGTGCGGATGCGCCAGCGACGTGCCCGCTTCGGCGCCGTGATTCTTGAAGATGATCACCGTCTGAACGCGGCGGTCGCGCATCAAGTCCTGATAGCGAAGCTGGAGCGTGCGGAGCACGCGCTCCACCTGGTCCAGCGGCTGCTGGGCCAGAAACAGCCGGTGGTCGGGAGACTCAACGATCACCTCGTGCGCTCCGCAGCCTCCCATGAATTGGAACATGTGTCCGTCCGCTTCCCGCCGCGGGTTTTCCTCGATTCGCAGCGCCGGGAACTTGTTGGGGAAGACCCGCACCTGCCAGTGAGTCGGATCGGCCGGACTGCGAAGGGAATAGATCTCCGGCGGCGTAAATGCTTCGTTGCCCGGGCAAAATGGGCATTTAGCAGCAGCGGTCAAGTCATCCCCAGGGCCGACCTTCGCCGGGCGGTCATGCGGGCGCAAGCTGCGCGACGGCGAGAAGATCACCCAGTCGGACGTCGTAGGATCGAATCGCAGGAGGGACATGGCGCAGGGTCCAAATTAGTGGCTCAACAAAAGCCATGTCAGGGTGGGTTGCATGTCGCGTGCCGGGTGTCACCGGGAGCCTGATTCCGGGGTTGGGGCCAGCACGTGTCCATTTTCTGCGTGACGGAAGCATGGACCCAACGCGCAAGTGAGTAGAATCGACACACCTAAGCGTGCCCGTCCGCGCGCCTGGAATTGCGACGCTGCTCACTTTCATCTGGAACCTTGACTTTCGTCCAGCCCAAACCCGGCCCATACTCCTTGCCCGGTTCACCCTTGCCTTACCCTGCTGGACGGGAGAAGGTGGGCGGGCACGCCCTGGGCCATCAGTCGGAGGATGTTCGTTAGGTCGTCCAGAAGGAACGGCTTGGCGATGACATAGGCAGCGCCGCGCTGAAGCAGCTCCTCCGGTTCGTAGGTGCCGGTGTCACCGCTTATGAAACAGGCCTGGACTTCGGAATTCAGTTCGCGCAAGGCCTCCAGTGTCTGAAGTCCGTCCAGACGGGGCATGCGGACATCGAGCAGCACCACAGCAATCTCTTTCGTGTGCCGGCGATAGAGATCGATCGCTTCCCGGCCACTGCGGGCCAACCAGACGTCAAAGCCGTTTCGCTCCAGACTCAATTGCACCATGATCCGCACGTGGTGGTCCTCATCGACCACCAGCACACCGGGCTTTTCGCTGGGCTGCCGGCCCGTCGGCTTGGCTGCGCCCGCCTGGCTTTTCCCGTCCGGCGGATCGCTGAGCTTGCTTGGTGGTTGTCGCATGTCACAAGCCTCCGGCTGATTTCACTTTGGTTGCACAACGTCCAGGTCGTTGCGGATTCGCTGCTGATTTGAGTCCGTCCCGGGGAGTTTCCTCAGGTTCCGTCTCAACTCGATTCCGAACCAGCGAACGCAAAGCCTTCCTAAATGCATGTTGTGTCATTTTTTTGGTGGTTCGAGAAACCGTCGGGAATCAGAACCCGAGCTTCATTCCGTGCGATTCCCGCGCACTTTATTTCTCAGCTTACGGCTTGAAGTAGCCGAATCCTTCCTGCTGCATGCGGATGACCTCGACCGCGCCCGACGGGACCGTCGTCACATCGGGGGAGAAGGTTCTCCTTCGGGATCGACTTGTCCCGCAGCGTGTTCTCGCACGCCGCGAACCGTACTCCCTCCTTGATGAGCCGGGCCACTTCGACCGCGTGGTCTGTCTTGTCCTTGACCAGAAGCCCGATCCCGCCGCCATGGCAGACAACCTCAATCTCGGCTCCCTTTTCTTCCTTCAAGATGTTGGCGACGTTCTTCAGTCCGTGCTTCTGCCGCTCGCTGTCGGTGAAGTTGATGTGGACGACGGCTTGCAACATGGGTTTTCCTCCTTCGGATGCCTTGGCACGATCTCCAGACTCGCCCCGCATCCCCAGCCAAACGGTGAGGCCGGCGGCGACCAGTGCCAACGGAATGAAACGCTTCATAACAGGCTCCTTGTCCGGATGACTTGTCATCGCGGTTTAGTAATCATGGCGGCCTTCTCGATTCGGCCGGAAGGAGGCGTGGCGACCGCGTCTTTCTTGGCAATCCAGCGGCGGATCATCTCGTACTGCGAGCCGTGTTCGGCCCGCTTCTCGCCATTCGTAAGTGTCTGATAGTTGTGGCCTCCCCCGGCCATCATCGTGTTCGTGGCGACGGTGTACTCGTCGATCGGTTTCCAGCGACCCACCGTCCTCTCGACGTGCCAGACTCGGTGGCCCTTCGCCATCTGCGGGTCGTAGCGGAAGCGGATGCCGCCCACCTGGATCATGCCACCCACCTTGACCGCCGGGTCGTCAGTGAAGACGTTCTCGACGGCCTGCTCCAGAACCTCGATGATCTGTGTCCCTGACAGCCGCATCGTGACCACTTTGCCTTCATGCGGCACCATCTGGCGTAGTTGGTCGGCAGTGATCGCTCCAGTCGGGATCGCCACCCCGTATCCGACTCCGGGCAGCAGAGCGACGTCGGCCCCGGCCTCTTCACGGAGGATGTCGGCGAAGAGCGAGTCGATGGGCGACTCCTCGTCCCGCTTGCGTGCCTCTTGGCCCGCCAGCGTCTGCGCCCGCACCAGCCAATCCGCCGCCTTGCCGACGACCTCGTCCATCGCCTTGCGGTGCGGCTCCAGCAGCCGCGTCAGCAGCCGCTCGGCTGCGCCGTCTGCCTCCACTTTGTCGTGATCCAGTAGTGTCAAGGTGCAAACGTTTGCGGTGACCTTGCCCCGCTCGACGGTCAATTCCAGCCGGCCCAGGTCGGAGCCGTGCGCCCCCGCCTGCACGATCAGCGTAGTGCCCACGTCCTCAGCTTTCGGCATGCGGTTATGGCTGTGACCACCCACGATTACGTCGATCCCCTCGACCGCCTTGGCGAGTGCCTTGTCGCCGCCCAGCCCGAGGTGAGAGAGGACCACGATCAGTTCGGCCCCGTCGTGGCGCATCTTCGGCAGGTAGTGCATGACGGCTGGTACGGGGTCTTGAAACTCGACTTCAGCCACGTTCTTCGAGGCCGTCGTCCACGCCGTCTTCGGGTAGGCCAGCCCGAGGATGCCGACTGACACGCCAGTGACCTTCTTGATGATGTAGGGCTTGGCGAACGGCTTGCTCCCCTTCCGCTCGATAAGGTTGGCGGCAAGAACAGGGAAGGTGGCGTCCTTCATCCGCTGCCGAAGCACGTCGGTGCCGAAGTCCGGTTCGTGATTCCCGATGGACATCGCGTCGTAGCCCAGGTGGTTCAGGGCTTCCACCATCGCCTTGCCTTCCGTCAGGTCGGCGATCATCGAGTCGCCGAGGAGGTCGCCGGCATCCAGCAGGAGGGCGTCTTTCGCTTCCTTCCTGGCCTCGGCGATGGCCCCGGCCAGTCGACCGAAGCCGCCGACCGTCTTGTCCTTCAGGTCGCCCTCCCACCCCTTCCAGGCGGTCAGATGGCCGTGGATGTCGTTGGTGTGCAAGATCACGACGGTCGCCACAACTATCCCTTTCATGTCCGGTCAGTGTCGGTTGCCTTCATCTGGGCCTGCGGGGCGGAACGGGCGTCGGTTTTCATCGGATGGTAACTCGCTCCAACACCACTAGGGCGACGACGAGAAGCGAGGCGAATATGAGGACGAACGTCGCGGGTGAGATCCGGACGAGTTCGGGCAACGTCAGTTTGCCCCGGTCGCCCCATTTCAAAACGGTGCGTCCCAGCAGGCCCGATGACTCCGCGTAGAGGTAGGACCCGGCCATGAGTCCGAGGATACCCGCCAGCGCGTCGAAGTTCCCTTGACCCAGCGCGGCTGCCCCCGTCCCCGGACAGTAGCTGAGCAGGGCGAAGCCCACCCCGAACATCAGCCCGCCGAGGATGTTGGCCGCATACCGGGTCGGTTTGACGTGGAGCTTGACCAAGCCCAGGGCGTACAGCCCGAAGACGCCGATCATGCCGACCACGATGGCCGAGAGCATCACCTTGATGACCGTGAAGTCTTCCAGCAGCAAGACACCGATCAGGACGTGGTACTTCGCCACCCCGCCCTTCTGGAGCAAGAAGCCGAAGGCGAGGCCGAACAGCAGCCCCAGCGCCAACTGCTTCCCGGTGGAGGATTGGCCCGTCGGCGGATCCTTGTCCGGCCTGCTCTTGTCGATTGATAGTTCAGGCTGGTCCGCCCCGACCGCCTGACTCGGCGTTGCGGTCACATCGTTTCTTTCAGTCATCGTTTCGTCTCCCGGCCAAGGGCATCGGCTACACCCGAAACATCAGAAACGCGGTGGCGATCCCGCCGACGAAGAAGCACACGACCGCGACCCACGATCCGACCGACAGTTGCATGGTGCCACTGATCCCGTGCCCGCTGGTACACCCGCCAGCCATCCGGGCACCGAACGCCATCAGCCCCCCACCCACGAACGCAGCCCCCAGCCGCAGGCCCAAACTGTCCTCCCCGAACCGGGCGGTCCACATCGCCGGCAGCCATTCCCCGGTCATCTCGCCCCCCAGCCACGCGGCAAGGAACGCCCCGCCCACGGCCCCGATGACGAGCATGACCTCCCAGTCGAACTTCGGCTTGAAGTCCTGGTAGTATTTCAACGATTCCGTGTGCCGCGGGGCGAACAGCTTGCCCATCATGCCCGCTAGCCGGGCGTACGCCGTGGACGCCCCCAGCGGCTTGTCCGAGAAGTAGAAGGTCGCCATCGACAGCAGACCGATGAGCGCCCCCACGAGGTACGGCGACCACGCGGGCCCGGGGTAAGCCAGCGGGTCAGTCCCCGGCGGGGACGCGACAGCCGTACCGGCGGTGGCGAGCGCCAGTGCGACTACCGCCAAGGTGGTTCGTGTCATGGTTCAGTTTCTTATAACAAGCATTCGTTCAGCGGTCGGTGTCCGACGCATTCTTGTCTTCCGCGGGTTTCTGCACCGGGAGTTCGGCCGCCGTCCACGCCTTCCAACTCCCGGGAACGTTCCGCACTTCAGCGAAGCCGGCCCGCCGTAACAGGCTCGCCCCCAGGCTCGCGCGATACCCGCTGTCGCAGTAGACCGCTACGGGCTTCTCTTTCGCGAGACGGGAGGACTTCTTTTCCACCTCGGGGAGAAAGATGTACACAGCTCCTGGCACGTGCCCTTCTTCCCACTCCTCGGGCGACCGAACGTCGAGCACCTGAAGGTCGTCCCGTGCCTCGTTCACCTCGTGGACAGTCATCTGCGGCAGCGTCTCAAGCGGCAGTCCGGCGTTCACCCAGCCTTCGATCCCGTTCAGCAGAAAACCGCCGAAGGTCGTGTACCCGACGCGGCCGAGTAGTTGCTGGACCTCGGGCAGGTCGGTGTCTTTCGGCAGCACCAGGAACAACGGTCGCTCGGGATCGAGCACCCACCCGGCCCAGATCGACAGCTCCGCCCGCAGGCCGATGTTCAGCGCGCCCGAGATGTGCCCCCCGCCGAAGGCGAGCATCTGTCGGGCGTCAATGATCTGCGCGCCCTTCGCCGCGGCTGACTTTTGAAACTCCCTGGCCGAGAGCGGCGGGCAGTTCGGCAGGCGGCCGAGCACTTCCGGGCCGTCCGCGTTCACCTTCTTCATCCGCTTGTAGTACCGCGGCTCGGGCGGGGCGGTGTGCGCGGTGAACTCGACGAACTCCTTCTCGTCGGTGATCTGCAGCGCCTTGTTGTGCTGCCGCTCGTAGCCGATGGTGGACACGAGGCGGTCGCTAATGTCGGCCCCGCACGGCGAGCCAGCCCCGTGCGCCGAGTGGACTCGCACCCCGTCGTCGAGCTTCAGGTAGAAATTGCGGAGTGACGCAAAGAGCTGCCGGGCGAGGAGGTCCGTCTGGTCGCCGCCGAGCAGGTCGGGCCGGCCGACCGAGTCGGCGAACAGGCAGTCGCCGCTGAAGACGGCGAACGGCGTGTCCTGGCGGTCACTTTCGGCGGCGAGAAACGACATGTGCTCGGGCGTGTGCCCGGGGGTGTGCTTCGCGAGAAGAATCACCCGTCCGAGGTCGATCGCGTGGCCGTCTTTGAGCGGCTCGTGGTCGAACCCGTACTTCGCCCCGCCCTCCACCGAGAGGTAGGGCTTGGCGGTCCCCGTGCGGTCGCAGAGCTCGCGGGCCCCGGAAACGAAATCGGCGTGGATGTGGGTTTCGAGAACGTGGGTGATGGCAAGCCCGTGCTTGCGAGACAGCTCGATGTATGGCTCGACGTCCCGCCGGGGGTCGATGACGGCGGCCCTCCCAGTCTTCTTGTCACCGACCAGGTAGGACAGGTGAGCGACACCTTCGGCGAAGACCGTCTCGATAACCATCGATGATTTCGACATCTCAATTCTCCCGTTTGTTTCCCCGCAAGTTGTGCGGGGTTCAGTCCGGTTCAGATAATTGCCAGCAGGTCCCCACGGCGGCGAAGCCGACGCGCGAGTCCATCGCGGGCGGTGGTATTCCCTTGGCTTCGATCATCTCACGGCCCCCGGATCACACGGACGAGCCGACCCAGATGCCGGGCTTCTCGCGGGCGCGTCTCGTTCGGGACCGACCGGCTTTCGACGGCAGGACCGCTGGGCCAGGGCAGCGAGGCCCATGCCCGCCAGGCTGGCAACCCACAACCACGGCGACGTGCCGGTGGCCTCGGGGAACGTCAACTTGCCTATGTCGCCCAGCCCCTTGATGACGGGCTGGAGTGCCGGGAAGGGGCGGTCTACACGTTTTGACATAACCAGAGTCATCAGTCGTAGCTCCAGTTCTCGTCCGTCGGATCACTGAGCTTGGCTCGTGGTTGTCGTCGCGTGGCGCAAGCCTCCTGGTGATTTTACTTTGGTTGCACGTACGTCCAGGCCGTAGTGGTTGGTTCGTTTGGTCGGAGCGGATCCAAGATTCATCGGCGGTCCGCCGCTTGCACGTACCCGGCTAGTAGTTCTTCAAGAGCCGCCAGAGCCACGGGCTTGACCATGTGGAAGTTGAACCCTGCTTCCAGCGAACGGACCCTGTCCTCATCCTGCCCCCAACCGGTCAATGCAACGAGGATCACGTCCCGGCCCCACGGCTGCTGACGAACACGCCGGGCAACTTCATAGCCGTTCAGTTTGGGAAGGCCGATGTCCAGGAGCACGAACTCCGGGTGGAACGTCTCCGCGGCTTCCAGGGCTGCAAGGCCGTCGTGGGCGATGCGAATGTCGTTGCCCTTGAGCCGCAACAACATTCCCATGATATCGGCGGAGTCCTCGTTGTCGTCCACCACCAGAATGCGACATCCGCTCAGGGCTGATGCTCTTGGTCCGTCATTCCTCGGCAGCGGTTTCTGTGGCGGTTGGATATAGGCCGGCAGACGGACGACAAACTCGCTGCCAGCATCGGGGCCATTGCTGCGGGCCTCAATGCTGCCGTCGTGCATCTCGACCAGCCGCCGGACCAGTGTCAGCCCAATGCCGAGTCCACCCTGCGACTGCTCCCTCGACTGATTAACCTGAGTGAACATGTCGAAGATGCGGGACAGCATGTCGCCGGGGATGCCGATGCCGTTGTCACGCACGCTGACGACAGCATCACTCCCTTGCCGTTCAGCGGTGAGCCAAATGTGGCCCCCCCGATTCGTGTACTTGGCGGCGTTGTTCAGCAGGTTCACGAAGACCTGAGCGATGCGGATGGGATCGGCGTCCAGAGGGACCGGCTGTGTCGGCAGGCTGACAGTGAGTGCGTGTCCGCACTGCTGGATGAGCGGGCGACTGCCTTCCACAGCACTCTCCACCACCGCCGCCAGTTCAACACGTTCCTTGCAGATTTCCAACTGATTGCGGCTGATGCGGGACATGTTAAGCAGGTCGTCGATGAGACGCACCATGACCTTCACCTGCCGGGCGATCATCTCTCTGGCCGTACGCATGTCTGGTTCCTTCAAGTCCTCGATGCCGAGTAACTCGACGGCGTTGCGAATGGGGGCCAGTGGGTTTCTTAGTTCGTGGCCTAAGGTCGCCAAGAACTCGTCCTTCATGCGGTCGGCATTGCGCAACTCCTGCTCCATTTGCCTTCGCCTGGTCACGTCCCGGACGATACTGGCGACGAGAATGCCCTCACGGTCGGGGATCGGGCTGAGGCTGATCTCAACGGGGAACTCGCTGCCGTCTTTCCGCAAGCCCCACAACTCCAGGGCCGGTCCCATAGGGCGGGTGCCGGGATGAGCCATGAAAGCGCTACGCTGACCTCGGTGACTGCCTCGGAAGCGTTCTGGCATGAGGATTTCGACCTCCTGCCCCAATAGCTCCTCCCGGCAGTGACCGAACATCCTTTCGGTCTGTCCATTTACTCGAACGATCTTGCCACCCTGGTCGACAATGACCACGGCATCGGGGGCAGCTTCCAGAAAGCTGCTGAACCGCTGTTCTTGTAGCGCTTCGAGGTGCGCCGCTGACGGGTCCAACATCCCTGTATCTAAGGTTGTTTTGATCATATCTTGTTGCCTTCCGAGTCGATTCGGTAGGAGCCGCGGTTTACTTCCTGTTGGTTTCGCGGAATCGCGGCGCCTGGGCCAGCGGTCACGGTGCTGATGTCGTGGTGCAGGCTCAACACCTTGGCGCTAACCTGCCCGAACAGCCGGGCGCGGAAAGCGTGAAACAACACGACAGACTTAAATCGCCCGGCTGTTCGGGTCAGGTTGAGCGCCTTGTTAGGCGAGTTTGACGCCGGACTTAGTGCTTCATCATGGTATGGCACGACTTCGCGCAGTCGCGGCACGACTTCGCGCAGGCTTTGCAAACTTCGTCCGAAGAATGCTTCTCGCATTCGGCGGCGCAAGCCTCACAGCACTTGGCACACGCCTCGCAAACGATCGCCGCCATCGAGCCGTGGCAGCACTTCGCCGCACAGGCGCAGCACTCCATGCAGTCGCAGCACAACTCCGCGCACTTGGCGTACTCCTTCTTGCCGGCGGCGAGCTGCCGGATACAGTGCCTCATGCACTTGGAACACTCGACCATGCAGTCAGCGCAGTCCTTCGCGCACTTATCGGCTTGACCGTCTTTGTGGTCTTCCGACTTCTTCTTCTCTTGCGCGCCAGCCGTGCTGAAGGCACCCAGCCCCATGGCGGTCGCCCCAACCACTCCCAATACTTCACGACGATTCATAATGACTCTCCCTTTCATTCCAGACCACGGTCTCGACGGTCTACACAATGCGGACCGCACGTTTCTTCCCAGTATTTGATTTGCCTAACTCCAGTTCTCGTCCGGCGGATCACTGACCTTGCCTGGTGATTTCACTTTGGTTGCACGACGTCCAGGTCGTTGCGGATCTGATGCGCGCCCGGAACAGCCCGGGCGGTCTCCTGCGCGAGTTGCTTCAGGTAATAACTGCAAACTCGTCCCGCGAGGAATACGACCCGAGTGTGGACGGAGACCCGGACCGCGTGCAGTGCCCAGTAGCCTCTTGCCCGCAGGGCACGTTCCACTCGCTCGGCCAGGCGTTGGTCTTCCTGGCCCTGCGTCAGGAGCTGGGCGGTCGCCTCGAAAGCGTGCTTCTCTTCGGTGGGGTGCTCGCGCGTGGGAAGCGTGGCGGACTGGCTCATAGACAATTCCTCTTGTCATCCGATGAAAGGCACTGAGTAGCGAGAAACACGAGTAGCGAGGAACACGATTCAGGTTCGACGGCTCATTTCGATTTGGGCGGTTGGCTAGCCGGTGGCTTGCCACTTCCGAGCGCAGGTACCGGCCGAGCCGCTTCAACCGCGATTGCCTTGGTCTTGGTTTCCGCGCCACCTGCTTTGATGGCGACCTTCACAGCATCTTCCATCGGATCTTTGAAGGGAACCTCAATTCGGAGCAGGCCGTGGTCGTAGGTCGCTTCGGCTTTGTCAGGTTTCACCGGCCACGCTAAAGCCAGTGTTGCAACATACTCAATTTCCCTTGCTGGCGCTGTCAGGTGGATACTGTCTTTCAGGATCTTCACATCGATGGTATCCGTTGGCGCTCCTGGGATGGCGAAAATAGAGATAGTACGACCCCCACTCCGATTCCTAGCTCTGTCGATTCCTGGCTCGCCTGTATTCAGGGGACTCAGCCAGGGTGAAGAGCACGACCTCTTCTCCGGTCACGGTGCTGATGTCGTGGTGCAGGCTCAACACCTTAACGCCGGTGACCTCCTGGATCATTGCTGCCATGATCGGCCGCGCCGTTTCGATCAGGTGGGTCCGTACTTGTTTGAGCAGGTCCCTCCCCTTCTCGTCCGGGAGCGACTTGACCAAGTGCTGTTCAGGCGCGGTCAGAACGCCCTTGAGGCGGACCACGAGGAGGTCACCGATCAGATGGGCGCGGATGTCTTTGGGACCGCGGCCCATGTATTCTTGTTGGAAGCGGCTCATTCCTTCGCAGATGGCGGCTTCGATCTCGCCCTGGGTTTTCGCAGGGACGACCCGAGACATTTCCAAATGCGTAGCCGCAGGCCGGAAGGGGCGATGGCCTACACGTTGTGATAGAACATAGAACCTGAGTCATGTCTTAAACTCCAAGCCGGTGACACATCCATAGGGACGGTCGATGTATGTTTTCATCAGCCGGTACGCTTCATTGCCTACGCTGCTGGCGTCCGGCCCTGCCGGAGTCATCAGCCACAACTTCCCGGGTGGACTCAGAATCGGCTTCCTTCGCCTTTCGTGAGGCGAAAAACCTGCGTCGGCAGACCTGGCAGACGCCGTGGGTTACTTGCACGTCTGCTCGGCGATCAGGCTGGTCCAGTTCTCGGCCGCACCACGCACACACTCGTTTCATCGCCTTTCCTCTCTTCCGGTGCAGGTGGGATAGCAAGTTGGGTGCCAATGCAGGATTGGCGAGAGTATCGCGTCGTAACGTGTTTAGCACGTTAGAATTACAACTTGCCTCTGTGCGGCGAGAAGGTCCACGCACCCGCTTCTTCCCGCGGGCGGGGCGGGCGACGAAGTGCGGTTTCGCACGGAGGTTGGGCGAGGTCGGGCGGTTTCGCACAGAGGTCGGACTGCCGAGGGCGCTGTCCGATCCGTGGTCGTCCTGGTTAAAATGATCGCGAGAAACAGGAACCAGGGGAAGGACTTGGGGTCAGGTCGCGCCGTAGCCTTGTCGAGCAGTGGGGATGAAATGAAGACTGACGTGCCACCGGACGGGGATGGCGCTCGCCAGCAGGTACGGGACGCGCTGGCGACCAGCGAGGCCCGGTTGCGTGCCCTCCTGGAAGCTGCGGTCGATGGCATCATCAGCATCGACGAGCGGGGTCTCATCCAGACGATCAACCCCGCTGCCGAGCGGCTGTTCGGCTATGCCGCGCAGGAGGTGATCGGTCAGAACGTCAAGGTCCTCATGCCATCGCCCTATCAGCGGGAGCACGACGGTTACCTCGCTCATTACATGGCGACCGGGGAGAAGAAGATTATCGGGATCGGCCGCGAAGTCCTCGGCCAAAAGAAGGACGGCAGCACCTTCCCCATGGACCTGTCCGTGGCCGAAGCCCGCGTTGGCGATGAACGACACTTCGTGGGCATCATCCGCGACATCACCGACCGCAAGCAGGCCGAGGATCGCTTCCGGTTGATCGTCGAGTCCGCGCCCAATGCCATCGTCATGGTCAACGCGGAGGGCCATATTGTCTTGGTCAATGCTCAGACCGAGTATTCCTTCGGCTACCACCGCGAGGAGTTGGTCGGCCAATCCGTCGAGATTCTCGTACCGGAACGCTTCCGCGCCCGACATCCCGGCTACCGCGCGAGCTTCTTCGCCTCCCCCCAAACCCGGCCGATGGGGGCGGGCCGCGACCTGTACGGCCTGCGCAAAGACGGCAGCGAGTTCCCAGTAGAGATCGGCCTCAACCCCATCAGCAACGGCGCGGACCGTTTCGTCCTCGCCTTCATCGTGGACATCACCGAGCGCAAGCGGGCCGACGAAGCTCGCGCTTCCCTGGCGGCGATCGTGGAGTTCTCCGACGACGCCATCATCAGCAAGAAGCTCGACGATACCATCGTGAGCTGGAACCGGGGGGCGGAACGGCTCTACGGCTACACCGCCCAGGAGGTCGTCGGCAAGCCACTTTCGATCCTGCTCCCTCCCGACCGCGCCGACGAGCTGCCAGGGATCATCGAGCGGCTCAAGGGGGGCGAGGGCATCTCTCATTACGAGACGGTACGACTGCGCAAGGACGGCAGCCGGGTCGATGTCTCGCTGACGATCTCGGCGGTCATGAATGAGAACGGCCAGATCATCGGGGCGTCGAAGATCGCGCGCGACATCACCGAGCGCAAAAAGGTTGAGAAGGATCTCCGCGAGAGCAAGGAGCATCTGGAGAAGGCTGTGACCGAGCTGCAAGCGAAAAGCGAAGAAGTTCGCGCCGCGACCCAACAGCTTTGGCAGGCAGCCAAGCTGGCCAGCGTGGGCGAGCTGGCAGCCAGCATTGCCCATGAGCTGAACAACCCCCTGGCCACGGTGACCTTGCGAGTCGAATCCGTTCTGGCACGCACACCCGCGGATGACCCGAGGCGCCGAGCCCTGGAGATCGTCGATCAAGAGGCAAAGCGAATGGGCGAGTTGGTGGCCAACCTGCTGCAGTTCGCCCGTCGTGGTGACGGTCAGATTTCCACGGTTGACATTGGCCAGGAGCTGACCAAGGCGGTGGACCTCGTTCACCACCACCTCCGCAAGCGGCTCATCCGTGTCGTACAGGAGTTCGCCCCGGACACGCCGACTATCTACGCCGACCGCCAGAAGTTACGGCAGGTATTCTTGAACCTCCTCACCAACGCCAGCGATGCCATGCCGCAGGGCGGCACCCTAATCCTGTGCACCGCGGCGGCAATACTGAGCAACGGCAAGCCTGCCGTGCTCATCGAGTTGGCGGACACCGGCGCGGGCATTCCGGCCGAGAACCTGGAGAGGATCATGGAGCCCTTCTTCACCACCAAGGAAGAAGGGAAGGGAACGGGGCTGGGTCTGGCGATCTGCCGTCGCGTCATTCAAGAACACCACGGCACCATCCAGATTGCCAGCGAAGTGGGCAAGGGGACCACCGTCCGTATCGTGCTGCCGCTCAAGAACGGCGCCAACGTGGAAGGCGTCCGCGGCGCTCGCTTCGTGGAGTGACCAGGGGAAAGAGTCAAAGGAAGGAATGAATCATGGCCGAAACGAAGCACGGACGACTACTCATCGTGGACGATGAAGTCGAGTTGAAGAGCGCCCTGTGCGAAACGCTCGCGGACGAGGGTTATGAGACGGTGGGAGCGAGCAATGGAGCGGAGGGGCTCAAGGCGCTGGGGAAGCAGGATTTCGACCTGCTCCTGAGCGACCTGATGATGGCGGGGATGGACGGCATCCAGCTGCTTCGCAAGGCGCTGGAAACCGACCCGAACCTTGTCGGCATCATCATGACGGGGCAAGGGACGATTCCCAGCGCTATCGAAGCGATGAAAATCGGGGCCTTCGACTACGTGCTCAAGCCGTTTAACCTTCAGACCATGCTGCCCATTTTGGCCCGTGCAATGGACGTGCGGCGGTTGCGAGCGGAGAACGTGCGCTTGCGCCAGTACGTGGCGCGGCTCACCTTCGAGTCTCCCCGCTATCAGGTGATCGGGTCCGGTCCGGCGATGCAGAAGGTCGTGCAGCTACTCGAAAAGGTTGCCCCGACCGACGCCACCGTCTTGATCCGCGGGGAGAGTGGCACCGGCAAAGAACTGGTCGCCCGTGCATTGCACCGCAACAGCCAGCGCCACGGCCGGCCCCTCGTGACCATCAACTGCGCTGCCTTACAGGCAACTTTGCTGGAGAGTGAGCTGTTCGGCCACGAGAAAGGGTCCTTTACGGGGGCCCAACAGGCCAAGCCTGGGCTGATTGAAGTGGCCGAAGGCGGCACTCTGTTCATCGACGAAGTCGCGGAAATGTCTCCGGCACTGCAGGCGAAGCTGCTGCGAGTGTTGGAAGACGGCCACTACCGCCGGGTCGGTGGCACCAAGGAATCGTACGCCAACGCACGGGTGATCGCGGCCACGAACAAACCGCTGGAAGAAGAGCAAAGGGCCGGCCGCTTCCGGGAAGACCTTTTTTACCGCCTCAACGTCGTCAGCATCGACCTCCCGCCGCTCCGCGAGCGCCGCGAGGACATCCCTGCACTGGTCGAGCACCTGTTGATCACCCGTCAGCTTGGGAAAGTGCGCTGCCGGGTAGCCCCCGACGCGATGCAGGCGCTGCTGAACTACGGGTGGCCCGGAAACATCCGCGAGCTGGCGAACGTGCTGGAACGCGCCCAGATCCTGGCGGAAGACAACAGCATCACCCTGGACGACCTACCCGACGCCATGCAGGTGATGCTAGCCCCGGCCGAGGTTTCCAGCACGGACCCGCTCAATCTGAGCGAAATGGAACGTCGAACCGTTCGCGCAGCGCTGGAACAGGCGAAAGGCAACAAGGCCCATGCGGCGAAAGCGCTTGGGATCAGCCGCCGCACCCTGTACCGATTCATTGAGAAATACCGCCTGGAGCAAGCGGATCAAGGACCGCAACGACACGGTCCGCATGCTGGTCTGGTCAACGCACAGTGAATCGCTCTACGCCGAACGTGCTCTCCTCGCCGGTGCGCTGGGCTACATCTCGAAGGATCAGGCCACGGACAAGATCGTCGAGGGCATCCGGCGTGTGCTGGAAGGCAAGATCTACCTGAGCGACGCGATGATCGAGACGATGTTGCACCGCACCGTCGGCGGGGAGCGAAAGCAGCTCACGCGTTCGCCGCTCGACGCGCTGGCCAATCGCGAGTTGGAGGTCTTTCGTCTCATCGGCCAGGGCGAAAAGACCGCGGGGATTGCCAAACGACTGCATCTGAGCGTCAAGACCATCGAGACCTACCGCGACCGCATCCGGGAGAAACTGGACCTGAGCAATGGCACGGAGCTTGTCCACTACGCGACGAGGTGGATACTGGAGAATGGGTGAGGAACTTGCAACTTTTGATGGGAACATCTTTGTTGTCGATGTAGCGGAAACGAGAAGGGTTGCAACTGATGGAGCCGCAGCAACCCTAACCCGAAGCGTCAGCAAGGGAGCGCTCGCGCGGAGCTAGTCGGCATGAGATCACTGCATCGTGAAATACATCGCACCGAGCGCATCGGCTGGCTCCGGGCAGCCGTGCTCGGGGCAAATGACGGCATCGTCTCCACCGCCAGCCTGGTGGTTGGCGTAGCGGCGGCGAATGCCGCCAGCGGCGAGATTCTGGTGGCGGCAGTGGCCGGCCTGGTTGCGGGAGCGATGTCGATGGCTGCCGGCGAGTATGTCTCGGTCAGCTCCCAGGCGGACACGGAGCAGGCCGACCTCGATCGGGAGCGCAAGGAGCTGGCCACGGACAGTCAATTCGAGCACGAGGAACTGGCCGCCATCTACGTCCAGCGCGGCCTTGGTCCTGCCTTGGCGAAACAGGTGGCCAAGCAACTGATGGTGCATGACGCACTGACTGCCCACGCACGCGACGAGCTGGGCATTTCGGACACACCGCGCGGCAGGCCGCGTTTGCTTCCGCTGGCACTTTCGCCGTCGGTGCGGCATTGCCGCTGTTGACCGCGCTCGTCACGCCCCGAGCGGCATTAATCCCGGTTGTGGTCGTCACGTCGATTCTGTTCCTGGCGCTCTTGGGCGGGTTGAGCGCCTACGCCGGCGGCGCTCCTTGGACTAAGGCCGCCCTACGGGTCACATCTCTGGGGCGCGCTGGCGATGGCGCTCACGGCGGGGGTTGGGGCGCTCTTTGGAGCGGTCGTCTGACGCTACTAATCGGGGCGTTGATCAGACGACGTAGCGCCACACGGCCACGAAGTGGCACGTCGTTCCCGCGAGCACGAACAAGTGCCACACAAAATGGCAGTAAGGGATTCTTCGGGCGGCAAAAAATCCCACGCCGATCGTGTAAGCGATGCCTCCCGCGAGCAGCCACATCAGGCCGGCGTGCGGCACGTGCAGCGAGAGGGGCCGAAGGGCAACGACGATGATCCACGCCAGACCCAGGTAGAGCACGCCCGGCAGCCAGCGGTATCGCGTGGTGGCCACGGACTTGAGGAGGATGCCCAAGGCTGCCAGCGTCCAGACCAGCCCAAACAGGGCCCAACCCCAAATCCCGCGCAGCGCAACGAGCGTGAACGGCGTGTAGGTGCCGGCGATGAGCAGGAAGATCGCGCTGTGCTCCAGCGTGCGGAAGATCCGCTTGGCTCGACCTTGCGGCAAGGCATGATAGAGCGTGCTCGCCAGGTACATGGCTACGATCGCTGCCGCAAAGACGCTGGCGCTGAAGGCGCCCCACGGACGGCCGTGGCTGACGGCGCGGGCAATCAGCAGCGGACCGGCGACGAGGGCCACCAGCAAGCCCGCGCCATGGCTCACGCTGTTGGCGATCTCTTCGCCCAGTGACGGACCGGGTGCGGCCGGAGTGCTGCTCTCGGTCATCATCGCGCGATTTCGTCGGCATCAGGTGACTCTGCCAAACTCGCCGGTTCTTGCCGGCGACGCCAGTCGGCCGAGAGGGGGTAGGCCCAGCGGCGGACGCGGTTGATGCCGCCCAAGGGACGATGCGCAGCGAGCGCGTGCCACACGTTGAACGAGAGCTGCTGGAACGCAGCTTGCTGCCGCAGCGAGGCGATCTCCTGCCGCGGGAGCAGCAGGTGGGCGACCGTACGATACGGGGATTCGCTTTCCGGCCACTCGATGGTGGCGTCTTCGATGGGCATCGTCCGCTCGGAGGTACGCAGTTGCACCTGGAATTCGAACAGCACTTCCTGCGTCCGCAGCGTTTCTTCCAGGGCCAAGCGCAGCGCGTCGGCCTGGGAACCCAATCGCTGGACCAGTTCCAGGTAGGAGTCGTGGCGATCACCGGCGGGTTTTGCCCGGTACTTGGCCACGTAATTCCCGTACCGGATCGGAGCCATGCTGAAGTACGTGTTACTCGCCGGGTGGGCGGGGAGTTGTCCGGCGATGCGAGC
>DATKDU010000111.1:0-2564 GCA_035512595.1 Pirellulaceae bacterium
CGGCGACTGCATCCTGGCTCGCAGCCAGTTGACCACTGCCGCGGTGGAGCAGGGCAACGCCAACTGCATTGGCGGGGACATCAGCGGCGGGGTGCTGGACCTGCGGCAGCTCTTCACGCGCCCGGCGGCGCGCATCGTGCCGTATTCGACGCCGGTTCCCAGCGTGTTTCTGTGCTCAGCATCCACTCCGCCAGGCGGCGGTGTCCACGGAATGTGCGGCTATTTCGCCGCTCAGGCAGCGCTGCGCACGGTCCTGAGGTGACAAAATATTTGCGCTGGTGAACGGCTGCACGCTGGCCAACTCAGGTATCGCCGCCAGCAGGTCGCCAAAGCTGCCGTGCTTGACGGCCAGCATGTTGCGGTAGAGCGCAGCATAGAACAGCTTTCGCCGATGCCAGTGCTTCCCGGCAATCGGCATCGCCCGCTGCTGACTGCGGCCGGTGCCTCGCGAATCGTCGATGATCAAGATCGGCCCGCTGCCCGGCTTCTCGTGCCCCATGGGCCGGTACCCGCAGCCCGGCTCGATAACCCCCATTTCTGACAATATATATAGGGGCATGTGCAGGGCCATCGGTCATGAGTTCCGCCTACCTCCCCCGACCCAAACGAAGTTCTCGTTGCTCAAAGTCTGCTCGCCTTGCCAACGATAGGCGCACAAGTACCCGCCCTTGGCAACGCTGTAGTCGAGGCACGCCACGTTCCCGGCCAGGAGTTCGGGCCGCCGCGCCGACAGCCAGTAGTGGCCGACGAACACGGGCTTGGCGGTTGCCGGGTACGGTACGGCGGCGGCAATCACGTCGTCGTTAAGTCCCAGGTCGCAAGCGATCTCATCTGACTGAAGGGCATACGTCCGGTAGGTATGTCCGTCCGGGGGCATGTACCAGCGGGTGCGAATCTCGGTGCGAACGTGGCCGTCCTTGTCCTGGAAGGAGGCCCCGTCCGGCAACCTACCTTCCCTGCCCTTGAGGATGACCTCGACCGGGGCGAAGAGAGGGTTGTCCTTCCGACACGCCGAGTGCAGAAACTCGGTCGTGGCCCCGCCGTAGCTGTTGTGGGCGTCGGCGATCTGGCCCAATGCCCGCTCGTCCCAGCAGGCGTGGACGGCCCGCAGCCCGTCGAGGTCGAGCCACATGGGGAGCGTGCGGAACCATTCCAAGTGCGACCGGAGTTCCTGCGGGGGTAACTGGTCCAGGGTCGCCCGGTGCTGCTGCTCGTTTTTCGGCGTGCGGCGGCGCAGGTATTCGCCGGGAGAGTCACGGTCCTCGGTGTGGTAGGCGAGGGCGTTGAGTTCGTGGTTCCCCATGACGGCTAGAGTGTGACCGGCCTCGATCATGCGCCGGACGATCTCCAACGCTTGTCGGATTTGTGGCCCCCGGTCGATGAAATCGCCGAGGAAAATCACCTTCCGGTCGGGATGGCGGTACGATCCCTGTGCCTTCTCGTAGCCGAGCGACTTGAGGAGTTGCACCAGTTCATCGGCATGGCCGTGAATGTCCCCAATCAGGTCGTACATGGTTGTGTGGCCTCGCCTGACCACTTTTCTGTTCGGGCCTGCGATCTTTGGGGCTAGTGGTAGCCCCGCCGTTCGCCTCCGATGCCGATTTGCTTAACCGACTTGGTCAGCACAACCTATGGCGGCCCTACAGCAACTTTGCCAGCGCGTTCACCGCCTCCCGTGCCCGTTCCACGCCGCCCAGCTTGTCGGCCAGCTTCTTGGCCTCAATCAATGCCGTGAGGGTATCGCCGTTGGACCGCTTCACGCTCTTGGCCCGGCGCTTCGGCTTTCCATTCGCCGCCTTGACGTTATAGACTTGCGCCCCGCTGACCTTCACTCGCTGGGACTTAAGCGCCGCCACCACGTCGGCCGCTTTGGCGTCGGGATGATCGGCGAGATACTCTCTGATCTTGGCGGCTTTGCTGTTTTTGGCCATCTCTTGCTCCGTGGGATGAGCCCCGGCTATAGGGTGATTCGAGGCGTGGGGGCGGTCAAGCCGCTGGCGGCGGGCGGTGTAAGGAGGTTAATGTGACCGCGCTCCTTGTTCTTCTCCGGTGCTCGGCGGCACTTCCGTTTTCAGCCCTGCCTGCTGACGACGCCAGGCAGACGAAAGGGGGTAAGCCCGGCGACGGACGCGGTTGATGCCTCCCAGGGGACGATGTGTTGCGAGCGCATGCCAAACGTTGAACGAGAGATGCTGGAATGCGTCCTGCTGTCGCAGCGAAGCGATCTCCTGCCGCGGGAGTAACAGGTGGGCGACCGTTCGATATGGGGATTCGCTTTCCGGCCACTCGATGGTCGCGTCTTCGATGGGCATCGTGCGCTCGGAGGTTCGCAATTGCACCTGGAACTCAAACAGCACTTCCTGCCTGCGCAGCGTTTCTTCGAGCGCTAGCCGCAGCGCGTCGGCCTGGGAACCCAATCGCTTGACCAGTTCCAGGTAGGAGTCGTGGCGATCACCGGCGGGTTTTGCCCGGTACTTGGCCACGTAATTCCCGTACCGGATCGGAGCCATGCTGAAGTACGTGTTACTCGCCGGGTGGGCGGGGAGTTGTCCGGCGATGCGAGC
>DATKDU010000112.1:0-12565 GCA_035512595.1 Pirellulaceae bacterium
ACAATTCGAACTTCAACTCGACCGGTACATCCACCGCGCCCACATCACCGCAACTCGACCCAAAAAACTTGACTCAAACTCAACAAATGTTGCCCTATAAGGGCTCTAACCGATTCGGGCCGATGAACGCCGGCACGCATCTTCGCCCCGGGAGCACGCGATCCGCCTGGGGCATCCCCGCGGACTACCGAGACTTCAGAGCTGTCGGTCAGCGCCCGGCGCAGTGCAGCACGCGATTCTCAAGTTCTTCGGCCGCCGACCCCTACGAGGAGCGCCGATTTCGATGTCGCCTTTCACGACGCGGCCAACGGCAGTTCCTTCTCGGCGGCGACCTCGGCGCCCCGCGGCTTGTAGCGAAGGGTCAGGGTCTGGCCGCGAATTTCGGCAAGGGTATAGCCGGGGCGGAACTCGCTGAGGTTGTAGCCGGGGGCTTTTTGTTCGGTCAGCTTGCGATCCTTGTTGTAGAGCGCCGATGGGAAGACGATACCGTGGATCGGAGCGCCCTCGGGGCCGCGGCGGTCGGACCAGCCGCGAATGCCGTTGTGGAAGTGGCCGTGCAGCAGGGCGATGATGTGGCCGGCGTGCTTTTCGATCAGCTCGTAAAGGCGGGTCTGCCCCTGGTCCGGCTTGATATGCCAGCCGCGGTCGGGGTGGCGGTTGGTGTGGGCCGGCACGTGCATCGCCAGCAGCACCAGCTTGCCGTCGCGCCCCGCGGCAGCGAGCTGCTCGCCGAGCCAGTCGAGCTGCCGCTCGGTGAGGAACCCGTCATGCGAATCGGTGCGGGCGTTGTTCATCAGCACGAGCCGCAGCTAGTCGTGCTCGACGGCGCGGTCCACGGGGCTAGAAATGTACTTCTCAAACAGCGGCTGCGGATCGTGATTGCCGGGGATTTCGTAGACCCGCTTGCCGATCGTCTCGCGGGCAGCCACGTACAGCGGGTACTGCGATTCCCGCCCGCCATCAACCACGTCCCCCGTGTGCAGCACAAAGGCTTCGTCGGTCGTGGCCAGCTCCCCCGCCGTCCGTTTCCACAGCGCCTCCGCCGCCGGCTGGTCCTTGTAACCCAGATGGGTGTCGCTGACCACGAGGAACTAGAGATTTCGCTTTTGCGCCGGATCCGCGGCAGACAGGGCGAGCGGGCGAAGGAGCACGGCGCCTGCGGTGGCGGCGGCGGAGTGGAGGAAGATGCGGCGGGGTTGGGCCTGCGCGTGGGTCACGGGCGACCTTGGCTGAAGGTAATGAGCGTCCGGGTCGTAGCATTGTAGATGATGTATGCCGTATCGCTGCAGATCCAACGAATTGACTTCCCAGCATCCCCAGGAGCCGAGCGACCCTTGGCAATCTCCCGCTGAAGTTGGGCCAGCGTCGTGATCCCTCTCGTCGGGCCGTCTTTGCGCAATTGCTGGAAGAAGTGTGTGCCGGTTCCTTCCTTCCAGCCGCAAGCGGCAATGGCATTCATGAATTCCGGCCCGGTGATCGTGATGAGAGGCCGGTTTTGGATCAGGCCGGTGAATTGTAATTCGGTGATGGGGTCGGGCATGGGTTGTCGAATTGATCGCAAGAGACTTTGTAGGGCAAGTCAGACTCAAGCGTCGCAAGTCGCGAACACAAAGCCCGGCAGCTTATAGGTCCTACGTATCGCCAAATGAGAGTCCCAGATTCAAATCCACTTGTTTTTGCAAGTCAAGTGGTTTAATTCGTCCGACAAGCGAAATATCTGCCGTTACCGTCAGCGGCACAGCGCCCGTGCCTGCGCCAATCCCATTCAAGATCAGAACTATGCTGACAAAGTCGTTTGAGACCAACGCGTATTGCCTCTGATTCTCTCCGTCAAACAACAGCTTGGCATTCAACGTACTTGCCTGCACATTCGTAAAGTTGAGTTCCCCATGTAAGTCAATGTCATTGTACTTAAATGCAATATTCGCCTTCCGTACGTCGGTCGTTGAAGTATTCGTCAACGTGAATTGCTTGCTGTGATCGAGCGTCTCAACCGTATAGGGAAAACCCGGATGCAAGACATCTGACAATCCGAAAAAGAGCCCGATTGAACCAAAGAAGACAGCGATCTCAACTGCATTTATGGTGTTGTCGATCTTCTCGAATAGTTCCTTTCCTATCACAGCCTTGCTGATCGACCGCAATATGCTTTCTATCGAAGTGGTGGTCAGCAGCTCGGTTAATGAATATCGCCCCGATGGATCGATGAGGTTTACGGGGTTATTGCCCACGTAAACCAACCGGTGAAGGCTGACCGGAGACCTGACGCTCCAAGGATACGCATCCGCGCTTAGTAGTCTCCCGGACCTTGTGCTCAAGTACCTTGCCCGCAAATAATCCAGCCCCAGGTTGAAATCCCTCTGCTCTCCGGCAAACAAATACACATTCTCCGTTGATCCCACTTGCCCGATCGTCCGGCCGAAGGCGTCGTAGAGGTAGCGGTCGGTGACAGCGGCGAGAGCGTTTGTCAGGGCGCGCGTGCTGCCGAGGCCATCGACGTGGTAGAAGGATCGGCCGGTGGAGGGACGGGTTTGGGAGATCAGGTCCAGCCCGTGGACGTAGGAAGCCTGAATGATGCCACCGGGCGTGTATTCGACGGCGACTTGCTGGAACGGGTGGCTGGTGTCGATCAGGTAGCGGGTCTCACTGTCGGCCACGGTCGAGCTGACCCGAATGCCGTCGGCATCGTAAGCGTAGTCGATTTGCCGCGTGCCGGCAGCGTCGGTGACTTCCGCCCCGACGAGCCGGTTCTCGAAGTCCCACTCGTAGAAGACCTGGTCCACGGCACTGGCGACGCGGGAGAGCGTGTTGCCGTTGTCGTCGTACGTGTAATTCGTCGTGCTTCCGCCGAGCGATTCGGTCAGCAGCCGGTCGTTAGCGTCGTAGGTGTATCCGGTCGTCCCCTCGCCGCTGTCGGACCGCGTCAGCCGATTGCCGACCGGATCGTACGTGTAGCCGATCGATCGGTTGCCCAGCAGCGCGTCCGTGATCTGCTCGCCGGTAAGCCGGTCGAGGTCGTCGTAAAAGTAATCGACGCGGCGGCCATCGTGCTCGACGACCGCGTCGCGCCGCCCGGTCGGCGAGAGGGTGTAGCGGTAGCTGGAGATTGTATCGCTCGTGCTGCGATTCTCCAGAAATTCCAGCCGGCCGACGGCGTCATACTCGCGCGTTTCCCACGTGCCGTTGGGCAGATCGGTCCGCACGAGTTGCCCGGCGGCGTCGTACGTGTAGTCGGTCAGGCCCCCCTGTGGATCAGTCACGGACGACAGGCGATTGAGTGCGTCAAAGGCGTACGCGATCGTTCCAGCCGGCGTCGAAACGCTCGTGCGGTTGCCCGCCACGTCGTACGTATACTCGATCGCCGTGCCGTCCGGATCAGTCCGCCGCACCAGCCGCTGGCGCTCGTCGTATTCCCAGCTCGTCGTGCCGCGGGCATCGACGTACGTTTCCCGCTGGCCGCTCGGCGTGTAAGTGAAGCTGACCGAGGTTCCATCGGGAAAGAGCTTGGCTAAGTGCCGGCTATTCTCGTCGTACTCATACTCGATCGTGTCGCCGTTGAAATCGGTGGCATTGGCCACGTCGCCGACGGCATCGTAAGCCGTGCTTGACCGCTGGCCCAGCGGCAATTGAGTCGCAATCCGCCGCCCCAGGCCATCGTACTCGTACCGCGTGACGTGCTCATTGGCGTCTTTCTGCGTGACGAGATTTCCCGCCTCGTCGTAACCGTACTCAGTCCGCTGCGACAGGGCATCAACCACCGCCGTCAGCCGCCCCAGTGAGTCGTACTCGAACTGCGTCACCCGTCCGGCCTGGTCGGTCTCGGCAATCACCCGGCCGAGCGGGTCGTAGTCGGTCTGCCTCGTCGTCCCGTCGGCGAAACGGGTCTCGACCTGCCGCCCCAGCGCGTCGTAGACGAACTGCGTCGTACGCGCAAGCGCATCGGTGACGGCAACGCTTCGCCCGGCCGCGTCATACTCGGTCGTCGTCTCGTGCAACAGCGCATCGCGGACCAGCGTCTGGCGCCCGACCAGGTCGTATTCAAACTCGGTGCGGTTGCCCCGTTCGTCGATCTGGGCCCTGACTCGCCCCGCCGCGTCGTACTCGGTACGCGTGCGCGAATTGTCGTCCGGGTTCAGCGGCGTCGCATCCGGAAAGATGGTGGCCGTCAGCCGTCCCAGGGCATCGTACTCAAAGTGCGTCGTCTCGCCGCCGCGGCCGGTGGACGCGATCCGCCGTCCGGCCGCGTCGTACTCGGTCGTGCTCTTCGTGCCATCGGCAAAACGCATCTCGACGAGTTGTCCGCGCTCGTCGTAGATAAAATCGGTCCGCCGCAAGAGCGCGTCGATCGTGGCCCTCTGGTTGCCCAGTTCGTCGTATTCGGTGCGGGTCGTATTCCCCTCCGCATCGGTGACGGCAATCGGCCGGCCGCTATCGTCGTAGTCGGTCCTGGTCACCAGCGTGCGACTGCCGGCGGGGGTCGTCAGCGTGCGGGTCTCGGTAAGCTGGTTGCCAGCCGTGTCGTAAGTAAACTGCGTCGCGTTCTGGAGCGCATCGACCTGCCGCGTCAGATTCCCGGCCGCGTCGTATTCAAATCGCGTGATTTGCCCCGCGGCATCGGTGATCGACGTCTGATTCCCCGCCCCATCGTAGGCGAAACGGGTCTCGTTGCCGGCCGCGTCGCGGGTGCTAGCGAGGTTCGTGCCGGCATACGTGTTGACCGTCGTGTTCCCCAGCGGATCGGTCGAGCTGGCCAAGAGCGCCACCGGCCGAGCGCCGCGGACGCGGTCGAAGTAGCCGGGCGTCACGGACTGGTAGGTGAAACGGGTCACGTTCCCCAGTGGATCGGTCTCGGTCAGGAGGTTGCCGTCGCCGTCGTAACTGAACCGCGTGACGTTCCCCAGCGGATCAGTCTCGGTCAGCAGGTTGTTGGCGGCATCGTACGTCCGGCGGGTAATGCCGCCGAGCGCATCGACCTCGGTAACGACGTTCCCCGCCAGGTCGTACTCGAACAAGGTGGGCCGCCCCAGCGCGTCAATCACCGTCTCGACGAAGTTGTCCGGGTCGTGAACGAGCTGCACCGGATTGCCGTCGGCATCGATCAGCCGGACGAGCCGCCCCTGGTCGTCGTACTCGGTGCGGACGCCGCTGCGTCCCAGCGGATCGATCACCTCGGTCAGATAATGAGCCCGCGTCGGCTCGCCGTAGACGAACCGCGTTACATTGCCGTCGCGGTCGGTGACGGACACCAAATCGCCGCGCGCGTCGTACTGATAGCGGACCTGATTGCCGAGCGGATCGGTGACGCCGATGATCCGCCCCTGCGGATCGCGCTGGAAGGTGACCCGCGGGCCGCGATTGCTTTCGATCGCGGCGTCGGTAAACGTGAGCTGATTGCCGCTGGCGTCGGAAAGTGTGTTCAGGTCCCCAGTGTTGGCGTCGATGGCGTAGGCGACGCCATCCTTGGTCGTCAGGAAAAATTCGCCGCCAAAGTTGAGCTTGTCGGCCGGATTGTAGGCCAGGCTGTTGGCCCCATAGAAGAGGCCGTCACTGCCGATAATCAGCGTGGCGGGCGTGACCGACAGCCGGCTGGTGACTCCCGGATCGGCCACGAACTCCGGTTCGAAGAAGAGAGTCCCGCCGAAGCCGCTGGTCCGGCGGGGCATAAACGAAAATCCCTCGCGGCGGCCGCCGGGGAGGGTAACGTAAACGCGGGCCCCCTGGTGATACGGCGTGAAGATGCCGATTTCCTGCTCGAACTCGGACGTCGGCTGGACGCTCGTCCGCAAGTCGGTGTCGCGGAACTCCAGTCGCCAGCCGAAGCCCAGCTCGTCCTGTAGGCCCGCCTGGAGCGTGTCGTAGGTGCGGCTGACGCTGATCGGAATGCCCGAGACCGGGACGGTGAGGTCCGTGAACGACAGCGTGAAGTTGCCGATCTTGAGATTGCCGGCGACGTCGATGACGTTTTCGATATACGAGACATTGCCGCCGGCATCTTGAGCGGTCAGCCGCAGTCGGTAGGTGCCGTTGGCCAGACCGCTGGGATCGAACTTGCCCAAGAGGCCATTGGTGACAGGGGTCGTCGCGCGAAAGAGCTCGGTGAACGTGTCGCTTCCCAGCGGCGCGGCGGAGAGTGTGTAAAACACCAGGTTGTCGTCGGCCGCCGTCCCCAGCACGTCGACTGGCGCGGTGACGATCGTGCCGTCGCTGGGGGAGCTGATTTCCACCGTGGGGGCATTCACGTCGCTGGTGTCGATGACAAACAGCGTGGTAGTGGCCAGCCCCGTGTTCCCCGCGGCATCGCTGGCGGCAACGCGGATCTCATAATTCCCCGCCGGCTCGGCTCGCAGCGTGATCCGGCCGTTGGCATCCAGCGGCACCGGATTGCCGTCGATCGACAGCACGAGCGAGGTGACGCCGACGTTGTCGGTGGCGGTGGCGACGAACGTGACCAGCGAGCCAACTTCGACCGGGTTGGCGCTGAGTTGCAGGTTGACGCGCGGCGTCTGGCCGTCAGGGGCAACGACGAGATCGTAGGTTTGCGTCTGCGCCGCGCCGCGCGGGTCCTCCACCGTGACGGCAATCGAGTGCGTGCCGATGTCGGCAATCTGCGGCGACCAGGTGACGCGGCCGAGCTGGTCGATCGTCATGCCGGCTGGTGCGGCGTCAAGGCGGAAGGCGAGGGCGTCCCCGTCGGGGTCGCTGGCGCGGACGTCGTAGCGGTAGGCGAGCCCCGCCGTGACGACCTGCGACGGCGTGGACGAGATTGCAGGCGGACTGTTGTTGTCGGCGACGTCGATCGTGAACGACTGCGTGCCGCCATTCCCCGCCGGATCGATGGCGGCCACGGTGACGGAGGCCAGACCGATCTGGTCGGCCGCGGGGGTCCACTCGACCAGGCCGGTCGTCGGGTCGATCGTCATCCCGGCCGGCGCCGTGAGCAGTGAGAAGAGAACCGTCTGCCCCTCGGGCTCGGCAGCGGTCACCGCGTACTCGTAGGCTTGAGCGACTGTGGCGACGAGCGGCGGCGAGGAGGTGATCACCGGCGGCTGGTTGGTCGCCGTGGCGCTGGCGACGAGCGTGTAAGACTGCGTTGCCAAACCTCCCTGGCCATCAGTGACCTGGATCCCCACAGCAAACGATCCGCTCTGGGCGGCAGTTGGCGTCCAGGAGATCAGCCCGCTGGCGGAATCGATGGTCATTCCCGCCGGCGCGGTGGTGAGACTGAAAGTAAGCGGGTCAGACTCAGGGTCGGTCGCACGCACGGCATAGGTGTAAAGCTGGGCGACCACCGCAGTGGTGGGAGGCGTCGAGTTGATTGCCGGCGGCAGATTGACCGCACGGGTTATGATCGAAAAACTCTGCGTGGCCCAGCCTCCTTGCGTGTCGGTCGCGCGGACGACGACGCTCTGCTCGCCGGTCTGGTCGCTCGTCGGCACCCAGCGGATGGTGCCCCGGGCCGGGTCGATCGACATGCCGGCTGGCGCGGTGTCGAGGCTCCAGGTGAGTGGATCGCCGTCGGGATCGGTGGCGGCAGCGTCGTAGGCGTACTGCCGGCCGACCGTGGCAGCTTGCGGCGGCGTGCTGGTGATGCTCGGCGGCTGGTTGCTCGTCTGCGTGACGACACTGACGGACCATGTTTGCGTGGCAAACCCGCCGCGGCCGTCCTCAACGCGGACCTGCACCTGGTGCGAGCCAAGCTGCTCCGCAGTCGGCTGCCAGGTAACCAGGCCGGTCGCGTCGATCGTCATTCCGGCAGGGGCAATCGGCAGCGAAAACGTCAGCGGATCGCCGTTGGGATCGCTGGCAATCGTCTGATAGAGGTAGACGTCGCCAATTCGCACACGGCCGCGCGGTGATGATGTGATCGTCGGCGGGTCATTCGGCGCGGTGGCGACCACCGGCAAGTCAAAGCTTTGCGTCGTGCTCGCGCCGCGGCCGTCGCTGGCCCGGACGGCGACATGTTGGTCGCCCACTTGGCCGGCGGCGGGCGTCCACGTGACGAGGCCAGTCGCTGCATCGATCGTCATGCCAGCTGGGGATTCATCAAGATCAAACGTGATCACATCCCCGTCGGCATCCTGGGCCGCGACCTGGTACTGCCACGGCAGAGCGACGACTGCCGGCCCCTTGGGCAGCGACGTGATAACCGGCGTGCTGTTGGCTCGACTGGCCGTCACCGCGAATGACTGGAGCGCCACCCCGCCCCGGCCGTCCTGAACGCGCAGCGTCACCTCGTGCGTCCCGGCTTGATCGGCGGTCGGCACCCAGACCACGATGCCGCGGGCCGGATCAACGGCCATTCCCGCAGGCTTCACCACCAGATCGAATGTCAGCGTATCGGCGTCAGGATCCGTCGCTTGGGCGTCATAGCGGAAGAGTTGGCCAATCGTCGCGCTGCCATCCGGCGTGCTCGTGAACACGGGAGCGCGATTGGGTTGCTCGACCGGCGGCTCATCAGTCTGGCGATTGCCGAAGTCAATGCCGGTGACGACCTGGCCGCTGCCGACGGTCACTTCCCACGTGCGGCTGGCGGGTGCAGTTTGCTCCCAGCCTTGATGCTGCTCCTCAACGACATAGTACGTGCCTGGAGCCAGGTTGGTGAACGAGTAGTCGCCGTTTGCATCGGTGATGGTGAATCGCTCTCCAGGATCGCGCACGCCGTTTTGGTTTTGGTCGATGTAAATGGTCCAGTTTTGTAACCCAGTCTCAAGACCATCGCGCAGGAACGATTCCAAACCTCCATCGGCGATCCGTTGGATCTGAATGTCACTCAAGCCGCCCCGAAAAAACGCGATGTCGTCAAGCACGACCTCTCCAATATCGGGATCTCCGTTGGGGACAAACCAATCGACGAGGGTCAAATCACGATAGTTCTTGAGGTTCAACAGAGGGCCCGGCGCGATTGTCTCCGCAGGCGCACCATCTCGATAGAAGCGGACCGTGCCGTCGGCCTCGCGAACCAGCGCCCAGGCATGGAACGCTGAATCCGATGGGTCGGAATCCGAATCGCGTTGGATGAAGGTCCCGTCACTGCTCTGATTGAATCGCAGCGATTTTAACCCACGGTTGTGAAATAGAGCGAACCCGTCTCCGCTGCCGGAGCTATCCTGCGTGATCAAGTACCTAGCGTTCGTGGGAATGTCACTCCGTATCCACGCGACAATTGTGAAAGGCTCAGCCCCAAGGCTTAGTTGCTCTTTCGTGCCCGGGAACACTACCGTGTCGTTGGGCTCGTTATCCGCAACGACCCGGAACCGCAGACCTTTGCCCTCATGCACACCCGAGACGAAATCAGGGGCAAGCCCCTGTCGCTCTACTACAACGCCGGTCGTGGAGTTAGGGCCTATCCCTGTGAGGGTTTCATCATTGAACAACCACGCAGCACGCAGATGCGGTGTGTCTTGAACGCCATCGCCATCGTGATCATTGAACTTAGTTCCGTGGATTTCGCCCGGTGCGGCAGTGCTCACGTCGATCGCGAAACTCTGCGTGTCAAACCCGCCGCGGCCATCGTCCACACGGACGGTGACGGGCGCACTGTCCGCGATGTTGACCCGGCCGATTTTGTTGATGTTGTTGCCGAACTCAGTAAACCAAATGTTGCCGTCGGGACCGGTGGTGATCAGCGCCGGGCTGCTGGAAGGGGTGGGAATGTCAAACGCCGTGATCACGCCGCCGGGCGTGATGCGGCCCAGCTTGTGGTTGCCCGTGAACCACAAGTTGCCATCTGGACCGCTGGTGATGCCGTAAGCGCCGCTACCGGTCGGCAGGTCGAACTGCGTGATCACGCCTGCGGGAGTAATCCGCCCGATTTTCTTCGAAGCCAATTGAGTGAACCACAAATTGCCGTCCGGGCCGACAGTGATTTCGATCAGATCGCCGGTCACGGCGCCCGGAACTGCAAACTTGGTGACCACGCCGCTGGGAGTGATGCGGCCAATCGTCTCGCCGGCGTATTCCGAGAACCAGATATTGCCGTCGGGGCCGGCAGTGATTCCCGTGGTTTGTCCCCCGACAAAAAACTCGGTGATCACCCCGGACGGCGTGATGCGACCGATCGTGCCGGTCGTTCCCAATTGCGAATACCACAGGTTGCCGTCTGGGCCGGCCGTGATGAGCCGGGGACTGCGGCCAGGCGACGGCACCGGAAACTCGGTGAAAACGCCGGCGGGAGTCAGCCGCCCAATCTTGCCCCCAACTTCGGCAAACCACAAGTTGCCGTCCGGGCCCACCGTGATGCCCTCGGGCTGAATGCCCGGCGTGGGAACGGTGTACTCATTCGTCACGACTCCATCGACCGTCATCCGTCCGATCTTGTTGCCGGCCTCTTCGGTAAACCATATGTGTCCGTCAGGTCCCGTAGTGATTCCGTAGGGGCGGCTGTTAGGGGTCGGAATTCCGAATTCGCTGATCGAGCCGAATGCCGCCGGAGTCCACGAGATGAGACCCTGCGCGGGGTCGATGCCCATTCCCGTTGGCGACTGCGTTAGCGCGAATGAAAGCGTGTCGCCATCCAGGTCCACCGCCTCGACATCGTAAACATACGGATGGCCGGCAAACGCATCAGTCACCGGCTGCGAGACGATTTCCGGCGGCCGGTTGCCTAGCACATCGATCGTGAAGCTCTGCGTGTCGAAGCCGCCGCGGCCGTCGTCCACGTGGACGGTGACGTTGTTCGGCGGACGACTCGGCTGTTGGGCAGCAGGGGCAAATTCAAAATCGTCAAAGTAGGTCACCCACGACGGCCGCCACGATGGACCGTACATTGCCAGCGCCACGCGGGCAATAGGAGCAACCGCGACTCCTGAAAAGACCTCGCTGCCGTCAATCAGGTAGCGGATCGAATCAGCTTTCGCATCAATGGTAAACTGGTGCCAGCCGCTGGTGCGCGGAACTGAGCTGAATACGGCAGTTCCGTCTGGGAGTCCCAGGTGATAATTGCCCCCTCCCCAATCCACTGTCTGGATGTAGAAGGATGCATTAGCGTTTCCCAAGAACAATCCGAAATAATTGCTCGAAGAAGATGACGCCCCGGTATCATAGACCCACACCGAGAACTTGCCGAACACGGGTTCCGCAAAATCGTGACGGAGCCTGATATCCTTCTGCACTCCTGCCTGGATGGAGTAGATTGTGGCCGATGACGTCCAGGTAGCGGTCCTGGGCGAAGTCGCCGCCGGCCACTTCGCCGACCAAGAAAAAGTTGGCTTTCCCGAGATTCGAGGCGAACTCCTTGATCGCCCCGCAGAAGTTGCGCCCTTCCTCGAAGGAGACGTGCTTGAGCGTGTCGATCCGAAAGCCGTCGCAGTCGGTGAGCGCGATCCAGTATTTGTAGCAGTCGGCCAGGTGGCCCAGCACGCCGGGGTTGTCGAGGGCAAAATCACGCAGCGAAAAGAAATCGGTCCGCTTGTGTTCGGCATGCGGATCGTCGAGGTCGCCGCCCCCCAGGCTCCCCATTCCAGCGCGTGTGTAGCACGCCGGAGCCTGTAGCTCGCCAGGCCACACACCGTCTTCGAGGTCGCTCACAGCGGCCCCAACCGGTTGCCCCGTACGCCCCAGCCAAGCCCCGAAGAGGTAATGATCAGGAAATGGCCGGTACGACGGCTCGACCACGTCCCCTGGATAGACCCAGTTGAAGCCCGAGTGGTTGAAGATGATGTCCAGGATGATCCGAATGCCGGCCTGGTGGGCAGCATCGACGAGGTCCACCAGGTCCTCCCGCGTTCCGAAACGGGGATCCACGTCGAGGAAGTTCTGGATGCCGTAGCCGTGAAAGGTGTCGAGATGGCCGCGCTGCTTGAAGACGGGGCTCAGCCAGATTGCCGAGACGCCCAGGTCCTTCAAGTAGCCGAGCTTGGAGCGCACGCCGGCGATGGTCCCCCCTTGCCAGCGGTTCGCGCCGGACTCGGCCCAGCGGTCCCAACGCCACCCATTGGAGCCGTTTGGTCTGGCGGCGGCCCGGTTGCCGCGGTCCAGCATCGGGCGAGTGCCTTCTTGTCCGTCGCTGAAGCGATCGACAAGCAGAAAGTAGAGAATCTCATCCCGCCAATCTGCCGGGGACGAATGAAACTGTTGGCGTCGCGGGAACGCAATCTCCGGGTGAATACGTCGAGGAACCGGTTGACCGAGGGCGGCGCTTGCGAATTGAGATGGCATGTCGCGCTAACTCCGAACTCCCTCAGCGGTGGGTGGGACAAGACTCGCAACGTCGCTGTCATCGGTTTCCAGCCGGTTCCTTCGGATGGTGGCGATGCCGCGAAGACTCCAAATAAACCGCCTTCCGCAAACGATTGATTCCACCCAGGGGCCGATGGTCCTCGATCGAGTGCCAGGGAGTAAAAAACAGATTCTCGCAAATTGCCCGGCTGGCTGCGGAGTCGAAATCCTGAGCGGGGATGGTGATGCAGGCAATTTTACGAAAGGGGATCTCCTCTTCCTTCCATTCCACGGTGACATCCTCAATGGCCAAGCCAGCGGCTGTCGCGGGCCGAACCTGCACGAGGAACTCAAAATACGCGGGCTTGTGACGAAGATGCCTGATGGCTGCTTCACGGAGATAATTGGG
>DATKDU010000113.1:0-20504 GCA_035512595.1 Pirellulaceae bacterium
CAAATGTCGTAGGGCTGCACTTCCCACGGCTGCTTCGTCCCGGCCTTGACCGCGGCCAGGTCGTGAGCGCTGTAGGCCCAGACTTGATAGCGGTAGGGATAGGCGTGGTATCCCTTGTCACCGCGGAGCGGATCGTCCCCTTCGTCCGGAGGAGTGCCATACCATGACTCGCCCGTGCCGTGGCTGCCGATGAACAGCACGCTATCGCTCCCCTCTGGGAAGATAACCCCCTTGATGCTGGTGGCGCCGTTCCACAGCTCGCTGGCCGGACCTGTGATCGGGGCCAGCGGATTGTCCCCAGTGTAGTACAGCAGCGGGACCGCAGGGGCCGCAGTATCGCCAAGCTGCGCCGGGTCGAAGCCGAACAGCGCCGGTCCCCAAGAGGTACGGGAAATGATCGGCAGCCCGCCTTGCCCCGTGAGGTACGACGTTCCCAGAGCCGCTTGCCACGCTTCCGGCACGGGCGCCATCCAGCCGGCGACGTAACCGGCGCCCATGTCCCCCACTTGATACAGGCCCGACATGGTTCCGGTTTCTAAATCCAGACCTGACATGCGGAAATGCGAAACAACGTCGGGAGTATCGGCGTCGTAGAAATTGTAAATCGTGCCGATCAAATCGCCATTCACAATCAGCGTCCCGCCGTATCCCGGCATCTCGACCAGCGTCGGAAGGCGGTACATGATCTCGACAAACGGCTGACGCACGGTGGCTGTGTTCAAGTCCCCGATCGGGCCTTGCAGCAATGGCGGGATATTGATCTCGGCAATTCCTTTTTGCCAGGCATGGCCAGTCATGAACATGGAGTTCGTGGCCGGATTGACCGACAGAGCCCCGCCGCCGTAGTCGAAGCTCGAAGCGCCGAACGTGCCGCCCGGCAGGCGGAACGCGCCTAAGTAGCTCAGGTCCGTTTCCAGCAGCAGCCCAGCCAGCATACAGCGCGGCTCCAGCGTCTCCACCTGGGCCACAAAACTCAAACGACGTAAGCCGCGGCGATGCGACATCACTATTACCTGCAGGTGTTTGGCAATCCCCAGGTCAACGAGCCGCCGCGCTTGCGGCGGCTCAAGGACTTGGGCCTTGAAGGTGAGTGGCTCAGTCTCCGATTGGTCATTCGCCCTCCGTGACAGCATTTCCTGGCAACCATGCTTGCTGGCCATGACAGCACAGCAGCGAATCGCTCGCCGCCGACGACCGTGCGGGGCGGACGCGATCGACGCGATCCGAATCCAACGGCGCGCACCGGCACCTCGCGGACGAACCCCTATCACATCGTTTCGACCAGCCGCCAATTGCCCCTTTGGTGACAATTGACCACAGGCCGAGAACGCGGTAGCAGGGAAATGCGATTGCCGGAACCGGCATGACGACTCGCTAGCATTCGATCACCAACGCACCGGCAAGCGGCGTGTACCGAACACCGCCGCCTGCGATAGCGCTGCCCCCAGAGATTACCTAGCTTTCTTGAGCTACCCCGTCAAATGAGACGGAGCCTCCCAGCGGTCGATAGCAGAAATCCGCCTCCGGGAAAACAGAGCCTGCACGCCGGCGGGTGGATTTGGACGATTTGGAAGGGCAGGACAGGCGAGATCCCGGATCGGGGCCGGTCCAAATCAGACCGTCGCTGCTGTCGGAGTGCCGCTAGCGAGAGATGTCCCAGACAGAGAACCTGGGGGCGGCGGAAAGAGATCGGGCGGACGGAACGATCGGTGAACCAATTTCACCGGCGCTCGCAACTCAGTCCATGTCGCTGATGAAGTTCTCGAGCTTCTTTCGCACGCGATGGCGGAGCTGCCAGAGATTCGTCTTGGAGTACTGGGGGGAAGAGTTTTCGGCCGCTCCCGACGCCAGCACTTCCTGATAGAAAGTCCGTTCCGCGGGCGACAGCGTCGCCACGAACTCCTTTTCCGAGAGCGTCACGGCACTGCCGTCGGCGTCTCGCTGCCCTGATTCGGTGCGCGACACGGCTTGTTCCCGCACCCGGCGTCGCCGCTCGGAGCGCAGGAGCAAGCGCGCCTCGGCCTTCGCCAGAACCGAAAAAAAGGTGGAGAGCCGGCAGCCGCGATTCACGTCGAACCGGGAGAGCAGCGCGAAGTCGTTCTGCACCAGTGCGTACCAAACCCGGGCGGCAATTTCGTCTACCAGATTGGCATCGCTCCCAAAGCGACCGAGAAAGGCGCGAATCGACGCCATCAGCAAGTCATGCTGAGCCTGGTAGAGATTGGACCACGCGGCAGGTTCGCCGCGCAGGCAACTATGCACCAGTTGGCTATCGCGCAGCACGGCTGCGGAAGGGTGCAAACGAGTGGTGGAGGGAGGCACCGAACTCAAGAGAATAGGTTGTCGCCAGGCCGGTTGGGGTTAGGTCCCCAAGGCCGGGTTATACGGATGCAAAAGCTGCATCAAAAGAGACACCAAACACCCAGTCCGCGCGCACTTCGTCCCCCTGGGATACATACTCGAACACCGCTGATCCTAATAGCTGGAGACAGGCGTGTCAATCAACTTATCGAAAAAGTTTCCGGCCGGCACCACTTCCTTGACATGGCCGCCAAAGCGGCTATCTTGAATTTCGGTGCATTTTCGGTGTCAGGTCACCGATTTGCCCTTTCCATCTGGGTTGACGCTCACCCCTGATGAGGACACCCACGGGGACGGAGTCCGTCCGCACCCTTCCTCTCGATCTTCTTTCTATCGACAAACCGCAGCCAGCATTGACCGCGCATCCTTCGTCGATCCCATTTTAGGCGCGCCGGCCAACGGGCACTGACCTCAACCTCTATTCGGCGCTAACCGTTCGTATAGGCAACGGCTCGAGCGGGCCGCCTCGTCATGGACCTATGGTCCCTGGCCTGCTCGGACAGCCGACATTCGAGTCTCGTCAATCTCTCCATGAAAACTCGCAGAAAAAAAAATGTCTCCGACTCGCGGAACGAGTCGCCCGCCGCAAGGCAGCGCGGCGCCGACATCGAGCCTGCACAGCTCGCGCCGACGCTGCCGTTAGCAACCCCTGCAGCGCGGGGAGCACTCGCGGCCATTGCCGCGCTCGTGGGCGTCGGCTTGTGGGCTTACTGGCCAACGCTGTCGGAGCTGTTTGCCACCTGGTCACGCGAGCCCGATTATTCGCACGGGTTTTTGGTCGTGCCGCTGGCCACGTACTTCCTCTGGGCGCGTCGCAAGGAGTTCCCGGGAGTGTACCGGGGCAGTTGGCTGCTGGGACTGGGACTGATCGGCCTGAGCCTGGCGATGCGCTGTGTCGCGGCAAAGTATTTCTTCTCGTTTCTGGATGGCTGGTCGATTCTCTTCTGGCTCTCCGGCGTGGTCGTGGCGCTGGGCGGATTGCCGCTGCTCAAATGGAGCTTGCCGGCCATCGCCTTCCTGTGGTTCATGGTTCCTCTTCCTTTCTCGACGGAAGGATTGCTGAGCCAGCCGCTGCAGCGCGTTGCCACGAAAGTCAGCGTTTTCTTCCTGCAAACGCTCGGCCAGCCGGCCATTGCCGAGGGGAACGTGATCATTCTCGAGGAGATCAAGCTGGAAGTCGCGCAGGCCTGCTCGGGATTGCGTCTGTTCGTCAGCATTTTCGCCCTGGCGTTCGCCTGCGTGGTCATCGTCCGCAAAAGCTGGCTGGAAACGCTGATCCTGCTGGCCAGCGCGGTTCCCATCGCCGTGCTGGCTAATGCCGGCCGCATCGTGGCCACCGGCGTTTTCCTGCCGCTGTTCACCAGCGAGTCAGCGCGGCACCTGGTACACGACGCTGCCGGCTGGAGCACCATTCCGGTGGCGGCGGCCATGTTCGGGTTCGTGGTCTGGTACTTAGGCCAGGTGCTGATCGAAGAGCACGAAGTGGACATGTCGTCGGTAGTTCGTCAGATCGAAATTCAGCCGCGCACGCGGCCAACCCCCTCAACTCCATGAATATGCACACGCATCCGTCGCCAGTTCCCGGTTCGCCGCCGGCTGCGCCAACCGATCCGAAGCTGATCCTGCAAATCGTCCTGATTACCCTGCGCTGCTGGTGGAAGATCGCCGTCCCAGTCGGCATCGTCTTGGCCGCCATCGCGGTGGCGGCAGTCATCCGCCTGGTCGATCCCACGTACACGGCCACGGCCTGGGTGCTCATCCGCGAGCGTCCGGATTATCTGGTCTCGCAGAACGCGTTTACCCTGAATCAGCAGAAACAAATCCAGAATCAACTGGAGCTAATGAGGAGTCCTCTATTGCTGAATGCTGTTTTGCAGGTGAAAGGTGTGGCTGATGCTCCCGAGCTCATCGATCAAGATGATCCGGTCGGGGCGCTCCGCAAGCGGCTGCGGGTCAAATCCCAGAACCAATCCGACTACTTCGTGATTGAATTCACGAGCACCTCTGCTCGACATGCATCGCTAATCGTAAACGCGGTCGCCGATAACTTCCTTTTAGAGCAATCCAAGATCAATTCGGGCCACGTCGGTGGGATGATTAAGACGCTCAACGAGATGATTGACAAGCAGAAAAATGCGGTCGGGGATTTGGAACGCTCGTTTCGATCCCTAGCCATATCCGAGGGGGTGAATCCGCTAGGCCCCAACTCGGAGGATACCAAGGTGCAAGCCCGCAATATGATCATTGAGCTGAAGGCGCTGCAACTGAATGCCGAAAGGCAGGCTCAAGGGTTGGCGTCGCAAATCGCCGCCGAACAAGGTGTGCTTGACGGCAATAAATTCGCTCCACTGGAGTCGGACGTAGAGCGGCGCGTCGAACAGCATCCGCCGGTAGTCAAGGAGTTGACGGCGGTTGAAAGACTGAAGAGCCTGCTTGCGGACTATCAGAGAACGTCAACAAACGCCCAGGTTATCGCTGCCAAAAAGGCAGAACTGGTCAAAGCCGAACAGCACCTGAAGGACGTTGTCATGCCCGAGATTCGCGACGAAATTCGCAAGCGACTTGTCGAGGAGGCACAGCGCGTCCAGAAGGAACGAATCGCGGAACTTCACCGCCAGCTTGAGCAGATACGCTTGGACGTGTCGTTATTCAAGCAAGACATCGCCAATCTGGAAAAGGACCAGGCAATCTCCCAGGGAGAAACGATCGATCTCACCATCGCGCAAAACGCCTTCCAGCGGGGTCTGGATCATTTCGAGCGGATGAAAGACCGCAAGCAAAGTCTGGAAATCGAGCAACAGGCGCCTGCTACCGCGCAGCTCTTTCAGGTAGCCGACGTTCCCGCAGCGCCGGATTCGGAGTTGCCCTTCAAGCACATGGGGCTGGCTGGCAGTGCGGCCTTCCTGCTTCCCTTCGGGTTAGCCGTGGGGCTGGAATACCTGCGCCGCCGCGTCTCGAACCGCGAGCAGCTCGAGCAGGGGGGCCACATCTCCGTGCTCGGCGAGGTTACCGCGCTCCCTCGGCGGCGGCGGTCCACCAAGGACGGGCATTCGCATCGCGATCTGCAGCTCTTTGAAGAGAGCATCGACGGCTTGCGGACCTTCCTCACGCTCCGGGAATCGATGCTCGGCATGAAGGTCATCGCCGTCAGCAGCGCCATCAGCCGCGAAGGAAAGACCAGCATCGCCGCCCAATTGGCCGTCAGCCTGGCCAGCGCCACCGGCGAGCGCACGCTGCTGATTGACGGCGACATGCGTTCCCCCGACGTGGACAAGATCTTCGGCGTCGAACGGGGCCCCGGCCTGGCGGACGTGCTGCAAGGCGACGTCCCGATTGAAGAGGCGATCGAAACCGACTTCAACGATACGCTGCACCTGCTCACCGCCGGCAATCTGACCTGCAGCCCCCATCGGCTGCTGGGCAACGGCGAGTTCTCCGCGCTGCTCGGCCAGTTGCGGGCGTCGTACCACTATATCGTCGTGGATACGCCGCCGCTCCTGCCGGCCAGCGAGGCGCTGGTCATGGCCCGCGCGGCCGATGCGGCCATTCTGTGCGTCCGCCGCGATTTCAGCCGACTCGATCAGGTGGTCGAAGCCCGCGATCGACTGCGGCAGTCCGGCGTCAAGACCGCCGGCGCGGTGCTCAGCGGCATTCCGCCGCGAATCTACGAACGCCGCTACGGCAGCTACTACTACAAGAACAAAGTCGGGGCCTGACCATCGGGGCGGCTCCCTGTCCATTCAACGCAGTTGCTGACTCACAATCATGGTGCGGCGCACTCTTAATCTCAAAGTATTGATCGCCACGATCGTGGCGCTTGCTGCGCTGGGCGGCAGCCTGCTGGGCTTGCATGCCTGGCAGGTGACGCGCACCGCCGGCTTCTTTCTCGTTCGCGCCACGGCGGAGGAGAAGGAGTCGAACTGGCTGAAGGCGGCCGGCTACATCGACCGCTATCTTTCGATCAGGCCCAAGGACAACGCCGCGCGAGTCCGTTTGGCGCTCGACTTCGGCAAGGGGGCAGAGACTTTCGCTCAAAAGAGCCGCGCCATCGACTTGTGTTTTCGGGCCGTCGTCGCGGGAGCAGCCGACCAGGAAGCCGATGTGCGGCTGCGGCTGTGCGAGCTGTTGCTCGAATCGGGACGCTTCATCGAAGCCGACCGCGAGTCGCGTGTCTTGCTCGCCAAAGGAGGCAAGACCGAGGCGCCGGCGGCGCGGGTACACGCGATGGCGCTCTGGGCACAGTGGAAGGATGGTTCCCTGGCCAGCTTTGACCTTCAGAAACTAAAGATCGTTCAGCGGATCGCCGAGGCGAGGCTTCTGAACCCCACCGACGTAGACCTGGCGATTATCGAAGCCGAAATGTATCGCAAGCATTCGCGACTGCCGATGGCCCAGGACGAGATGTTGACTCAGAAAGTCTGCGATGAAAGAGCCGATGACAGCTTGGAGAAGCTGATTGCCGCCAGCCCTGACGACGCGAAAGCCTACCTGGCCCGACATCTTTACCGCGTTGAATACAAGCTCGCCGGCGCCGACAGCGATCTGGCGGAGGCTTTAGAACTCGCGCCCAAAATGCCCGAAGTGCTGTTGGTCGCCGGATCGCACGCTTATCGGCAGGGGGCAGCGGAAAGGGAGCAAGCGGCCGCGACCAATGACGCAGCCAAACCATTCTTCCAGCAAGCCAAGGGGCACTATCAAGAAGCGGTCAAGGTGCTGGATAAGGATCCGCGCCTGTTCATGGCCTATCTGGCGCTCGGCGAATCGTGCATCGCCTTGGATCAGATCGACGAGGCAATTGGTCACTGGCGCGAAGGGGCCAAACAGGCGGTTCAGCCCACCGCGCAGGCCCATCTTTTGGGCCGCGTGGCCGATACCCTGCTCGCCACGGATCGGACGAGCGAGGCCGACGCGGTCCTGCTTGAGCTCGAAGAGATCGTCAATCGAATCGGGGCGGGGGTCCGCGGCAGCGAATTGGTGGCGCTGAACCGGGGGCAGAATCTGCGGCGAGCTCTCTATCAGATCAAGACGGGCCGCGGTTCCGAAGCACTCGGTTTTCTCCGCTCAGTGATCGGCTCGCTGGAATCGGGGGATGCCAATCCGGAAACCAGCAGCATCGCCTATCGCCTGTTGGGGGATGTGTCCGCCGCGGCGGGGCAGTGGCTGGAAGCGGCCGACGCCTACGATCGGGCAGCCACCTTCAAGCCGGCCGATTATGCAACCCGGATGGCAACGGCCAACGCCTGGCTCATGGCCGGACGCCCCGCGCTCGCCGCGGATCAAGTCGAACGAGTCCTGAAGGATTCGCCGACCGTTTCCGCCTGGCTGCTCTTGGCGACCGCCGAATTCCGCCGCCAAGCGCCCCTTTCGCCGGAAGAACAATCGTGGTCGCGATTTGAGCAAGCGATGGCCGCACTCGGCAAACGGCCGTCCGAGCCGCCGTTTCCTGGTACTTGGAGAATCGCCCTGCTGCAGGCGGATTACGAAGTGCTCCGTGGAAAACAAAGCGGGCAGGAGCCGCAGGCAATCGCCAAGGTGGCTGACGACCTGCGCAAGGCGGAGCCTGAGTTGCTCGCGTCCCCCGATTGCCCGCTCCAGTGGATTCTCTTCTATGAGCATGTCGGGCTCTCTGCGGACGCCGATCGAGCCCTGGCGAGCCTCGATTCGCTCAACGTTCCCCCCGCGACGATTGCCGTCGTCGGGGCGCGACTGGCGGCCAAACGGCGCGACTACCAGCGAGCGGCCGATCTGCTGGATACGGCGCTGCGCAGCGCCCCGGCCGAACAACAGCGGACGCTGCGCGCGGAAGCGGCTCAGATCGCCGCGGCCGGCCAGGACTACGCCCGGGCCGAAACCATCTTGAAGCTCGAGCTCAAGCTGCGGCCGCAAGACACCGAGATCCTGCGGCAATTGGCGGAGCTCGAGCTCGCGCGGGGAAATGCCGCCGGGTTGCCAGCGTGGGAAGAAAAGCTGGCCGCGGCAGGACCATGGGGCGAGCCGCTGCTGCACTTGTTCCGCGGCTACCGGCTGGTGCTGACCGCCTCCGCCAACGATCAAGCGCAGCTTCAGGCGGCCCTGGAGGCGCAGTCCCGCGCCACGGTGCTGCGTCCGCAATGGGGCGAAGCGTACGTCCTGCGGGGGATGATCGAGAAGCGCCAGGGGCGGATGGAGCCGGCGATCCGGTCGTATCAGCAGGCGATCGACCTGGGCGTTCAGCGGGTTGCGGTCTACGAGGAGCTCATCGACCTGCTCGACCGGATGAATCGGCCGGCCGACTGCAACCGTTACTTGGCGCGGCTGGCCAACACCCTCCCCATTTCCCAGCGGCTGACGCAGCTCGCTGGCAACCAGCAACTGCGGCAGGACAATCCTGAAGGGGCTGTGGAAATCGCCCGCCAGCGTGCTGACAAGCAGCCGCGCGATCCGCTGGCCCGGTTGTGGCTCGGCCGGGTTCTGCTCTTGGCCAATCAGCCTGCCGACGCGCAGCGCGAGTTCGAGCGGGCCGTGGAGCTGGCCCCTGAAGATGCCCGCGTCTGGAATGGGTTGTTCACCTTCTTCGTGCAAACTCGCGCCACCGATCAGGCCCGGAAGACCCTTGCTCAGCTTGCCGCCAAGGCCAGGCTCGAACCGTCCCAGCGGAGCTACATCCTGGCTCAAGGTCACGAAATGCTGGGGGATGTTGACGAAGCCAAACAGTATTACGAAGAGGCCGTGGCGACCGCTCCCAAGAGCGCCGACATTCACCTGAAGATGGCGGGGTTGTATCTGCGCCGCGATCCCCAGCGGGCGGAAGCGAGCCTGAGGCGGGCTCTGGAGATCGATCCCTCGTCCGATGCCGCCCGAAGAATGCTGGCGATCGTGTTGACCTCGCGCGGGGGGGCGGAGAACCTGCAGCAGGCCGAGGCGCTGCTCGGGAACGTCAAGACTGGTCAAAATGCGGTGGAAGATCGGAGGCTGCAGTCGCTGGTTCTGCTGGCCCGTAAGGACCAGGAGAGCTTGCAGCGGGCGATTCAGATCATGAATGAAGTGGCCGTGGAGGGAAACAGCCCCCCTGGCGATCGGCTGATCCTGTCGCAGCTCTATCAGCGGCTGTCGCTGCTGGAAAACGATTCCGAAGCAGCCTTGGCCCATCGCACATCGGCACGCGAGCAATTGCTGACCATCGCCTCCGGCAGCAATGTCGAACCGTCGCACCTGGCGACGCTAGTAGACTTTTTGATTCAACCCGACCCGATCGAGGGGAAACCCTCGCCGCAGCGATTGGCGGAAGCCGGCATCTGGCTCAACAGGCTGGAAGAAGTCATCACCCACAAGGCTCTCGGCGACCGCGAGGCCATCGAGCGGCTGGTGCGGCTGCGGCTGCGTCATGGCAGCCTCGATCGCTGCACCCCCTGGTTGAACCGGCTGGAAGCTTCTGGAAAGGAGCCCTTGCGGACCCTGACGCTCCAGGTCGATCTGCTCGTGGCGCAAGGCGCCGGCAATCAGGCCGAACCGCTGATTGAAGAAAGGGCCGCCGCCGGGCTGGCTCAGGCGGCCGACCAGCAGCAGCGGCTGAGAGCCTCCCTGTCGTTGGCCAATCTGCACACAAGAACCGGAAACCACGCGGCGGCAGAACGCTGGTCCCGCAAGGTGTACGAGGAAGACCCGTCGCAATATGCGGCACTGGCGGGCGCACTGGCCCGGCAAGGGAAATTGGACGAGGCCCTGACCCTCTGCGAGGAAGCCGCCGCACGCGAGGCTACGTTTCAGCCGGCAATCGTGATGGCGGCCGTGCTGCTCGAATCGTCTCCCCGGCCAGAGCATTTCCGGCGGATCGAGCCGGCAGTTTCCGCGGCACTCAAAGAGTTTTCGTCGGAACCGCAACTGCTGTACTCGATCTCGGTCCTCCGCATTTTGGAGGAGCGCTATGACGACGCGATCGAACTCCTCCAGCGGACCCTGGAGCTGAGCCCCGAAGACGTCAGGGCGATGAACAACCTCGCCATGGTGCTGGCTGAGAATCCCCAGCAGTACGCGCAGGCGATCCGCACCATTGACAAGGCGATTGCCTTGGCGGGGGTGGACGCGGGAATGCTCGATACCAAGGGGGCGATCCTGGTTTACGACGGGAAGGCGCAGGAGGCGATTCCCCTGTTGGAAAAGGCGCGCAACCTCGACTCGGATCCACGCTACCGATTCCATCTCGCGCTGGCCTATCGCGACGCGGGCGAGGTCGAGAAGGCCAAGGTCGAGTTCAGGCAGGCAGTGGCCGGAGACCTCGAAGCGCAGCTCCTCACGCCGACGGACCGTCGGCTGCTCGCCGGAATCAAGAGTCTAATCGAACCACAGGCCACTACGCAGGCGGCACCATGAACACGACGATAAGCTGGATTTTGGCGCTCTTGCTGGCGGCCGGCACGATCGGCGGCGGACTGTGGCACGGCCATGTGACCCACCGCTGGGGATTGCAATACGACGGCCGGATCGCCAAGGAGCGGTTGGAAGAGCCGCTGCCGGACCGCGTGGGCGCCTGGCGAATGGTGAGGGAGTCGCCCCTGGCCCCTGAGATCCTCAAGGTTCTTCAGTGCACTGCCCACATCGCCCGCGTTTACCAGAACGACCAGTCAGGGGACGTGGTTTCGGTATTTGTCCTGCTGGGGCCAGCCGGGCCGACTGCCGTCCACACGCCCGAGATCTGCTACTCGGCCCAGGATTATTCGCTCCCATCCCCCCCTAAAAGGACTACTATCAAGGCCACGGACGGCACCGAACACATAGTCTGGGATCTGGCCGTCGAGCCCAAAGCGGTCGAGCGGGCCCCACTGCGAGCGATGTACGCCTGGAGCACGGGGGGCGCCTGGGAAGCCCCCGAATACACTCGCCTGCAGTACGGCGGGTTGCCGCATCTGTACAAGATTCAGATTGCCGGGCCGCCGGCTCCAATTGCCGAGGGCAAAGGCCCCCCTTACGATCCCTGCACGGAATTCCTGGCGGGATTCATGGCACAGATGCGTTCAGGACTGGTGGAGGCATCTGGGCAGGCCGGTTTGCGGTAGGCTGCAAGGAGGACCTATCGCTGCAACTCGTTGGTATCGAACATCTTACGACACTGCTTCTGCATTGCGCCCAGGGAATTCCGCATCTCACCTCGGCAGCCGAAAAAATCGAAAAATTACTGTCAGCACGAACCGTACGGCGGGCAATAGGATACAAACCCTCGTAACTCTCGCAACACTAGGTGACCCATGTCTTGTCTTAAGTACTTTTTTGTGGCTCTTCTGGCTTCGCTGGGTGGCCTCACTCTGTCAAGCACGGCGGATGCCGGCTTGCAAGTGACACTAACGGCCGGTGCCTCTTCGACAACCATCATCGATGGTGGTGCAGGTGATGCTGACGGGTTGGCCAATAATGAAATCCAAGTGAATTCGGTAACTGTCGGAGGGTATGAATTCAAAGTGACTTTAGTAGCGACGAACAGTCCCGGGGGAGGCGGCATCGCGTTTTTGGACTCTGGCACTAACCAGATCATTGATGTGGGCGGTGGTGCAACGACCGTGTCGATTTTTGCAAGCGCAAATGGCTTTACGGATCCCTCGTCGCCGCCAGACGTCTATGTCTTCAGTGGTTCCACGGCTCAATTCAATTCGGCTACCCCGAATGGCAACACAGCCGATTTTTCCTACAACGCCTATATTGACAGCACGAATGGGCTGTCCACTTCGGCTGCCGGCGATCTGGTGGGGACCGGGAGTGATAGCGTTTCGGCCCCAGGAAATGCGAGCGTTGGCGAGACGCAGGTCTACACAATTGCGGGAACTCCTTACGCAATCAACCTGGCGTTGATCGCGACTTTCAATGAAGCTGGTAGCAGCCTTGATCTCGATGGGACCGTGAAGCTAAGTCCAGTTCCCGAGCCGGCGACGCTGGCCATCTGGGGCCTCGGTGCCATGGGCGTGCTGGTCGCTGGCCGCTTCCGCCGCAAGATGGCGTAAGTGAAGCAGCCCAATCAAGAATCCCTCAGGGGCGGCCTTTGGCCGCCCCTTTTTCTTTTCTTGAGCCACTTCCAAACGGATGCTGCGACTGCTCCTGCCGGACGAGGATCCCGAAAAACTGCGAAAAGCCTCCAAGACGCTTGATTTGCGTTGCTATCAGTTCGATACTGTGGGCTTGACGCTCCAGGCGCCAGCCAGCGGCACGGTGGCCCTGGAGGGCACGACCGCCCAGAGTCAGCAAGACTGCGCAGAGTCAGTTCGTGCGCTACGGCGGCAGCGGCAATGTCGGCAACTTCCTACGGGCGGAGTCAAGCCATGCGAGCGATGCACGGAATTTGGCTGGCAGCCTTGGCGGTCGTCGGCCTGGCGGGACTCCACTCGGCACGCGCCGAGCCGGGCGACGATGCGGCCCAGATCGAGTTCTTCGAGAAACGAATCCGCCCAATCCTGGCGGACAACTGCTACAACTGCCACTCGGCCAACACCAACTCCAAGGGGGGCCTTCGCGTCGATGATCGCCAGGGGCTGGTCGCCGGCGGCAGCCGGGGAGCGGCAATCGTCCCCGGCGATCCCGAGGGGAGCCTGCTGATCAAGGCGGTGCGCCAGGAGAACAACAAAGGGCTGAAGATGCCCGCCGAGGAGGGAAAGCTCTCGCCGGAGCAGATTGCCGACCTGGTGCAGTGGATCCAGAACGGCGCAGCCTGGCCCCAGGAGGAATTGCCGGCGGAGCTTGGCCAGTCCCACGCTGACTACGAGAATCTGCAAAGGACGCACTGGGCCTGGCAGCCGCTTGTGGCCGCACCGCCGCCGGAGGTTCGCGATGCAGCCTGGGTCCGCGACGACATCGACCGCTTCATCCTGGCGACACTCGAAGCGAAGGAGCTTGCTCCCGTCGCCGCTGCCGACAAGGTGACGCTCATCCGCCGCGTCACGTTCGATCTGACCGGCCTGCAGCCGACCCCCGAGGAGATCGATGCGTTCGTCGCCGATTCATCGGCCCAAGCGTTTGACAAAGTCGTCGATCGGTTGCTCGCGTCGCCGGCGTTCGGCGAGCGCTGGGGCCGGCATTGGCTCGACGTGGCCCGCTACGGTGAATCGACCGGCTCGGCCCGCAACATTCCGTATCCGCACGCCTGGCGGTACCGCGACTGGGTGATTGCCGCGTTCAATGCCGACAAGCCCTACCACCAATTCCTCCGCGAGCAGATCGCCGGCGATTTGCTGCCGGCCAACTCGCCGCGCGAGAAGGCGGAGCAACTCATCGCGACCGGATTTCTGGCGCTCGGCGTGAAGGACGTCAACCAGCGGTTCAAGGTCCGCTTCATCATGGACAACGTCGATGAGCAGATCGACACCGTCAGCCGGGCGGTGCTGGGGCTGACCGTGAGCTGCGCCCGCTGCCACGACCACAAGTTCGATCCGATTCCGACCACCGACTATTACGCCCTGGCGGGAATCTTCCGCAGCACCGACCTGTGCGCCGGCGTGCGGAACAAGATGGGGGGCGGGGGCCTGGACTACTACGACACGGCGCTGCTGCTGGACGTGGGTGCGGACGCCAGCGCCAAGGCAGCCAACGAGGAGAAGATTGCCGCGGCCAAGGCGGCCTTTGAAAAAGCCCGGGCGGAGTTCCAGGCGATCTCTGGGACGCCCGCAGGCAAGGCCATCGGCGAGGACGGCAAGCCGAAGCAGTTTGCCTTCCGCCAGCGGATGAACAAGGCGCAGCAAGACCTCCATGCGCTCACCGATCCGGCAGCGAGCGGGAATGTGGCCCTCGGCGTGCGCGACGCGAAGCAAGTCAGCGACACGGAGATTCGCATTCGCGGCGAGGCGGAGAAGCTCGGCCCGGTGGTTCCCCGCGGCTATCTTGCGGTCGTGCGCGTGCCGGACGCCCCGCCGATCAACCCCGAACAGAGCGGCCGGCTGGAGCTGGCCCGTTGGCTGACGAGCCCGCAGAATCCGCTGACCAGCCGCGTGATGGCCAACCGCATCTGGCAGCACCTGTTCGGCCAGGGGCTGGTGCGGACGGTCGATAATTTTGGCGTCAACGGCGACTCGCCGTCGCACCCGGAACTGCTCGATCATCTGGCCGCGCGGTTCGTCCGCGAGGGCTGGTCGGTCAAAAAGCTGGTGCGGGCCATCGCGCTGAGCCGAACTTACCAGCTTGGCGGTGACGCGCCGCCGGCGAACCTCGCCGTCGATCCGGCCAATCGCCTGGTCTGGCGTCACAGCCCGCGGCGGCTCGATGCCGAGGAAATCCGCGATGCGATGTTGGCCGCCGCCGGCAATCTCAATCTGACTCCCCCCGCGGCTTCCCCCGCCAAGGATTTTGCGGTGCGGGAGATCCGGAACAACGGCCCCGAAGCGACCGCCCTGGCAAAAGCCGCTGCCGCCAGCCGGCATCGCAGCGTCTATCTGCCGCTGGTGCGGGGAGTGACCCCAACATCTCTGGCGGCATTCGACTTTGCCGAGCAAGGGATGGTCACCGGCAGCCGCGATTCGACCACGGTCGCCACGCAGGCGCTCTACCTGCTCAACGATCCGCTGGTGCGGGAGCAATCCCTGGCGCTGGCGGAGCGGCTGCTGGCGGAGAGTGGCGAGAGCGATGCGCAGCGGATCGCTCTGGCCTATCGGTTGATCTTCGGCCGCATGGCGACGACTGAGGAAATCGAGCGGGCGGTTGCCTACGTCGCGGCCTACGAGAGCGCCTACCAGGCGGACGTGACGGCAATCGCTGCTCAGCCTACCGGGCCGGCGGAGGTAGCCGCGGGCGATGCTTCGCTCAAACCGCCACCGGCCGCCGCCGACGCCAACCCCGATGACATCGATCGGTCCGATGCGACCGCGAAAGAAGAGGTGATCCGGCCGAGCAGCCCCACGGCCGCCGCCTGGGCCAGCTTCTGCCAGGCGCTCTTGGGGTCGGCCGAGTTTCGCTTCGTCCGCTGATTTGCGAAATCTGAAATCCGAAATCCGAAATCTGAAATCTGAAATCTAAAACCATCCTCGCGAGGCTCTCATGCTTGGCACATCCCGCCGCCAGCTTCTGAAAAGCACCGCGTGCGGTTTCGGCTACTTGGCCCTCGCCGGCCTGCTGGGCCAGCACGCAGGGCGGAAGGCGTCGGCAGCCGATCCGGCTGAGAAGCCCGGGCCGCTGGCGCCCAAGGCCCCGCACTTCCCGGTGAAAGCCAAGCGGATCATCTTCCTGTTCATGGAAGGAGCCATGTCGCAGGTGGACACGTTCGACTACAAGCCCAAGCTCCAGGCGAGCGACGGCCAGGTCGGACCCGGCGGCGGCAAGCTGACCGCGTCCAAGTTCAAGTTCAGCCAGCACGGCGAGACGGGGACGTGGGTCTCGGAACTTTATCCCCACGTGGCCAGGCAAGTGGACAAGCTCTGTTTCCTGCGCGGGCTCCACACCGACACGCCGGCCCATCCGCAGGCGGTGATCCAGCTTCACACGGGCACCGCCATCGCCTCGCTGACGCGGCCGTCGATGGGGGCCTGGCTCCTTTACGGCCTGGGGACTGAGAACCAGGATTTGCCGGGCTACGTGACCGTCAACCCGCCGCCGAACTTTGGCGGGGCGATCAACTACGGCAGCGCCTTCCTGCCGGCGCACTTCCAAGGGACGAAGATCAACGACAGCGGCTTTCTGGCTAACCTGAAGTCCCAGACGCCGGCGGCCCTCCAGCGGCTGCAAATCGATTTCATTCAGGAGAAGAACCGCGAGCTGGCGCAAACCCCCGGCGCTCCCAGCGAGCTGGAGGGGATCATCCAGTCCTACGAGCTGGCGTTCAAGATGCAAGGCAAAGTCCCGGAGCTACTCGATATTTCCAGCGAGCCGCAGCACGTGCTCGACGCGTACGGCGTGAAGCCGGGGCCCGCCGGCAGTTTTGCCCGCCAGTGCCTCATGGCCCGCCGCCTCAGCGAGGCCGGCGTGCGGTTCGTCGAAATCTGTCAGGGGGGCTGGGACCACCACAACAACCTCCATCAGGGGCTGATCAAGAATGCCGCCATGACCGATCAGCCGGCGGCCGCCCTGCTCACCGATTTGCAGCAGCGGGGCCTTCTGGAAGAGACGCTGGTCCTGTTCGGCAGCGAGTTCGGACGAATGCCGACGGCGCAAGGCCCTGACGGCCGGGATCACAACATCACCGGCTATCCGATGTGGCTGGCCGGCGCGGGGGTCAAGCCCGGCTTCTCATACGGCGCCAGTGACGAATACGGGCTGCACGCCGTCGAGGGGCGAATGCACGTCAACGATCTGCACGCCACGCTCTTGGCGCTGATGGGCCTCGACCACGAGGCGCTGACGTATCCGTACGCCGGCCGCGAATTCCGCCTGACCGACGTGGCGGGGAAGGTGGCGCGGGAGATTCTGGCCTGATAGAAAGCCTTGTCTCTTGCACTCCGATGGAATAGGAAACGCTGATTTCGAAATTGTCCTCAGGCTGCCACCAGGAGGTCTTCCCTGTCGCCTAACTCCGGCGAGGAGTGTTGAGAAAGCGACACATCACCGCCGCCCGCAAACCGCCCGGCCACTCCCTCAACAGCTCAGGCCGACTACGCCTTGCGGCGGTACATCGGTCTGATCGCCAAGGAGGAGGTTGAGATTGGCAAGATTCGCCATTTGGCTGCGCGAATGTTCAAGCATTTCGGGGGCGTGAATGTCTCGCTTCAAGATGGATCCGGGAACTGGACGCCGCGGAGGACCGGGGCGACTGTGCGTTCGTCGCCAAGACGATAATGGGGGTATTGAACTTGGCGGTCTTTTGCGAAACGTATCACGAGGAAGCCGACCTTGGTTCGCTCAGCAAATCGGAGCTGGACGATGTACAAGAGGTCTTGCTGCGCGACCTGATTACGACCGAGCCGGCGATCGTGTTACAAGCCGCGGTCAAGCTCGGTTGGTCAGTTTCGCCGCCTGTGGAGTAGTCGATGCGCGACAAATGGCGAGCGTTCCTGGCCGACATGGACCCGATGCTCCTGGCGGTCGCGATTTTCATGTTTTTCTTCCCTGATGGTCGCTGTCGCGGTGGTCCTACAATCGTTGCCTTCGGCCAACGGTGGCAGGATCCGGCGCTGAATCTGCCGGCGACAGCGCGATGTGCGACGTACTGTTGAGTCGATAGATACAACCGACCAACGCTCGGGCAGGAGACGATGGTATGGGATGGGGCATTGTGATCGTGCTCGCTGCTGCGGCCGTCGTGCTCAGCACCGGACACGTCAGTATTGGCCTGGCCATGGGCTGGCGGACGGGGCACGCGCGGTCCGCCAGCCCAGTGGCCAATCTCAAGCCAATGGTCACGCTCGTGGAGCGCATCCGCGACGAGATGGGCGACCTTTCGCGGCTCGCCCAAAAACTCCCCTCCCTCGACCGAGCGATCGCCGCCTCGATCGCGCGGCTGACCTCGTCGCTCGACGAGCTGCTCCGCTCTGTGGGGAATGTGCCAGCGATGGCATCGGCCGCCGTCCAGACTGCCGAGCTCAGCCATCCAATGGGAACGCGTGCCGTCGGCAATGTGCGAATCCTCGAATGGTTCAACCGGCCGACCATCGGCCGCAGCTTGCCCGAAGAGAGCCGTCGCTACCCTTTTGCCGTGCCGCAGCCGCTGGCGCCTCGACAGAGCGAGGAGCTTCCGGACCCCGGCGACTTCAAGCTGGTCCAGTGCCACGACCTTTGCCCGACTCAACTTCGCTACGTGATCGACGATCGCCCGAAGGATGAAGAGGTAGTCATCGGCCTGGGATTGCCGAAGCCCGTCAAGTTCCTGCTCGCGCGGATTGACGATTTCCGCTCGGTGTATATGTACGGCCAGGTAGGCTTTCTCGTGACCGCGACGTTCGTCGAAACGCTCGACGCTTACCGGAACGATGTCGATTTCTGCCAGCAGCAGGAGTTGGCGTCATGAGCTCGAAATCGAGCGCTCCGCCGGACTGCGGCTCGATCGACGTGGGCGACCATCAGGCGCTGGTCTATTGGTCGAGGCACTGGGGGATTACCCCCAACCAGCTCCGCCGGGCCATCAGACAGGTTGGCACCGGCGTCGCCGAGCTCGGGACGTACCTCGGCAAGCCAGCGGGAACGCGCATGGAGGTGCGCCGCGTCTCGAGCCGCTAACTCACTGCTTTTCAGTTGCCAACCGTCCCTGGCGACTTACGTTTTAAGAACTTGTCCGACTCTCAATCCCAACGGGGAAGCACGCTATGTCGTCAGCAACCACGATCGGATTGACCGAACCCCAGTCTCCTCACCCGCGGCCCGACGGCGCGCGTGACTGCTTGCCGTCCGCCACCGACTTGCCGATGCGGCCGTCTAACATCCTGATCATCGAGGATGGCGAGGCACTGACCGCGATCGCCGGGGAGGTCCTCCGGTCGTGCGGCCACCGCGTCTTCCTGGCGTCCAGCGTCTCCGAGGCGACGAAGTTCGCTCGCGCGGCACAGCCTCCGATCGACCTGCTGATCACCGAGGTGCATCGGCGCGGCGTCATGGATCCCGTGGTATCCCAGACTCCCCATATGCGGGTGCTCTACATTTCGACCCACAACGAATTGTCCGCATTGCAGGACCGGCCCGAGCCGTTCCACTTTCTCAAGAAGCCGTTCACCCCCGTCACCCTGGCCCGCAAAGTGCGGGAGCTGTTGGCCTCGCTCGCGTAGTCTTCGCACCCCATCTCGGCGGGCCTGGGCGCCCACGCGGCCACGTGGCGCGTCGGGTTAGACTGCACCAACCGCCAGATGAGAAACCCCGACTTCAGCCGCGCATGGCCGGGCCGGGGCAGCTCAACTCGGCGACAGCCGAGTCGCTCTGGTGACGCGATTGTAGGGAACCTCCACGGACGCGTCTGTGGGCGTTTCCCACTGGGAGTGCGGACCCGAATAACATGCCGCCGGATGGACAATGACGGTCGTCGGTAGGTTGCCCATTTTGAGTCCCGAAAATGCGCAAAAATTTTCCAGAGGCAATGTAACTTCAATTGCGACGGAGAATGGGGACCGGCCTCCGGCCGCGCTTGCCGAGTCTGGCGGCCGCCTGATCAGGTGAGTCGCAGTCGCTGCACCTATATGCGATGTCGTTGACTCGTCACCGGCCGGCCGACCGCTCCGCCAACTCAACCAGCGACCGACGAGCCGCATCGTCAAAGCCAGGCCAGAGCTGAGTGAGACGCGCCAGCCGCTCGTCTTGGGGTGGGGGCGCTGCGAAATGCGCTGCACTCGCGCTGCAACTTCCGCTGCTGCAAGCGTCCGCAACCTCCCGCGACGACTGGCAGTCGCCGCCTGGTTCACCGCTGTTCCGTGGCTGATTGCACGTCTCTGCGGGTGTTCTCTTGTCGTCGCCACTTCCAAAGTAGCCGGAGCAGGACCCGGCTACGTGGCCAATGTTCGACGTCGACGCGCTCGTGACCAATAATCCGCGGTACTGGCTGGCTCATTACGAGATTGCCCCTGGTGATCCGGCAGTCATCGTACTGCACGCGGGCCTGCTGCTTGCAGGCTGCGAACCGACACGCGGCGCTTACGTGCTATTGATTGGGGGACAGCGCCCTGGCATTCCCCAGCCCATTCGCGATGCGATGGACCAACTGCGATATGCCGCCATTCGGGCGCTCGAGCCGTCGAATCAGGCCATACAGGCCGGAATCAAACTCCATGATCAGGGTCAACACGATCTGGCGCTGCAGAAGTACGAAGAGGCGCTGGCGCTCTGCCCGCAGTCGGGTTTTGCCCATTTTGAATGGGGGCTCACGTTTCGCGAAAAGCAGTGGGCGGCCGCCGGAGTAGCGCCTCCGCCGCCGGACAAGATTAGCGTCAACGACGACCGTCCAACACCCGCGGAATCCATCGCGATGGTCCTGATTTGCGCATCAAAAAGCCCCAGGCGCGGGGCAGGAACATCCGGGGCCTGCCGCGGGGCGAACCCCGACAGCGAAGGTCAGGGTAAGGGGCCGCCGGGGGAAAAGCAACTGTTCCCTCTGGGTTAACCAGCGCAGATATTGGTCACCTCAGGACCGTGCGCAGCGCTGCCTGAGCGGCGAAATAGCCGCACATTCCGTGGACACCGCCGCCTGGCGGAGTGGATGCTGAGCACAGAAACACGCTGGGAACCGGCGTCGAATATGGCACGATGCGCGCCGCCGGGCGCGTGAAGAGCTGCCGCAGGTCCAGCAC
>DATKDU010000114.1:0-3088 GCA_035512595.1 Pirellulaceae bacterium
GGACTGCTCCGCTCCGGTCGCTGCGCTCCCTGCGCTACGCAGTCCAACCCCACGGCGAATTACGTAACCCCCTAGGGGACATTTCTACCTGCGCCAAACAGGGGACATTTCTAATGGTTTACAACAGGCATGAATGAGGACCCGGCGGACTCCATTTACTCCGGCGCAGCTTCCTCGGCCGGAGCCCCTTTTTTCTCGTCCCCCGGTTTTTCAGCAGACGGCTTGTCCGGAGCGTCTTCTTCGGTCGCCTTGCCGGCGGGGAGCGCAGGCGTGGCAGGCTTCTCTTCGGCCGGGTCGGGCGGCGGTTGGGGGTTCGATTCCTTGTCCTGCGGGCTGTCACCGGTTGGTTCGGCGGGCCGATCGTCGTTGGCTTTCGCCGCCCCGCCCTTCTTGGGGGGCGTGACTGCCGAAAGAGGATCATCGAGAGTCAACTCGACAGCGTCGCCGGCTGCTGGCTTGCTGGGGGCGCTGAAATCGTCCAGCGACAGGAACGGGTCAGCCTGCTGCTCGTTCTTTTCCGGCTCGTTGCTACCGCTGCCGACCGGAGCCGCGCCGCTGGCATCGCCGGCGACGCGACTTTCTCCGCCGACGGCATTCCCTTTCTTGCCGTTGTCATCGGCTTGTCTGGCGTCGGCTGCGACCGGTTCCCGCTTTGCCGACCCCTTCCCGCTCCGCACCGATTGATCCCACAGCTTCTCCGGCACCAGGAACCGCAGATAGTCTACTTTCGACAGCTTGGGACCGAGTTCGCCGACATCCACGCCAAACAACCACCACAGCACGAGCAGGCCGCCGGCCAATCCCGCCGCTCCGCCGAGCACGACCTTGACGATCTCGCCGACGGCGCTCTTCTCCTGCCGCCGCGGGCGGGAGACGGTCCGCAACTGCGGCCGAGTCGCACTGGAGCCAACGCCGGTATCGAATGCCGCCTGGCTGACCGCCGCCGCGACCGGCTCCGCCAGACGATAGTCCCCCTCTTCCGCCGCTGCCGCACGCCCGCCGACCACGACCAGCATCGGCGGCAATTGAATCAGCACATCGGAGAGATAGTACTCTTCGCAGCACAGGGGGCACTGGACCAGCGCGGCGGGAGATGCCGCCGGGGGAAGTGACACTTTGTCCCCGCAGCGAGGACAGGCAACGATCGACATGAAACCTCTCCGTGCGGCAGGTTTCCAGCCTGCCTGAAAGTCCTGCCTCCGGGCAGGAAATGGCGGCTCGCCCCTGTTGAAACCGTGCCGCGTCTGTGTTTGTCAGTTTACATCCGGCTGACAAAAATGGATAGCTTGCTGCCGTTCCTTCCCCCGCGGACAGGCGAATTTCGAATGACCAAATCCCAATGACCAATGGAATCGAACATTGGTCATTGGGATTTGGTCATTGGTCATTCAACGGCAACGGACGCCTCCCCTCACTTACTTGCTTTCGGCCACTTCCTCCGCCTTCTTCATCACCCGCAGGATACTGCCGCTCATGATTTTGTGGATGTCCTCGGGCTTGTAACCTCGGTTGAGGAGTTCCTGCGTGATCAGCGGGTAGGTGGAGACGTCTTCGAGCTGCGCGGGGACCTTGGTGATGCCGTCGTAGTCGGAGCCGAGGCCGACGTGGTCGATGCCGATGGTTTTGACGATGTGGTCGATGTGATCGACGACGTCGTGAATGGTGCCGGCCGGATAGGGATTGCGTTCCTCCCAGCGGCGGCGCTCGCGGGTGACTTCTGCCTCGGTTTTGTACTTCTGCCTTAGCTCGCGCATCACGTCGAACATCTGCCGCATCCGCTGGGCCCCTTCGGGGACGACGAAGCCCGAATAGAAATTGACCATGACGATGCCGCCGTTTTGTTTGACGAGCTTGAGCACGTCGTCGGGGACGTTCCGCGGATGGTCGGCAATCGCCCGGGCCGACGAGTGCGAGTAGATCACCGGCGCCTTGCTGATCGCGATTGCATCTTTCATGGTTTCATCCGAGACGTGCGACAGATCGACGAGCATGCCCAGGCGGTTCATCTCGCGGACGACTTCCTCGCCGAAAGGGGAGAGGCCGCCGTGCTTTCCCGCGTCGGTCGCCGAATCGGCCCAGGCGAGCGTGTCGCTATGGGTCAGCGTCATGTAGGCCGCCCCTAGCTCGCGCAGCTTCCGCAGGCTGGCGATCGAGTCCTCGATGCTGTGCCCCCCTTCGACGCCGATCAGCGAGGCGATCTTGCCGCCAGCGCGAATCCTCTCGATGTCGGCCACCGTGCGAGCCAGCTCGAACGTCTCTGGATAACGCTTGATCATCGCGTACACGAGGTCGATTTGCTCCAGCGTCTGCTGCAAGGCGACGCCCCGTTTGCCCGTTTCCGACGGGACGTAAACGCTCCAGAACTGGGCGCCGACGTTCCCTTGCTTCAGCCGCGGAATGTCCGTGTGTACGCTCGGCTGCGGGATCGCAATGTCGGTCTTGTCGAACGACGAATCGTGCCTGGTCCGCATCTCCCACGGCAGGTCGTTGTGGCCGTCGAAGACGAACGATGCGAAGTGGACCTTTTTTGCTTCGTCGGTGAGGACGACTTTCGGGCGGGCAGGCTTTGCGGGCTCGTCAGCGAGGGCCACAGCGAGAGGTGCCATGACGATGAGGAATGCGAGGGACCGGGACATGCTCAGTTCTCGGGTGTTTAAGAATTCGGGTGACCGCATCGTAACACAGGCTTCAAGCCGCTGCAGGATTCGACATGCTTTGTTTCTTGCACAGCGACCTTTTTTCTGCCTGCTCTGTGCCTCTGTGCGAAAAGCGGATGTCCTCACTCCGGCCACCAGGCGAGCATCACCCCCAGCCGGTAACCAAACACCGTCGCGCCAACGACTGCTGCGGCCAGCGCGACGACGAGGACGGCCGCGGCGGCCATGTCGAGGGCAGCGCCGATTTGCGGGTTGTGCTCGCGGTCGATCGCCTGGGCGAGCTGTTCGAGGGCCGTGTTGAACAGCTCCGCGCCGAGGACCGCGCCGACGCACAGCGCCAGCAGGCACCATTCCGCGAGCGTCGCCCGCAGCGCCACCCCCGCGGCAATGACAAACGCAGCGCACAAGATGTGTTCGCTTAGCGTCCAGTC
>DATKDU010000115.1:0-14275 GCA_035512595.1 Pirellulaceae bacterium
TTGGTCTGTGCGCTGGGAGCGATGTCTTTTCATTGTAACGCAGACCACAGGAGAGAATCCATGTTACGCCGAATGAACACGAGAACCTGGAAGGTGACGTTGGCGGGAGCCTGCGTCGCGTGTGCTTTGGGGCTCATTGCCTGGAGGGTCGCTTGGGCGACGCCTGGATCGGGCACGACCAGCACCGGCCTCTCGGGGCCTGTGGTGCTGGACGAGATCGATACCACGGCCGAAACCGACGACTGGGAGGTCGAGTTCAAAACCAGGGGACTGTCGGACGTCTACGTCACGCACATCAAGGTGGTCCCCGGTGGGTTTAGCGGCTGGCACTTGCACCCCGGTCCCTCCATCATCTCGGTCAAAGCCGGCACAGCGACCTTTTATCAGGCCGATGATCCGGAAACGCCGAACGTCTACCCGGCGGGCAGCGGTTTTGTGGAGGATGCCGGACGCGCGCATATCCTCCAGAATGAAGGAGACATCGATCTGGAAATCGTCGTTGTCCAGATTGTTCCGCTAGGCGCGCCGCGGCGGATCGAAGCGCCGGCCCCGTAGGCGGATTGGAGTGAGTGGTGAATGGTGAGTGGTGAGTGGTGAACAATCGCGAGTCATCACTCACCGCTCACTGCTCCTGAATCGGCCGTCCCATTGGCGGCTCGGGAGGCTGCTGGAAGGTCCATTCGGGGGTCGGGTATTTGAAGGCGGCCAGATACGGAGTTTCGACGATCTGGCCGCCTCGTTTTTGGCTGATGTGTGCGGCGTCGAGGACGGCGCTGGTGACCACGGTGCGTTCGATGGGCCAGGTTGGCTGGCCCGTGTGCATCATCTGATCGACGCCTTTCACCAGGTAAGTGAAGTGCATGAAAGGCCGGGCTTCCTGCGTCCAGAAGGTGGTGGAGCGAGTCGTGTCGTCCTCGCGGCGCCAGGCGACCGCCCACTCGGCGAAAATGCCGCTGTTCTCGCTGATCACGCTGGCCTTGAAGCCGTCGGTGTATTCGACGTGCATCAGGTTGATCTTGCGGGCCACGTCCTGGATGTCTTTGCCCGCAGCCAGCGGCCGCTCCTTGAACCGGCCGATCGCTTCGTCGAGCAGCCGCTTGTCGAACAGGCCCGCGCGGCCCGCTTCCCACACCGCATCGCCGTCGAGGCAGCGGACCTGCTTGATGCCGCTCTCCCCTCCGCGGCGGCGCTCGGCCAGGCACTGCACCATCTCCAGGGCGTGAAAGCCGTAGGCGTCCAGCGTGTGGTAGCTGGTGGCGACGATCTCCTTGAGCCCCTCGCCGGGGTTCACGTCTTCGGGAGGATAACGCCACAGCGTCGGCAGCGACGAGCCGGCCATCATCGGCACCTTGAGCCGCTGAGCTTCGCCATAGATCCACTCGATATCCTTCCAGTTGTCGGCCACGTGCTTGTCGGAGAAGACCGGCACGATGCGATCCGACTTCTCGAAGACCTGGAAGACTTCCGTGAGGAACCGCCGCTTGGGATACATCGTGCCCCCCGATTTATTCTTCTCGTACTTGCCATGCTCGGCAACGACGAGAACCCCATCGACGGCCAGCTTGTCGCCGCCGAGCGTGAGCGCCTCGGCAATCGTATCGTAGATCTTAAAGCCGTACTGCTCGGAGAAGGGCCGGCTTTTGTCCTGCTCGTGCTGCTGGTCCACGTACAGCGACACCAGCTTCATTTTCGGGAATTCCCCCTTGCCGTCGAGCGTGTATCCTTGCACGAGCCGGCCGGCAATCACGTCGGCGTGCGAGTTGTGGTGCCAGACGGTGGTCACGACGGCGACGTTGAGGACCTTGTCGGCGGGTTCAGCGGCGACCGCCGGAAACCAACCAAGGATGAGCAGAACGATGGTGAGCAAAGGGCGAGTCGGCATGGTGCGTCTCCGGCGGGATGCAGAATAATGAGAGCAGAATAATGGAAGTCAACGGAAGTTGATACCCACAGGACTCGATCTCCTCTCCTCCCATTATTCTGCACCCATTATTCTGCTATTTCCCCTCGCGCCGACGCTCCCCATGCAAATCATCCCCGTCATCGATCTCCTCGGCGGCCAGGTCGTCCGCGGCATTGGCGGCCGGCGGAGCGAATACCGGCCGATCGAGAGCCAACTCGTCCGCGGCAGTGATCCCGGCGCGATTGCCGCCGCGTTTGTCGAGCACTTCGGCGCGACGACGTGCTACGTGGCGGATCTCGATGCGATCGAGCGGGACTGCTGGCAGATCGAGGCGTGGAAGGCGATTTCGCGCACCGGTATGCGGTTATGGCTGGACGCGGGACTTGGTGAGCCGGAATTACTTGGACAGGCTTGGGGAACGTGCCGCAATCGACGCATCGATGCCGAGTGCATCGTGGGACTCGAGTCGCTGGCCATGAACGGATGGTCGCTTTCTCAAATTGTGCCGCTGATTCGCCTACCGCTGATCTTCAGTCTGGATATGAAAGACGGCCGTCCGCTGACGAAGCATCCATCTTGGCAGTCGCTTGATCCCCCCGAGATTGCGTCCCGCGTCCTGGAAACAGGGATCACGCGGATGATCGTCCTCGACCTGGCCGACGTCGGCACCAGCGGCGGGACGCGGACGCTCGACTTGTGCCGCGAGCTGAAAGCAGAATATCCGCAGCTCGAGCTGATTGCCGGCGGCGGCGTGCGGAGTATTGACGACCTCAAGCGAATTGCCGACGCCGGCTGTACGGCGGCACTCGTGGCATCCGCGCTCCACGACGGGCGGCTGACGCGGGCCGACTGGAATGCCGCGGCGGCGCTGTGACGCCACAAGCCTGAAGCGCAAGCGAAGGACACCTATGCTTGCCAATGGATGGCTTTCCTTCGCTTGCGCTTCAGGCTTGTGGTGTGCGGCCCCTAAAACTCATGCCGCTCGATGTAGATGCAGGCGATGACCAGCACGACCAGGACGAACGCCAGGCTGCTCTTCACCGGCCGCCAGGGACGCAAGTTGTCACGCTTCAGCTCCAGGTCGCCGGTGGCCACGCCCCAATCCTGCGTCTCTTTGCCGGTGATCAAATAGTTGACCGTTTGATCGAGAAGCCGCGGCTTGGGAAAGACGGTGTAGACCGGCGTGATGCCGTAGTAGTAAATCATCTCGATCACCGATAGGGGCGGGCCGATCGCCGTGCGGCGGGCGAAATGCTCGAGGTCATAGGTCGTCACGCGGTGAATGCGGTCGGCCACGAGCATTCCCTGGCTGCCGAACGCCACGGCAGAGATGTCCCCCTGGCCGCGGACCGGCGCCTTTTTTATCGTGCCGGCTGCCGCGTCGATGAGCCACAGATAGTTGTTCTGGTTCAAGACGGCGAACCATTTGCCGTTCGGATCGGCGGTCAAGAATCGCGGCTGCGTATCGGGATCGGGGCTGAATTTGCTCCGCACTTTCCACGTCGCCGCATCGATCACCCAGATAGTGCCGTCCGCCCGGGCCACGACGACCGTATTGCCAGCATACGCAATGGCGACTCCCTGCGCCGGGTCTCCTTCGAGTTCCAGCATCTCGCCGCCGATGAATCGCTTCTTCCCCTCGTCCAGCGAAACGCGCTGCACCTTGCCCCGCGAGTAGACGGCAATCACGCCCGACTGCGGATGAATGGCTGCGTCCAGCGGCTCATCCCATTTCAGGCTGTCGTCACTGGCGCGCTGGAACCCCTGCGTACCGAGCGGGATGCTGAAGCCCAGTACCTTGATGTCGGCCTTGGGCGGAGCCGGATCCGTGGGCAACCGATGAACGCCCTCGGAGTTGACCGCCAGCAGCGACTGCTGAGGATCGAAAAAGAACGTTGCCGTGCTATCTGGAAGCGACGGACCGGCCTTCATCTGCCAGCCCTCCGAGGCAAGTGACAATTTGACCTGCAGAGTGGGCTGCCCAAAACCCAGCGGCATCCGCCAGCCGGTCCCCAACACCAATTGCCCTGTCTTCTCGTGAAAAAAGGGTCCGATCGTCTTCGGAAGAACGTCGTCACGCCGCCTTTCCGCGCCGATTTCCTGCCACGAGCGTTCATCACCATTCCAGCGGAACAACTGGCCGCGCTCCAGGACGGCAATCGTTGTCTCGTCAGCTTCTACGACGCGGACGATCTGATAGCGGGAGCGGACTTGTTCGTCAAACAGAAAAGTGGTGGTGTCGGCGAACAGGCAGATGATCCAGAACACGGCCGAGACCACTACCGACACCACGGCACTCTTCCAGATCACGCCAGCTAGTGCTGAGACCGCGTAGTAGATCAAAAACAGGAACATGAACACCGGGACGCACCACAACATGCCGCGGTTCCAAATGCCCGTTTGATAGCCGACGATCAGCCACAGGCCGAGAATCAGGTAGCCGCTGCACAGCAGGATGAACGCGCAGCCGCCGATGAACTTTGAGAAAAACAAGAGCGACCGCGAGACCGGCTTGCTGAGGAGCAGATTGATCGAGCCAGGCTCGAACATTTGCGGCACGATCGGGCTGGTGACGAGGACGGCCGTGAGAATGCCGATCATGCCGACGATGATCTGCATCGTCCACGGCAGAATCCAATCGCGGAGGACCATTTCGGTCTGGGTCTTGCTGAACGGGAATTGCTCGATGAGCACGAATCCCAGATAGGTCGGGCGGACCGATTCGGCCGAGCGGTAGGCGAACTGGCCGGGGAGTGCCGACTCGATGAGGATTCGATTGAGCCGCCCCAGCTCATCGGTGGAGAGTTTTTGCCGCGGCTTCTCGGCCAGATCGCGGGCTTCCTTGGAAAGAGAGGCGGCTGGCCACAGCTCCGGATCGTGAAGGCCGCGCTCGAGAAGCAGCTCATTGAGCGCCTGCACCAGCTTTTGCTTGCCCAGCATGTAGTCGCGATCGCTGACTTCCTTGACGCGGGCGAACTTTTGCAGGTCTTCGCGCGTCGGCTGATGGATCAGCTCCCAAATTCGCTTTTCGCGCGTCGCGGTGATGCTCTGGCCCTTTTCGCTGAGACGTTCGACGAGCTGCCGGGCGTCCTGCACGTCGGTCCAATTGAACGTCGTCGTCAGCGTCACCCGATAGCCGGCCGGCGCGATGAGCAGCAGGAACAGCGTGATCACGATCAGCAGGATCCACAGCACGCGGCTGTGAATGGCTTCACGGAAGGAGTCTTTGATGACGGCCAGATAAGGTCGCATGGGGGATAAATCCGAAATCCGAAGCACGAAATCCGAAACAAATCCGAATGTCAAAATCCGAATGACTGAAACAGACGCAGATCCGAGCCTAACCAGTTTGGAACATTAGCATTTCCTTCTTTCAAATTTGTTCCGGATTTCGGATTTCGTGCTTAGGATTTCCGTCTAGTCCGGTGCCGCCGTCGCCTGCACGATGTCGAGGAACGCATCCTCCAGCGTCGCCCGCCGCCGCGTGAGGTTCATAATGCTCAGATTCGCCCGGCGGAGTTGATCGATCAGCCGATCGACCTCCTCCTGCGACTGCACGTGCAGCACGAGCTGGTGACGCGATAGTTCAACCGAGTGGAACTCGACGACGCGGAAGAAGTTGAGCGTCTGCTGGGCCAGGGATCTGTCACCCGATAGCTCCAGGTGTAGCTCGATCTGGTCGCCGTTGACCCCCACGCGGGCGGCCAGCGCGGGATCGGTGGTGATCTCCGACACGCTCCCCACGCGCCGCAGCACTCCTTTGTCCAGAATCGCCACGCGGTCGCAGACGAGCTGCACTTCCTGGAGGATGTGGCTGTTGAGAAAAATCGTTTTGCCTTGCCGCTTCAGCTCGACCAGAAAGCCGCGGACCTGGCTGCGGGCGACCGGATCGAGGCCGTCGGTCGGCTCGTCCATGATCAGTAAATCTGGATCGTGCAGCATGGCCTGCGCCAGCCCCAGCCGCTGGAGCATCCCCTTGGAATACGTCCGCACGCTGTCCTTGGCCCGCGGCGCAATGCCGACCATCTCCAAGAGCGGCATTCGCTTCTGGCGAATCTCGCTCATCGGCACTCCGCTGAGCTGGCCGTAGTATTCCAGCGCCGTCAGGCCGGTCAAATGCCGCGGGACGCGAAGATTCTCCGGCAGGTAGCCAACCCGCTTTCGTCCGCGGCGATCGCCGGCGGGAAAATCGAGCAGCGTGGCTTTTCCGGCCGATTTGCGGATGATCCCCAGGAGGATCTTGATGAACGTCGTTTTGCCGGCGCCGTTGGCCCCCAAAAGTCCGAAAATCTCGCCCCGGCGGACCTCCAAGGTCAGGTCCTTGAGCGCCAACTGCCGCTTACGGAAGATGAGCCCCTCGACATAGGTCTTGCTGAGGTTTTCGACGGCAATGGCGGCGTCAGACACAGATAGCGTGGTTCTGGTTCGCGGAGATAATCGGAGGTAGGTCGGCCCTTCCGGGCCGACATGGACGGCCCGGAAGGGCCGTCCTCCACGGCGCACAGCACCGAGCGTGCGTGCTACGGTGGATTCGTATTTTTACCTCTTGCCTTTTGAAAGGGTTTCGAGAATCATAGCATGATCGGGTCGCACGTACGCGCGTGCGACAGGACTAGGGCCCGTAGTAGGCCGTTCTTTCGGCATTGGCTGAACCGGGGTGTTTCTAGTGAGAAAGGAGGTGGTCTAGTGAGTAATGTCTGTACCAGCCGAGGTGGTGCCTGCTAAGGCAGCCGGCGGGTTGCCTAGCGGCAGCCACCATCTCGTAAAGATCACCAAGATCTACGAGCTACCTGGGACCCGGCCTCGCAAGAGGCCGGGTCTTTTTTTGCGCGCCGGCGCGCGCCGCAGGATCAGTGGACCCACGAGACGACCCCTGCCCAGCACCAGATCCAGACGAAGAGCAGTAATGTGGACACGAGCCCAACGTAGTGAAACAAGTCGCGCGGCGTCGAACGTCTCCAGTCATCCAGCGGCGCTACCAGAAAGAGGCCAGCGAAGGCGATCGTGGGCAACGTCAGCGGGATTACCAGGTCACTCCGCTCCATTTCGTTGGCTACGAAATTCGCGGAGCCGATGACGGCGGCCGACGAACCCCACGGGCTGGCGAAGCAGCAGACCGTCCGCATGAACGCTAATACCAATACTCCGATTCGCCACGTGGCGGACCAGTCGGCGCGCCAGGCGAGATGAATCCAGAGCGCGACCGTAACCAGTGTGCTCACCAGATAACCGGCCACAAAGAAAGCTCCGATGTCAGGAAACTCACGGGGTTGGCCGAACAGCCGCAGTACAAGCGCCGCCAGGTGCCCGCAGACCGTTTCGATTCCACCGAGTAGCAGCAGCCAATGACCGGGATGACGGCCCCAGCTCTCCGTTGGCGCGCGTGCTAAAACAATTCGAGGGCCGATCGCAAACATCCAATACAGAAGTCCGGCGACAAAGACTCCGCCTATGACGCTGTAGGCCGCGTAGAGCGCTCGGAACATTGTCGCGCGGTGGAGCGAGCCGTGCGGCTCTTCAAGGGCCGGTCGAATGACGAGCAGCACCAGCGCCGCCGCGGCCGTCCAGAGAAACAAATGCACAATGCGTAGCTTCGGCGGCGTTAGGCTCGCGTCGGCTCGCATGAATGCCGCCTGGCTGAGAAACACTGATCCGGTCTACAGACTCCGCAGAAACTCCACCAGATCGCGGATCTCGGCGGCATCGTACTTCTCGTCCCCCGGATGCGCGTGCTTCAGGAAAACGTCTTCCAGCGACGCAGCCGAGTTGTCGTGAAAGAACTGCTCCCGGTGCGAAATGCCGCGGAGGCTGGGCGGGTTGAACTCGGTGTTCCCTTCCTTGTCCTTGAGCCCCACGTCGTAAACCTGCGGCGTGGTGTACGTCGGCGGAGCGTGGCAGCGGGCGCAGTCGCGGGCCTCAAAGACCGCCTTGCCGCGGGTAATGGCCCCCTCATCGCGCGTGCCGCGCAGGTCGGCTAGCGGCGGCGGCAGCTTGAGCGTCTCGAGATACGCGGCAATCGCCTGCACGGTATGTTCCGGCGCGTCGCCGTTGAACTGCATCGTCTTCTCGATGCTGTTCTTGATTTGCGTCGCCAGGTCCGCATTGGCGCCGACCCAGGCGTAAGGGGCCGTGTCGCTCTGCGACAGGAGAGACAACACGCGCTTGGGTGCCCCAAACGACAAGTCGCTGAAATTGTCGTTGAGCTGGCCGATCGTGTGTCCCCCCGGATGGCAGCTCGCACAGGTCATCCAGGCGTCGTGCGCCAGCTTGCCGTCGTGAAACAGCACTTCGCCACGGTCGGCCAGCGACAGCTTCGGCATTTCCCCCAGCTTGATTCTGGCGACCTCTTCGCGAGCCGCCAGATCGACGATGGAGATCGAGTCGTCGAACATGTTCGCCACCAATGCCGAAGCACCGTCGGGCGTAATGGCCACGGCGGTCGGCCGCTTGCCGACCTTGAGCCGAAAGAGGCTGAAGTCGGATTCCTTTCCCATGGCGACTTCGTTCGTGCCGGCGAGGGCGACGACGACCGTGCCGGTTTTGGACATGGCAATGCCGGCGGGATCGGCAGCACCGCGGCCTGCTTCTCCCAGCGGGTGCATGTGCGAGCCGAAGTACAGTTCCTTGCCGCCGGCCAGCACCGATTCGACCTTCAACCAGCGGAGGTCGTTGCTCATCAGCATGCCCCAGTGGACGTCGTTGCGGATCGTGTGGGCCAGGTCGTTGAGCATCTGGTGGGCGACGAGCAGTTTTTGGCCGTCGGCCGTGACGAGCATGCTGCGGACGTTGTGACCGGGAAAACTCCGCTCGGTGGTGGGCGTCAGGTCTGCCGACGACAGGACCGTCAGCCGGCCGGTGAACGCGTCGGCCACGATCAGGCGGCTGCGATCGGCAAGGAGAGCCAGCGCCTGCGGCGGAAACGCCAGGTCCACCTGCTTGTCGATCGCCAGCGGCTGCGGTGCCGCGATGTCGATCCGCACCTTCGTCAGCCGCCGCGACCAGAGCGAAGAGACGAATGCCGCCGTGCCGTCCGGGGCGACCACGACCGCGACCGGATAGGGGCTGATCGCCAGCCGCTGTAGGACCTCGATTGGCTTGTCCGCGGGCGCGGATACCAGCAGCAGTTCATGCACTTCATCGTCAGTCAGCAGATAGTGTCCCGCTGCACCATCGACTTCCACACAGGCGGTCAGATGCTTGCCAACCGGTTGTTCCAGGACCACTTTGCGAGCGGCGATATCCACGCGGGAGAGACTTCCGCTGCGCTGATTGGCAACCAGGGCGGTGCAGCCGTCGGCTGACGGCCAGACGGCAATTGGCCGGCGCAGAGACGGCGCTGAAGCCGGCGTGGACTCCTGGGCTTGGCCTGTCGCAGGACGGGCCATCACCATTGCCAGGGCAGCAACCAGGATGCAGTGGTGAAACAAGGGGCAGGTGGGCATGGTATGGCTCGGCAGGATTCAGGGGCGGCGGCGGATTCCGCAGCAGGGGCGCCGCTGCCCAGGCAGGTCCCGTTCAGTGTGGCACAATCAGGGGCAGGGAACAAGACAAACTCCCGCTTGGGCTGGCCGATGCGGGCACTCGGCTCGCCGCCAAGGCCTCTGGAAAGCCGCGACCAGTGGTCGCGGTTTTACATGTTCGGCGGCCCATGCCCGAACTCTGACGAGTCCGGCTACGTAGGTCTTGCCGGCCGTGACGCGGCAGATTCCTTGCGTCATTCGTCAGGGTTGGACATACTAAAGCCCTGGAACGAGCGAGGCCGGTCAACTTGGGGGATCGGCATTGAAAGGATGGCATGTGAGCCAATCGGGGGAATGGGATTCCGGCGCGCAGTTCCGGGAATTGCTCGAGTCCGCTCGGCGCGGTTCCAATGAATCGCTGGGCAAGGTGCTGGAGATTTGTCGTCAGTACCTGCTTCTGGTCGCCAACCGGGAGTTGGACGAGCAGCTCCAGGCCAAGGGAGGGGGCTCGGACCTGGTTCAGGAGACGTTTTTCGAAGCCCAGCGCGACTTTGAGAAGTTCAGCGGCTCGACGCAGGACGAGATGCTGGCTTGGCTGCGGCAGATACTGCTGCACAACGTCCAAAACTTTCGCCGCTTTTGGTTGGAGACGGAAAAACGGAATGCTGGGGTGGAGATCCCCATCCAGGAGGATAACTCGTCGCGCCAAGTTGGGCCGGAGTTAACCAGTCCGCAGCAAACTCCCAGCCAGTGGGCCATCAAGAAAGAACGCATCGCGGCCATCGACACCGCCCTGGCGCGCCTCCCCCTCGAATACCGGCAGGTGATCGTGCTCCGCAATCAGCAGCATCTGTCCTTCGAGGAAATCAGCGGCAAGCTGGGACGGACGGCGGATTCCGCCCGCAAGCTGTGGGCGCGGGCCGTGGAGAAGCTACAAGAAGAGTTAGGCCACAGCGATGATTCCTCCTCCCAATGACGCGCTCTCCCCGGCCGATCCGGCCGAGGACGTGTTCGTGCAGTTGCTCGCGGCTTGGGACGAGCGGCTGGCCAGCGGCAAAAGCACGCCCACGCAGCTTCCAGAACATTCCACGAGCGTGGACGGCCTGCGGGAGCGGCTGGAAAAGGCGCAAGACTGCCTGAAGCTTCTCAACCAGCTCTGGCCCAAACAAACACCCGGCAGCTCCCACCACAGCGGCCCCGCGGCCTATGCCCGCTTTGGCCGCTACGAGATTATCCGCGAACTGGGACGCGGGGGGCATGGCGTCGTTTTTTTGGCGGCCGATCCTTCGCTCAAGCGGCAAGTGGCGATCAAGGTTCCGCGGCCCGCTGTCCTTGCCAACGACGAGCTGCGGTTGCGCTTCCTCCGCGAAGCTGAGGCGACCGCGCGGCTCGACCACCCCAATATCCTGCACGTGTATGAAGTCGGCTGCGAAGGGCCGGTGTGCTTCACCGCGGCAGCGTACTGCGACGGCGGAACGCTGCAGGACTGGCTCGCGCGCGACAACGCGCCGCTCGAACCGCGCCCGGCCGCCCAAATCGTCGCCGAACTGGCTGCCGCGATTCACCATGCGCACACGCGGGGCGTACTGCACCGGGACCTTAAACCGTCGAACGTCCTGCTAGCCAGCCGGCATGAGGCAATTGCGGATTGCGGATTGCGGATTGCGGATCATGAATCCAATCCGCAATCCGCAATCCCCAATCCGCAATCGAGCTCCGGACGGCTGCTGGATGGCTGGGTGCTCAAGATCGCGGACTTCGGCCTGGCCAAGGTAATCGACGGCCAGCAAGATTCCACCATGCACGGCGTGGTGATGGGGACGGCCAATTACATGGCCCCTGAGCAGGCCGCCGGACGGAATGCCGACGTCGGGGTCACGACCGATGTTTATTCCCTGGGAGTGATCCTGTACGAGCTGTTGACCGGAGCGCCGCCGCTGGTCGCCGCATCGCAACTGGCGACGCTGAAGCGCGTGGAAGGAGACGAGGCGGCCTTTCCCAGCAAGGTCCGCCGCCGGATTCCGGCCGACCTGCGGACGATCTGCTTGACTTGCCTCGAGAAGGACCCGCTCCGCCGGTATCCGAGTGCCGCCGCTCTGGCCAGCGACTTGAACCGCTTCCTCCGCGGGGAGCCGGTGACCGCGCGGCCCTTGTCGCTTGCCGAGCGGATGCGGCGCACCTTTTCGCGGCATCCGGCCTTGTCGCTCCTTTCGGCGGCAGCGATTTGCCTGGCGATCGGATTCGTCGCGCAGCTTTACCTGCACAATCAGGAACTGTCGGCGAAGAATGCCGAGTTGGCAATCCTGATCAAGAACGAACGCGAGCATGCCAGGTCGCTGGACGCATTGCGGCAGGTGGCCGAAGAGCGGGCTGAAGAGAACCGCCGCCGCAGCCTGGGGGCCAAGCTCCGCGTCGCGCAGCAGTTCGCCAATGCCGGCAGCCTGCGGCAGATGACCGAGGCGCTGCACGAGACATTTCCCCAGGGTGACGAACAAGACTTGCGCGAGTTTGCCTGGCGGTATTGGTGGAACCAGTGCCGGGGAGCTGAGGTTTTTCACCTGCCAGGTCACGGAAAGTTTGTCAACGCTGTGGCTTGCTCCGCGGACGGTAACCTAATCGCGACGGGAAGCGACGATGCTTCAGTGCGGGTGTGGCAGGCGGCAACGGGGCTGGAGCTGGCGCGCCTGTATGGCCTGAAGGAAAGCGTGCGGCACGTCGCGTTTTCTCCGGACGGAAAGCTGCTGGCAGCCGGCGATTCACGCGGCGGAGTGATGGCCTGGTCCACTTCCGACTGGAAGCGCAGTCGCATGGCGGAATCGGCCAGGGAGTCGCCAATTGTCGGTCTGGGGTTTGGGGACGAGGAGACGTTGGTCGCAGGTTTTTCTTCGGGACTTCTGACCGTTTGGGATCCTGGCAGCGGCCAGATCAAGCAGCGGCGCCCGCTTTCCAATGGACGGCAGATCACTTCGATGGCCATTGCTCCCCGCAGCAGGCAATTGTTGCTCGGCACCCAAAACAACGATATCCAGATTCGTTCCTTGGACGATCTGACAAAGCGTCCGGAAATCATTAAATGGCATGAGGCGCCGGTCTGCAGCATTGCCATTTCGGTTCAGGAGCATCGTAGTTTCACGTGCGACGAAAAAGGGAATTGGAGGTTGTGGGACCTGCCTGCCCGCCAGACGCTATTGAAGTCGCCCGAAAATGAATATCCACGGTCCAGCGTCGCCATTTCCCCCGATGGCCAGTGGCTTGCGGCAGTGACGTTAGGAGAGAAAGTTCGAGTTCTCAGTGCTGACACCGGCGAAATCGTGAAGGAGAAAAATCTAGGGCTGACGGGGACCGGTGGGCTGACCTTTACCCAGGACAGTCGGGGATTGATCATTGCGGGAGGGGAGGGTCAAGCGAGCATTTGGCAACCATTCGACGAACGACCGGAGCAGCCGGTGGGACATGATGTAGAAGCGTGGTCCGCCACGTTCACTCACGACAGTTCGATGTTGATCACCGGCAGTGACGATCAAACCGTGAAGCTCTGGCGGACCTCCGATGGAAAGTTGATCAAGGACCTGCTGAATCAGAAAGGGACGGTGGCGGCGGTTGCCCTGTCACCCGACGGAACGATCCTGGCCACAACCAGCTTGGAGGAATCAACTGAGTATCCCGAGAAGGTGCGGCTCTGGAAAATGCCGACCGGGGAACTGATCAAAGGTCTGCAAGGACACTCGGGACGGGTCTATTCAGCGGCTTTTCATCCCACCCGGAACGTGCTCGTCACCGGAGCACAGGCGGTCATTGTCTGGGACGTCGCCAGCGGCAGGCAAATCAAGTCGCTTAACGACAGTCAGAATAACGACAAAAAGGTCAAGTCGATCGCCTTTTCTCGCGACGGTTCACTGCTCGCTTTCGCCAGTGAAGACGGCAATACGTATCTCTACAGGTATCCGGAGTTGGACAAGCCGCAGGTGCTTGAGAGTGGCGACGAGGTATGGGCGGTGGCCTTTTCACCCGATGGGCAGCTCTTGGCGACAGGCAACCGCGACGGTTCGGTGATCGTTTGGGACCCGCACACGCTGAAGCGTCGATTCACCTTGAAAGGGCACCTGCTCGGCGTGCTGTGCGTTGCCTTCAGTGACGATGGACAGACGATCGCCACCGGCAGTGAGGATCTGACGATCAAGTTGTGGGGTCCGCATACGGGACAGGAACTCTCTACGCTGCGCGGCCACAAGGAAAAGATCATGTGTGTGAAGTTTTCTCCGGACAATCAGTGGCTCGCCTCGTGCAGTTACGACGGCGGCGTCCGGCTCTGGCATGCACCCGTGCTCCCTGCGCCGGTCAGCAGTGTTCGACGCGTCGCGCAAGGAAAACAGCCGTGATGCAAACCTCGACGACACGCCGCGCTTTCTGCCGCGCCGCACTGGCGGCGGCACTTGGCTCGTTGACGGGGCATGCCAGTCCGTCAACGGCTGCTGACGCGACCGCCCCTTCGCTGATTCCCGAAGCCCTCTCCGAAGAGTACGCACTTCCCAAGGAGCCGCGGGCGCGGCTGGCCATCACGCTCGACCTGGAGATGAGCGCCCAGTATCCACGCCCCGGCATGACCGAATGGAATTACGAAAAGGGGAACCTCGACGAGGACACCAAGAACTACTCGCTGGAAATCGCCCGCCGCGTGAAAGACGCTGGCGGCGTGATCCATTTCTTCTGCGTCGGCCGCGTGCTTGAGCAGCCCGACGTCCAGTGGCTCCAGGAACTAGCCAAACAGGGGCACCCGATCGGCAATCACACCTACGACCACGTCAATGTGAAGGCCGCCAAAGCGGAAGAAACGCAGTTCCGGTTTCAGCGCGCGCCCTGGCTGGTCCGCGGCAAATCGGCCCTGGAGGTGGTTCGGGAGAACATCCGCGTC
>DATKDU010000116.1:0-8576 GCA_035512595.1 Pirellulaceae bacterium
GGTCGCCAGGCTACTTCTTTGGCTTCACCAGCGACCAGGCCGTCAGCCACTTTTCCCCGTTGCGCTTCATCTGAAAATCCTTCAGCAACCGCTCTTCCATGTCGGGAAGGTGGCCGGCGCCGTAGAAGACGCCGATCTTCTTCTTGCCGGCCTTGAGCTCGCGGTCCAGGACTTCGAAGGCCTTGCGGTTCCGCTCGGTGATGATCGTCGAGCCGTTCTCGCCGTTGATGGCGGCCATCTGCCCTTCCATCGAGCCCATCTGCTTGGCGAACTCGACCTTCAGCCGGTGGGTCCGCTCGGCCGGGCTGGCGAACAGGGCCATGAGGATTGCCGCGTCGGAGGTTCCCTGCCCCTGCTGGGCCATGCCTGCTCCCATCAGGCGGAAGAACATCTGCACGAAGCTCTCGCCCCGGTCGGCCATGGTCTTGGCGAATTCCTCGGGGGACATGTCGGCGTGGATCAAGTTCTCCTTGGTGTAGTCGATGCAGTCGAGCTGGTGATCGAGATCGAGGAGCGACTTGAGCCCGTCCTGCATGGCGCCGATCGGATGGCCGCTGCCGCCGTTTTTGCGGCCTTCCTTGGGAATCCGCGTCCCGGCGGGGGCGACCAGTTCGTAAAGGACCGCGTCGTACGACTCAAACAGCTTGTTGAGCTGGTCGTAATACGCCTTGTCGCCGACGTGGATCGCCCCGATCAGATCGACCTGGACGTCGGGCTTGCTGCCGTCGGCCAGGACGTAATGGACGACGGCGGTGTCCATGGAAAGGGGCTGGCCGCGGTCGTCCTTGCGGACGCGCATGAACTGATCGGCGGCCGGTTTGGGCTTGGCTGGCTTGGTCTTGGCCGGCTTGGCATCCGGCTCGACGGCCTTCTCCTGAGCCATGCTCGCCGGAAGGGACGCACACGTAGCCAGCAGCGCCGCTAGCAGCCAGTTCCGCATCATAACCATTGCTCCTGAGGAAGACCCGTCTGGGAATTCTCCGAAGTATACGGCGTGGCGCGAGTTGCGGCAATTCACGGGTGAGGGTTCAGGGTTCAGGGTTCAGGGTTTGGAGGTCGGAGGTCGGAGGTCGGAAACGGCAGCGGAGAGTTCCAAACAATGCAAAATGTCCAATGCAAAGTGCAAAAGTCAAAATTCCCTGAACCCTGAACCCTGAACCCTGAACCCTGAACCCCGAACCCCGAACCCTCCGCTAGCAGCCCACCGCGCCGTTAGAACTGGAAATCTCGGAATTGCTTGCCTTTCTTACTCAACTTGAACGACAGGCATACCCGATAAATCCGTCACAAGCGGAAAGAGGATTTCCGCCCGCCGTTCCCCCCTGGGATGACACGGCGTAACGCCTGCACAGTTCAAGGTGCTGAACCCATGTCGCTGACCAGACCGCATTCGTGGTTGGCCGCTTTGCTGGCGGCCGTGTCTCTGACCGCTACGGCCCAGGCCCAGGATTTCGCCAATCAATACCGGGAACTCCCCGCCACGTCACCGGAATTCCACAACCGCCTCAATCCGTTCATCGAGTTCGACGAATTCGATCCGGATTTGCAGTTTTTTGCACCGGCGGAAGTGACCGACTTCGGCGGCGGCGAGCCCCCCAATACGGGCTTCTACGTCACCTACGACCGGATGTACATCAACGCCAGCCGGCCCGAAGGGGATCCGTCCTTTGACGACGTCGGCGACGGCGACTTCGGCTGGGGCAACCGCTGGGACGTCGGCTACATGACCGCCGACCACGTCGGCTGGGGCGCATCGATCTGGCATCTGAACGGCCCCAACGAGCTGCTGTCGGTGTGGCAGGAGAGGCTGGGCCGGTTCAACGAAGACGATTTTCCGTTGGGGAGCGGCGAGGAGCCGGTGCTCAACAATCGCAACGACGGCTCGCAATTGGCGCGGGTCTACCTCGTGGCCGACTCGCTCAACGTGATCAAGGTTACCAACTTCGAGCTCAATCGCACCTGGCGCCGCAAGCAGTTTCACAACGGAGCGGTGCTGGAGCCGTTCATTGGCCTGCGGTACATGCTGATCAGGGACTTTGGCCGGGCTGACAACTACCACCGCTACGACGAAGATGCCGTTGGCAATCCCATCATCGGCCCCGAGATCTTCGAGGGGCCGTGGGAACAATACCAGACCCATCGGAACGTGTTTGAAAACAGCATGCTCGGCGGCCAACTGGGATTGCGGCTGTTCAAGCAATCGGGGCACTGGCTCCTGTCCGGCGAGTTCCGGGCGATCGCCCTGCAAAACTGGCAGTTCCTGGCGCGGCACCGGGATACCACGCTGACTCGCGTGGACGACTTCAACACCGGGGGGCTGCCGGAAATCATCATCGAGGAGCGCTTCTTGCAATCGACCGATTTCTCGGAATTCGTCTGGGGCGGCGAGATTCGCGGCGAGGCAGCCTACGAGCTGACCCGCGACATTTCGCTCCGCTTCGGCTTTTTCATGATGAACCTCGGCCAAGGAATTGGCCGCAGCAATGTCATCCGTCCCTTCCCGTTTGCCGACACGGCGCTGGTGGCCAAGAACGAACAGGACCTGTTCCTGGGGGGCCTGACCTTCGGCTTCACGGTCAATCGGTAAGGATCGGACGTTTCCTGCCTCGCTCCCTCTCTTGCTCTTACTCCTGCTCTTAATCGACTTCCTAATCTTCATCTTCATCTTGCTCTTGCTCCCTGCCGCGATTCTCGGCGGAGCACGGAGAGGGAGAAAGATTAAGATTAGGAATGGGATTACGAGTAAGAGTAAGACCTCTTATGATCGGATGTATCCTACATCCGATCGTACTCTGGCGGCTGTGGCGACCGACTTCGATTACCGTCCGCCCCCCATCACCGGCAACATCTCGCGGACCATGGTGATCGCGGCCGGGCCGACGAGCACCACGAAGATGCCGGGAAAGATGAACAGCACCAGCGGGAAGATCAGCTTGACCGCGGTCTTGGCGGCTTTTTCTTCGGCGATCTGCTTGCGGCGGGTGCGCATCGAGTCGCTCTGCACGCGGAGGGCCTGGGCGATCGACGAGCCGAACTTGTCGGCCTGAATGAGGATCGAGGCCAGCGCCCTGAGCTCATCGACGCCGCTGCGAATGCCCAGCTCCTGGAGCACCTGCGTGCGGCCGCGCCCCATTTGCAACTGCATGTTGGCGATGCCGAACTCTTCCGAGATGACGCGGAAGCTTTTCCGCATTTCTTCGGCGACTTTCCGCATGGCCTGGTCCAGGCCCAGCCCGGCCTCAACGCACACGACCATCAAGTCCAGGCAGTCCGGCAGGCCGAGGAAGATCTGCTCCTTGCGCTTCCTGGCCATCCACCACAGGATGATCGTCGGCGTGTAGAACAGCGTGCCGGCCGTGATCACCGTCTTGATGACGGCGGCCATGTTCGCTCCGCCGGTGAACAGGCCGACACCGGCTCCCAGGAACAGGCCGGCCACGCCGCCGATGACGCGGAGGGCGATATAGACCGACGGGGCGTTATCGCTGCGAAAGCCGGCGTACGACAGCTCCAGCTTGAGCCGGCTGTGCTCCTGTTCGTTCTTGGGCTGGAACTTGGACAGGGCGGGCGCGGCCGATGCCAGCAATTTGGACATCGACAGCCCCCTCTGCTCCTCGCGCCGCTTGCGGGCGGCCGGATCGCGGAAGTCCTCCAGCCGCTCTTCCGCCCGCGAGCGATTTCCCAGGAGGTACTCGACTGCCAGCCAGGCGATGGCGGCAATCGCCAGGAAGACGGCGCCGTAAACGACCCAGGGGCTGACGCCAAAGGCACTGAATTGAGCAAGCAGGGACATGGGTTACACCTTGATGTTGACGATCTTGCGGATCACCCACGCGCCCAGCACCTGCATGATAATGCCGCCGGCGAGCATCTGGTGACCCATGGGATCGGTGAACAACTGCATCATATACGTGGGGTTGAGGAACATCATCGTCACGGCCAGCACGGGGGGCAGGGCCAGGAGCACCACGCCCGACAGGCGGCCTTCGCCCGTGAGGGCCTGGATTTGACCGTAGATCTTGAACCGCTCGCGAATCAGGTGGCCGATCTTGTCGAGAATCTCGGCCAGATCGCCGCCCGTTTGCCGCTGCAAGATCACCGCCGTGGCGAAGAACCGCAGGTCGAGGTTGGGAATTCGCTCCGTGATTTCCTCGATCGCTTCATCGAGCGGCTGACCGAGGTTCTGAGCTTCGTAGGCCCGGCCGAACTCCACTCCGATCGGCGGCAACATTTCATCCGCGACCAGTTTGAATCCCGAGGCCAGCGAGTGGCCGGCCCGCAGTGCGCGGGAGATCAAGTCGAGCGCGTCCGGCAGTTGTTTGGCAAAGGCCGCCAGACGCCGCTTCCGCTGCCAGTAAAACCAGACGAACGGGAGCAGGCCCAGCACGGAGCCGAGCGGTGCGAGCCACATCGGCACCTGCAGGACCGGCAGGATGAACACGCCGAAGCCGGCCAGGCCGAGCGAGCAGAGGATGAATCGGCTGGGAGACAGCGGGCAATCGGCCTGCCGCAGGAAGGCTCGCAGGTCGAAGAAGCGGTGGAAAATGTCTTCCAGCACGCTGGGCCCCGATTCGAGCCCGTCCAGCAGGCTGGCTTCCTGCTTCTTCGCCTTGGCGCCGGTCGCCGTGAACATGTCCAGGCGGTCTTCGAGCGCCGGATCGGCCGACGAACGCATCATGAACGAGGCCACCCCGCCCACGAGGCAAGCCACGCCGATGAAACAGGAAACGATGATCAGTATGGTGCCCATGTTTAATCTGCCGAAAGTGGACGATCGGGGCAGGGGTCAGGGTTCAGGGTTCAGGGGTCAGGGTTCGGGGTTCAGGGTTCAGGGGTCAGAAAGGTTGCCAAATTTCTCGATACGAATTCCTTCTGCTCTCTGCTCTCTGACCTCTGATTCCTGAACCCTGAACCCTGAACCCTGAACCCTCTCAATCCGTTAGCATCACTCGCTGCTTGAACGCGCTGGCCGGCAGACGCACGCCTGCCGATTCCAGTTTGTTCATAAAGGTGGGACGAATGCCCGTCGATTCAAAGTGCCCGCGAGCCCGGCCCGTCTCGTCGATGCCGGTCTGCTGGTAGCGGTAAATGTCTTGCATCACGACCGTGTCCTGCTCCATGCCGACCACTTCCGTGATGTGCGTCACCCGGCGAATGCCGCCTTGCAGACGGCTGGCCTGGATGATCAGGTTGACGGCGCTGGCGACTTGCTGGCGCATGGCTTTCATGGGGAGCTCGAAGCCCGACATCAAAATCATCGTCTCGAGCCGCGCCAGACCGTCGCGGGGCGTATTGGCGTGGATCGTCGTCAGCGAGCCGTCGTGACCCGTGTTCATGGCCTGGAGCATGTCCAGCGTCTCCGGACCGCGGCATTCGCCGATGATGATCCGTTCGGGACGCATACGCAGGGCGTTTTTCACCAGGTCGGTGGCGGTCACGGCCCCTTTGCCTTCGATGTTCGGCGGCCGCGTTTCCAGCCGCACGACGTGATCCTGCTGGAGCTGAAGCTCTGCCGCGTCCTCGATCGTCACGATCCGCTGATCGTTGGGGATGAAGCTCGACAGGGTGTTGAGGAGCGTCGTTTTGCCGGAGCCGGTGCCCCCGGAGATGATCATGTTCAGGCGGGCTTTGATGGCCCCTTCCAGGAGCATGACCATCTCGGGGGTGAAAGCCTTGAAATTCAAAAGGTCTTCGAGCTTGAGCGGATGCGAGCCGAAGCGGCGAATGGAGACCGCGGCGCCGTCGAGGGCCAGCGGCGGAATGATGGCGTTGACGCGGGAGCCGTCGGGGAGGCGGGCGTCCACCATCGGGCAGACTTCGTCCACGCGGCGGCCGACTTTGGAGACGATGCGGTCGATGATTTGCAAGAGGTGGCCGTTGTCGCGAAACTCGACCGGCGTCTTTTCCAGCTTGCCGCGGCGTTCCACGTAGATGTTCTTGGGGCCGTTGATGAGGATATCGCTGATCGTATGGTCCTTGAGGAGCATCTCGAGCGGCCCGAGGCCGAACGTTTCGTCGAGGACCTCTTCGATCAGCCGCTCGCGCTCGCCGCGGTTGAGGAAGGTTTCTTCCGTATCGCACAGGTGTTCGACGACCAGGCGGATCTCGCGGCGGAGAACGTCCCCCTGCAGCTCGCCGACCCGATTGAGGTCGAGCTTATCGACGAGCTTGCTGTGGATCCGCCGCTTGAGCTGATCGAATTCCTCGGCTTTGGCCGAATCGGCGGAGCGGGCCGCGGTTTGCTGAACTTGTTTCATCTTCGTCAATTCCTCAATGGCAGGGTCGCGTGCTCGTTGGAGGGGGCGACAAGTGCCAAGAGCGAGTCCCCAGGACCCTCCCCGTGTTGACACGAACGCGCCGTGGGGCCGCCAGGATGCTGCCCGACAAACCATAGCTCACTCGTTGCCAAAGGGCGTCAAAGCTTGCCACAGCGGCAGCCCTTTCCGGGCCGGTGATGCGGGATAAGACGGATGCATCGGCATTAACGTCCGACGGGTTTTCCAACCTGTCCTGAGCAGAGAGCAGTGGTCGGAGGTCGGAGAAGGTAGAGCGTCCGCTTGCGCTGCCACGCCGGTGGCAAACAGATAGACCACAATCCATCCGTGGAAGCGCAACGGCGAAAAGAGAGCCGCTGTCTACTGACCTGGGCTCGCCGGCTCCTGGGCCCGCGACGGCACACGGAGTGTGCCTACTACGGCCGCGTCGCCATCCGCGGCTGCGGCGGGGTGGCCACGTGCAGGAAGGCGTTGTCGATCACCCACGGCGTGGACCAACTGCGGCCGTTGTCGAAGTTGATCACGTTGTAGAAGAACGTGGTGAACACGACCCCCCGCCAGTTGTAGCACATGTACGACCCGAGGTGATCGTCGGCCGTCAGGTCCTCGACCCCGGTCTTGCCGAAGAAGTGGCTGCGGCCGTCGGGGGTCATCGAAATGCCGAGCGTACACCAGGTGCCGGGCTCGAAGGTGAGCATGGGCAGGTCGCGGCCATATTCGTCGGCCCGCACGGCGGCGCTGATCGACGGTTTGATTTTGCCGTCGGCCGTCTGCTCCCGCTGCATGAAGAAGAAGATGCCGGGCCAGAACTCGTCGTAGTCGCGGTCGGGGGTGTAGCCGTTGCACCCGGTGCGGAAGGCGAACGACGCGCCGTTGCGGCGCTCCCACTGCGAGGCCGGCGGAATGAAGACGCGGCAATGGACGTTCGGCGACCAGGCGAAGGGGATCTCGCGGCCGATCTGCCCCTGCACGTTGTGCAAAAGATCGTCCTGCACGTTGTCTTCGTTGCTGATCTCGCCTGGGACGCCGCTGCGGAGGGTCTGGATCAGCAGCGAACCCTTGCTGCCGGGAATACCGCCGGGGGGAGTCGCGATTCGCTTGACGACGTCGGGCGTGCCGCGCTTCTGCCCTTCGACCCACAGTTCGTTGCTGCTGTAGCTGCCGGGAGCACGCACTTGTTTGTCGATGTTCCAACTGCTCTTGGGATGGTTGGGATAGTAGACGAAGCTTTCGTCCTCGAAGTCGTCGCCGGTCTTGTTCACCCGCGGCCCCATGCCGGGGACGACCAGCCGCCGCTTCTGCTCGGGTGTCAGCTTCTGACGCCAGTCGGTGGAGGCAGCGGCGAGCAGCTCGCCGCGAGCGGGAGGAGCGGCAGAGGAAGCGGCCAAGGCGGCGCACGCCAGGCCGAACGAGCGGCGGGAAATGGGAGTCATGGCAACCAGGCGGGTAGAAAGGTCGCGGTAATCGTTACAGATTGCCGGCATCCACGGAGGAATCGATGCCAGCGGCATAACGGGAATAGATGGAATATCGGTTATGGATGGAATAAACGTGAGAATCTAGCGCCTGAAGATCGCAGCGGCCGCGTAGCCGGACTCGCCAGAGTTCGGGCCGAAAATGCCAGAAGTCTGGCGACTTCTGCAGCGGGCGGACGCTGACCGACTTGAACTCCACGATGTCCCCCGGATCGTGAACTTGCAGGCCGATGTAGCCGGACTGGGGACGCTTGGCTTCGCGCCGCGGCTCGTACCACTCCTTCTGCGGCGGAATGCTTGGGTCGGCCGGATCGAACGCGGTCACTGGCTTGCCGTCGAGTTCGACCAGGACCTGGTTCCCCTTGAGCGTGATGACCATGGTCCGCCAGGCATCGGGCTCATGCTGCGGCGCTTCGGCGGATTGGGCGAGTGAGTAGATCGCACCAGTCCGGTGCAGCGGGTCGGAATGATCGCAGATTTGCACCTCGTAGCCGTGATGGACCGCGTACCAGGCGCCGATTCCCCTCTCCGAGGCATCCTTGAAGATTTGCAGCGACTCGGTGGTGAGCTTCCCCCGCTCGTCGCGCTTGGCCGGCGCGTGATTCTTGCCGACCTGCTGGAGAATGCCGTCGTCAATCCGCACGAAGACGCCGGCATTCGATTTGGCGTCTTCGGCGCGGAACACAACGCGAATCTGGCAGTCGCCGAATTTTTCCTTGGTGTAAAGCAGCAGCCCCAGTCCCTTCTCGTCGGGAGCCGTGCGAAGAACGCCGCCGGCGACGTCGAAGCTGCCGTAGCCGACGAGTGTCCAGCCGGGGTCCACTTT
>DATKDU010000117.1:0-6904 GCA_035512595.1 Pirellulaceae bacterium
TCCTTCTCCATCATGTCGGCAATGATGTCCACGAACTCTTCGTTCAGCTCGGGATTGAACCGCCGCGGGTGCCACGGCGTTTCTTCCATGTGCCGGCGGGCCTTGTCGCGGGCGGTGCCGCCGGGGAAGGGGACCTTGCCGGAGACGGCGTAGTAGAGTGTGCAGCCGAGGGAGTAGATGTCGCTGACGTGGGTGATCTCGTTGGGGGTGCGAATCTGCTCGGGGGCCAGATAGTCCGCGGTGCCGACGATCTTGCCGGCCCGCGGATCTTCGTCCAGGCTGTGAATGAACCCGGACAGACCCAGGTCGGAAACTTTGGCGATGCCGTCGGGCGTGACGAGGATGTTCCCCGGCTTGACGTCGCGATGGATCAGGCCCCGCTGGTGGGCATATTCCAGTCCGCGGGCGGCCTGCATGATCACGCTCGCCGCCTGCTGCTGGCTCAGCCGTCCGCGGGAGCGGATCAGCCGCCGCAGGTCAGTGCCGGGAACGTATTCGGTGACCAGGTATGGCACATCCTTGTCGCGGCCGGCGTCGTAGGCCCGCACCAGGTTCGGATGATCGAGCTGGGCGTGCGTGCGGACTTCGCGGATGAAGTGGTTGATCGCGTCGGGGGTCGATTTTTCCAGCGGCAGGATTTTGACGGCACAGATGCGCCCCATCATATCGTGAACGGCCTTGTAAACCTGCCCCATGCCTCCCTTGCCGATCGAATCGGTGACGATGTACGGGCCGAGAGTGAATTTGGTGCGGCCGCCAAGAATCTGCTCCGCCTGATAGGTGGTGAGCACCCCCAGGTCCACCAGCTTGTTGGCCAGCTCGGCATCGTCCACCGCCATCAGCGTGGCGGAAGGTCCGTCGGGAACGCTCGTCAGTGACGAGATCGCGCTTTGGAGCTGCTCCTGGCTGACCAGGCCGCTCATCAGCGCGTAGTGGCGAAATGTAGAGCGAGTTGCCACGGGCCGCGTTCCGGGGGAACCGACGACTCAGACGGCATTCGAACGAATGGCCAAACCTTTGGGCAGAGGATTCCCCAATTCATACAGTAGCTCAGCGGGCGGGGGCGCGCCAAGCGTGCGGGCGAGCGTATCGCGGGTCCGCCGGGGGGTATGCGGGTGTGAGGGTGTGAGGGTGTGAGGGTATGTGGGTAAGCGGGTGAATGCGAACCCTCACACCCTCACACCCCTCACACCTAAAATGCTCCCATGCCCAAACCCGCTCCCCCCTCGCTCGACGTTCTCTACGAAGACAACCACCTGCTGGTGATCAACAAGCCGGCCGGACTGGCGACTCAGGGGGTGGGCGACGACGAAGTGAGTGCCGTCAAGCTGGCCAAGGAATATCTCAAGCGGAAGTACCAGAAGCCGGGGAATGTCTTTGTGGGGGTCGTCAGCCGGCTCGATGCGCAGGTTAGCGGCGTTCTGGTGCTGGCTCGCACGAGCAAGGCCGCGGCCCGCCTCAGCGAACAGTTCCGCGAGCGGCAGACGCGGAAGATCTACTGGGCGGTCGTGGACAAGCCGCCGAAGCAGAGCGAAGCGACCCTCACGGATTGGCTCAAGAAGGACGAGAAGACGCAGCGGATGGTCGTGACCACCGCGCACGCCATCGGCGCTCAAAAGGCCCGCCTTTCCTACCGCGAGCTCAAGCGGCTGGCGGCCGGCACGCTGCTGGAAATCGAGCTTGAAACCGGCCGCAAGCACCAGATCCGCGTGCAGCTCGCCTACCACGGCACTCCCATCCTCGGCGATCGCAAATACGGCAGCCGCCGCCCCTTCCCCAGCGGCATCGCCCTGCACGCGCGGACGCTGGAGATTGCTCACCCGGTAAAGAAGGAGACGTTGACGTTCACCGCGCCGCTGCCGAAGGCGTGGGAAGGTGTTAACGGACAGGATCGGTAGAGTTGCAGATTGAGTGGGCCAGACCCCGATTAAGCGTCGTGCCGGCTGTTGAACGGTTCAAAATTCCGCTCGTCAAACGGATCGGTGAGCGTGTCTGAATTGCAGAGCCACTCGATTGCCGCCGGGAGTCCGTCACCGGCAATATAAATTTCTTCGCTGTGCCGCGGCAGCACATACACTCTCTGCGGATTGCTCGGATGAACGATCAATTCGTCACCGTCGAGGGTATCTCCGATGATAACGGAATTCAGGGCCTGCTCCTTCGTGAGGACCTCTCGCCCAGCGTCCCAAAACCAATACTCGTCAATTCGCTGACGCCACTCGGCGAAATTGTTGTCCCCGGACAGAATTCGGCGCGGAGGGTAGATACGAATGTAACACCCACCGAGCACGCCCTCTCCGAATCTGGTGACGAATTCGCGGTAGCCGTCTGGGAACCTAATTCCAAGTTCGGCCTCCGCTGTGTCCACCTCAGCGGGCGTGGAAAGGACGAGTTGGTCACCGATTACAGCAAAGTTCTCAAACATTGGTACCACTTGAAGAATGTGTCTATTTGCCGGCGATGCTGGCATGTGATTGGAACAAGTGTAAAGTGCTCTGGTCAAGCAAAATGTGCCGTTGGGAACCCTCCGTTGCCCCTCGCCCGCGCTTCGGGTTAGTGTAAAAGTATGTCCGCATCACCAATTCCTCTGATCCTCGCCAGCAACTCGCCCCGCCGGCGGTCGCTGCTCGCCGAGCATGGATACCGGTTTGAGGTGATGCCGCCGCACGAGGCGGCCGAGTGCGGCATTTGCAGCCGCGAGACGCCGCCGGAAATGGTGGCCCGGCTGGCGTGGCAGAAATCGGGAGACGTGGCCCATCGGGTTGACCGCGGGATTGTCATCGGCTGCGATACGGTTGCTGAATGCTGCGGCATCATCCTGGGCAAGCCGAAGAATCGCGACCACGCACGGGAGATGCTGTCGCTTTTGCGGGGGCGGGACCATCACGTCTACAGCGGCCTCTGCCTGTGGCTGCGTCCAGGGGAGGAGCATCACGTGCAAGTGGACGTCACGCGACTGGTGATGGACCCGATAGGCGATGCTGAGCTGGAAGCGTATCTCGACACCGAGCAGTGGGAAGGGAAAGCCGGCGCGTTCGGCTACCAGGACGGGCTGGACTGGGTCCACGTCATTGAGGGAAGCGAGTCGAACGTGGTGGGGCTGCCGATGGAGCTGTTGGCGCGGATGCTGGAGCAAATTGAGAATGACCAATGACCAAGCCCCAATGACCAATCGGAACCAGCTTCATTGGTCATTGGGGTTTGGTCATTGGTCATTTGAATTCCGCTATTCGCCAACAATTGTCCTACACAGTCTCTCTAATAGCCGGTCCACTTCCCGCCGCGTCTCTTCGTCGAGGCTCCAGGCGAACGGCTGGCGGCGGCGGTCGGTGGCAAACAGGCCCCGCTTGTGGAGGACGTATTTCTCGATCGCCAGGAAGCCATCGAGCCCGGCCTGAAGCTGGAGGGCGACGAGTGCACAGATCGGAAAGTAGAGACGGTACGCGGTTTCATCGTCGCCGCGCTCAAGCGCCTGCCACAGCGGCACAATGCCGTCGAGGAATTCCATGCCCGGCATCGTGCCGGCAATGCCGCGGCGGAAGCTATCGATGATCAGAATTCCGCCGGAGCCTTCGTACACACGTGCCCGGCCGCCCGTCCGGTCGCGAAGGAGCGTGAGGTTCGGTCCGATCGGCGCGGCCTCGGGCTTGAACAGAATCTTCTCCGGGCCGTACTTGTCCAGCAGCCGAACGTAGACGTCGATCGAGAGCGCCTTGCCGACGTACGACGACGCGTCCTGCACGATGACGGGAAGTGAAATTGCCGCCGCAATCGACTCGTAATACGCCTGCACGGCGGCATCCGGCAGTGCCGTGCTGATCGGCGCGATGGCCATGACGGCCGTCGCGTCGGCTTCTTCGGCCCGCCTGGCGTAGACGACCGCCTGCTTGGTGCTTTCCGCTCCGACGCTGACGATCACCGCGCCGCGGCCGGCATTCATCTCCACCAGCCGCCCGGCGAGTTCCTGCCGCTCGCCGTGAGTGAGCCGCAGCGTTTCGGAGACCATGCCGGTGCAAATGCCGTCGGCGCCGACGGAGTAGGCCCAATCGATCTGCCTGGCGAAGCTGGCGTAATCAATTTCGTCGCCGGCGGTGAACGGCGTGTGAACGATCGGCAGGACGCCGGCGATGGGTGGTGGCATGGGAGGCTCGTGTGATCAGAAAGTAGCGAGCGTTAGAAGAATCGCCGACGATCCACGCGTCAAGCGGCGGCATTCGCGAATGGATGTTTGTTGCTGCTGAGACCCGACTGACTTCAACGAATGTCCAATTGGAGCGACCACATCCTTTATGCACAGAGGCACAAAGGCGCAGAGGCACAGAGCAGCAACATCTTGACTGCTCTGTGCCTCCGTGTCTTCGTGCCTCTGTGAAAAAACGACAACCTCGACTGTCAAGCAAACCGAGGCGCTCCCGAGGTCCGACGATCAGAAGTGCCACCCCTGTGGATACTCTTCGAGTTCTCTCGGGCGCGTGGTCGTGTTCGGCTTGGCGGATCCGACGGGAAAATGCGGCTGCGGGACGGCCTGCAGAGCGGCTCCCTTATCGTCCTCGACGTGCTGCGCGACTTGCTCGTCGTCCCAGTACATCTCCGGCGATTCCCAGGTGAACCGCTGTCGCCGCTGCGGGACCGCGATTTTCGGCGGAGCGGACACCATCGGAACAGGAGGAGGCGGAGCGACCGTTGGGGGCGGTGGTGCTGGCGGCGGCGGAGCGGCGGCTTGTCTCGGCGGCTGCGGCGCCAGCGGCCACTGGTCCGGAAGATAGCGGAACGACACGACCTGGTATTGCGGCGGAGGCTGCGGCTGCTGCGGCAGTTCAGCCAGCGGCCAGCTTTCGGGGAGCCGGTAGTTCGTGACGATCTGGTATCGGGGTGAGGGTGGCGGCAGCGGGCGTTTCTTCGCCGGCTTCACTGGCCTGGCCAACTCGTAGGCGTTGGTCGGATCGAAGATTTGCTCCTCTTCGGCAGCTTGCGAGAAGAGGCCGTTGGGATCGACGACGTACCGCGGCTCGGCGGGCACTTCGTCGGGGATGATCGGCGGCGGTGGTGGGGGCGGCAGTTCGACGACCGGCGGCTTGGGCGGCTCTTTGCGCTTGCGTTTCGGCTTCTCGGGCTCGGCGGCCGCCTTTTGATTCCGTTCGGGGATCAGCCGCACTTCGATGTCCGCCTCGCGGAAGATCTCCACGATGTGCTCGTGGCAGGTGAACATCAAAATCTGTTTGCCGCCCTCGGTGAATTCCTTGAAGACGCGGGCCGCGGCAATCACCCGCGACCGGTCGAGGTTCACCAGCACGTCGTCGAACACCAGCGGCAATAGCGCCCCGCGGCGAGCGAAGCTCGACGCCAGCGCCAGCCGCAGGCTGATGTACATGGCCTCGTGCGTGCCCCGGCTGAGGACATCCAGCGGCAGCGACTTGCCCGCTGCATCCGCGGCCAACAGCGCGCGGCGATCCAGCGGCATCCAGATGCGGACGTATTGCCCCAGCGTCAGCTCCTTGAGATAGATCGACGCTTCCTGGAGCGTCTCGGGCTGCCGCTCCGTTTCGTACTTGCGGCGGACGATGTCGAGCGCCTGGCCGATGACCGACAGCACCTGCCAGCGGCGGAGCGACTGCCGCAGTTGTTCTTCGACGGTGGCCAGCTCCCACTGCGTCTGCGCCAGGCGCTTGTCGCCGGCGAGCTGCTGCATCTCGTGGGTGCATGCGCCGCGGCGCTCGTGGAGCGTGGCGATTCGCGTCCGCAGCTCCAGCACGTGCGTACCCCGCTGATCCCAGCGGGCCTGCAGGTCGGGACCGTCGGTGACCATCACGCCGGCAATTTCCTCCTCGGTGTAGCGGCCGGCCAACTCGCCAACGATCTTCTCGGTCGTTGCGTCGCGCTGCTGGCGAAGCTCTTGCGCCTTGGCCGTGTCGCCGGCGACCTGGCGGAAGGCGACCATGTCCGCCACGCCGGCCAGGGCCAAGAGCGCGCTGCGGCGGCGAAGCGCCTGGCGGATCAAGTGAATCGACCGCGACCGGCCGGATCGCAGCTTGCGGGCAGAGCGGAGCGTGTTCTCCTTGAGCGTGAGGATTTCCTTCTCCTGCGCCAGCGTCTGCGTAAGCTGGCGGAGCTGCTCCTGCGGATCGCTGCTCTTGGGGGTCAGGCGGCAGTCGGCCATGAGCTGGCCGATGCGGGCCGCCATCGCCAGCATTTCCCGCTCCCGCTGCTCCAGCTCGTCGCGGCGAATCTCGCGGCGGCGGCGGGTCTCGACCACCGCATCACCGCGGCGGACGACGTGCCGCACCTTTTGCGGCGCGAAATCCTCCGGCAGACCGACGCCCTTCAGCGCTTCCCGCCAGCGATGGCGGGCCGTTTTGAATGCCTCCTGCGCCGACTCGAGCCGCCGCTCGGCCGCTTTGACCTTTTCTTCCGCAGCCGCCCGTTCGCCCAGCACCGGCATCAAGCGTTCGATCTCGCGCAGCTCAGACTCCGCTTCCCGCAGCCGTGCATCGAGCGGACCACCGCCGGGGGGCAGCTCGGCGTCAATCTCATCCCGTTCCTTCTTGATGTCCGCCAGTTGCATGCGGACCTGCTCGCGATGCCGCTTATTGTCGGACAGGTCTTCGTCCGTTCTCCGCTCCAGAAAGAGCTTGGTCATCGCCGAGCCGCCGGCAAAGAGCACTCCAAAAAGCCAATACGGCATGCTGCTCTCGATCCAGCCGTAGTTGCCGCCGACCAGGCCGATGAGCAGGAGCATAATGCCGAGCGAAAAAACCATGCCCAGCGCGGCCGTGTACCGCAGCGGCAGTCCGTCGAACTCCTGCATCTCGTCACCGGTGAACTCCAGCTCTTCGCGGCGGCGGGCCAGCTCGTCGAGCCGCTGCTCGATCTGCAGCCGGCGACGGAGCAAGGCGACCTTCTGCCC
>DATKDU010000118.1:0-4200 GCA_035512595.1 Pirellulaceae bacterium
TTCGTCACCGGCAAGCGGTACTACGCCCACAACGGCCGCGACCCGGGGGAAGACGAGCCGGCGCTGATCGCCTGGTACGAGCTGAGTCGCACAGACGGCAAGCCCGAGTGGACCCAGCACATCATCGACCGGGACAGCGGCGTCGGCACCGCGTTCGAAGTCCACGACATGAACGGCGACGGGCTCCAAGATATCATCGTGGCGAACAAGCGGGGGGTGTTTTATTTCGAACAGGAAAGAGAGTAGCCCCCTTCAACCTCGAAGAGGTTGCGTCCTTTAGCCCAACGTTGCCGCCGCGGCTACGTTGGGTAATCGGATGCCAAGATTCCCCACCAACCCCGCAGGGGTTGCACCGCTTTTGGTGGCGAAGGCGAAACCCCTTCGGGGTATTTGGAACCGTCTTTGCTACCCAAGGTAGGCTTCGCTGCGCTCAGCCAACCTTGGGCTGGAGGACGTAACGCCTGCGGCGTAGATACAAGTCTCCGTCCGCCACGAAAACAACACAGGCGAGACGCCTGCCCCACGTCATATTTCAAACGACTCGCTCGTCGTCCCCAGCGTCTCCACCGGCCGCGTGGCCATTGATAGTGCCGCGACGTCGCGGCAGATCCGTTGGTAGGTGAAGTAGGCCGCGACCAGCCCCGCCACGCTAGCCGCAATCAAAATCCCCGACCACCGGCGGGCGTCATCCACGTCGGTCAGCAGCACGAGGCCGACGCCAAGCAGCGGCACGACTGCCGCCAGGAACAAGTAGCGGGCCGCCTGCTGGGGAATCGCTTGCAGTTGCTTCGGTTCGGTCCCGTCCGGCGCGCCGCCGCCGAGCAGCAGCGGATAGAAGACGCCGGTCACCAGCCACGTCGTGCCCAGATACGGAAATGCCGCCGCGATCAGCCCGCAGACGGCCAGCGACAGGAAAAAATGGCCGAAGTCGTGCCCTGTCAGCTTCCAGCCGCTGGCCGCGTGCAAGAGCAGCGGAAAGATGATCCCGGCGATCAGCCACTCGCTGACGCCGACGGCGGCAATGATTCCCCCCAGCGACAAGCCGCGCTTCCTGGCCGCGGCCAGTTCATCCGCCGGCCGTTTCTGGCCGCGGCGCGTCCGCATCACCGCCGTCAGCACCGGCCAGGCGAACCACAGCCCGGCCAGGACTCCCAGCGGAAAGGCAATGCCGTTGACGATCCAGGCGACGAGGTCAAAACGCTCCTTGACGTCGGTCACGGCACTAGCAATCACCGTCGCTTGGTTGAATTTGTAGTTGTAAAAGCCGGCGGCGGCATGCGGGAGGAAATTGACCGCCACGAGCATCAGCATCGGCCGGGCGCGGGCCGCGCGCCGCCAGAAGCCGCTGAACTCGTGGAATAGTTCCCAAGATCCTTCGTCGAGGCACAAGGCCAGCTCGCGGGCCAGCGCCAGGCCGGTCTGATGACGCTCTTCCGGCAGCGGGGAGAGGGCTTTCCGCAGCACCTGCTCGATCCGGCGAGCGAGCGGATCGCCATCGATCGGATCTGGGGGCGGCGCGATCTCGGCCTCGCGGCGGCGGTGGGCCATCGACCGGAGCGTGTCGTTCCAGCCCCCTTCCAGCCCGGCGTCGGCAAACGGCCGAAATCCGTAAAGCAGCTCCCACAGCATGACCGCCAGTGAAAAAATGTCGCTGCGGCCGTCGAGTTCCTCCGCCTTGCGCGGGTGCTTGGGATCGCACGCTTCGAGCTGCTCGGGGGACATGTACGCCAGCGAGCCGCCGAAGTACGCGGCCGGCGTCGCTCCCGCGACGTGCGAGCCGAAGCTGATGTTGAAGTCGGCAAGCTTGGGCGAGCCGTCGGCAGCCAGCAGCACGTTGGCCGGCTTGATGTCGCGGTGCAAAATGCCTTGGTGATGGGCGTGGTCGATGGCCCGCGCGAGCGCCAGGCCGATGCGGCACACCGTCTCCGCCCAGCTCGCTGCCGCCACCCGTTTCCGCCAGGCGGCGTGCTCGTCCACGACCTGCCCGGTCTTCTGCATGGCCGCATCGACGCTGGCCAGGAGCTGCGCCCCCGATCGGGCCGACGGCGGAGCTTGTCGCGCCGAGGCAATTACATCCCCCAGCGTGCCGCCGGGGACATACTGCATGTAGAGGAGCCGCAGCCGTTGTTCGCGAAGGTGTTTTTGATCATAGACGCGGACGATGTGCGGATGGTCGAGCGTGGCCAGCATCTGCGGCTCTTCGCCGCGCTCGGCCGAAACTTTGAGGGCCACCAGCCGCTGCATCGACCGTTGGCGGGCGAGAAACACCTGGGCGAAGGCTCCCCGCCCCAGCTCGACGAGCAGCTCGAAATCCTCCACCTCCTGGCCAGCCGCGAACTGGCCGATCGCGCGGGGGGCATTTTTCTCGGCCGCCAGATTTGCTGGGTCCCCTTTCCCATGGCGTTCCGTCTTCCACCCGGCGAATAGTGCGCTCGATGCCGCCAGGCCGTCCCCCAGCAGCTTGGCCAGTGCCTGCTTGCAGCCCGGATAGCGCTCGTAGTATTCCTGAACGGGGAAATCATCGCCACAGCAGCGGCGGACGTGCAGCTCCTCGTAAATCAGATCGACCGGCGGCTCGCCCCCTTCCAGCAGCTCCGGAAATTCCGCCATGTACTCGTCGATCCGCCGCGGCAGCTTGCGGCAGTGACGTTGCTCCAGATCGACCTTGATCAATTCGACCAGCGTCAGCCGCCGTAGCTCCGCTGGCTCGGCCGGCAGATGCTCGCCGAGCAGTGGCGGCCCCGCTTCCCATGCCGACAAGAATGCCTCAATCCGCCGGGCCAGCTCGTCCCAGTGGTGCGTCGAGGCGTCGAGCGGAACGTGAAGCGTGGTCATGTGGTGGTAGGTCCCGCCTGCCGGGCGGGACCTGGCGCGGTCGCGGGCGATTTGAGGTCCCGCCCGGCAGGCGAGACCTACTTCGTCAGCACGCCGATGATCCCCCGGCAAAAATCCGGCAAATCGTCCGGTTTGCGGCTGGAGACGAAATGCCGATCGATGACGACGGGAACGTCTTCCCAGATCGCCCCGGCATTGACCAGATCGTCCTTGATCCCCGCCGAACCGGTGACGCGGACGCCCCGGTAGACGCCGGCGGAGATCGGGATCCAGCCGCCGTGGCAGATGGCCGCTACGAGTTTTCCCGCGGCAGCGAAATCGCGGACCAGCTTGAGTACCTGCGGATCCCGCCGCAGCTTGTCGGGCATGAAGCCGCCGGGCACGACGACGCCGTCAAAATCGGCCGCATTCATCTCGGCGATCGCGGCATCGCTCACGCACGGGTAGCCGTTCTTCCCTTCGTACTTGTGGCCGGCTTTCTCGCCGGCAACGACGACCTTGGCCCCGGCTTCGATCAGCCGCAGCTTGGGATACCACAGCTCGAGGTCTTCGTATGTGTCTCCGACGAACGTAAGGATGCGTTTGCCGGCGAGAGGCTCTGCGGCGGACATGATCTTACTCCTGGCTGCGAGTTACTAACCCGAAGCGCAAGCGAGGGGCTGGAAGATGGCGTCCCTCGCTTGCGCTTCGGGTTAGTATGTGTTCTATCAGCCGCTGCGACGAGCGCCCACAGTGCGGCACTTGTCGCCGCAGCAAGCGAGCCGTAGATTGCGGACGGGTTCACGACTGCGAGGATGGCGATGAACGAAGCTACTGAATCTGCGACCAAAAAATGGCAACCGCTCAATTCCCGCCAGCGGCGAGTGCTGGGAGTGCTGATCGAGAAGGCCAAGACGACCCCCGATGCGTATCCCATGACGCTCAACGGGATCGTCACCGGCTGCAATCAGAAGAGCAACCGCGAGCCGGTGATGGAGCTGACTGCCGACGACGTCGCTGGAGTGCTCGAGGAACTGCGGGGGGTTGGCGTGGTGACTGAGGTGCAAGGGCAAGGGCGCGTCGCCAAGTACCGCCACCACGGTTACGAATGGCTCGGCGTCGAGGGGCTGGAATCGGCGGTGATGACGGAACTGCTGCTGCGCGGCGAGCAGACTCTGGGCGATTTGCGGGCGCGGGCCTCGCGAATGGGGGCCATCTCCGACCAGGCGGCGCTCAAGCAGATCGCCGATTCGCTGCTGGCCAAGGGGCTGATGATCGAGCTGACGGCGCCAGGCCGCGGGCAGATTGTGTCCCACAATCTATACGAGGAGCGGGAGCTGGCCCAGATGAAGGCCCAGTACGCCGGTGGGGCAGGCGCCCCGCCTG
>DATKDU010000119.1:0-17943 GCA_035512595.1 Pirellulaceae bacterium
CCGCGAGCGGGAGATCATCAAGCTGCGTTACGGTCTGGGAGACGGCTACAGCTACACGCTGGAAGAAGTGGGCCACATCTTCAAAGTGACCCGCGAGCGCATCCGCCAGATCGAAGCCAAGGCGGTCCGCAAGCTCCAGCAACCCAGCCGCAGCCAGGAGCTGGTGGGCTTTTTGGATTAGCGTAGCGGAACTCGTGAGAGTTCCGAGCATTCCGAAGTCTCACGACTTCGGCTACAAACGATCAAGCCCGCGGCAATTGCCGCGGGCTTTTTTCGTTTGTCCGGGGAGTTGTCCGCCCGCACAAGACACCCTTGACTCAACACCGAGTTGTCGAGTGTACTTGACGATCGGAGACCGACGAATTGTTCGTACCCCAATCGGAAAGCCGTCCATAGCTCCTGGGAGGGAATGCCACCATATGGCCAATCGCATCTCTGTCAATCCGCAAATCCACTTTGGCAAACCGTGCGTGGCGGGAACCAGAATTCCAGTGCAAAACGTGCTCGAACTGGTCCGCGATGGCGTGACCTTCTCGAGGATTTGTGCCGACTACTATCCGGACCTGACGCCGGAAGACGTGCAGGCCTGCGTTCAATACGCCATTGACGTCGTGGCGCTGGAAGACATCCACCTGACGGCCGGCGCGCCATGAGATTTCTGGCCGATCAAGACGTTTATGCCGCCACGGTGCGCTTTCTAGTGGGCCTCGGGCACGATGCCGCGACCGCGGCTCAACTCGGCCTTGCTCAAGCATCGGACGTGCAACTGTTGGCGACCGCCCACCAGGAACATCGAATTCTCATGACTCGCGACCGAGACTACGGCGGGCTTGTTTTTGTGCAGGGACTCGGGCCGGGTGTCATCTACCTTCGCATTCTGCCAGCCACGGAGACTCAGGTTCACGCCGAGTTGGAACGAGTCTTGACGGGCTATACGGAGCCGGAGCTTAGCCGCGCATTCGTCGTGATCGAGCCGGCGAGTCACCGGATTCGCAGGTTTCCACCGTAGCGTTTGGCGGCGTTGCGCCTGCCAAACAAGTCAAAGCCTTAGCTAAAAAAATTCTCGCCGAAGAGATTCACTTCCGGGCCGCTTTCAACCTCGATGTCGCCGTTGACCTTCACGCAGCAGGCCAGCCGCATCGTGTCCTCATGGCCGACAAAGGCCAGTGCGGGCACCGGGTCAGGGGTCAGCACGCACTTGAACTTCATCCGCTCGCTCATCGTCAAGGGATTGCAGTTCTCCATCCCCTTGGTGATCAGCACGCGGCACGTGCCGCACTGGCCGGGAACCAGTCCGAAGCTCATGACGCTGCAGTTGACGTACTTGTTGACCGACGCGCCCAGGCCGTTGAGCCCTTGATTGAGGTTGATTCCCGCCTTGACCGCCTCTTCGCGCAGGTTGGCCCCTTCGGCGACTTCGATTTCCTTCTTCTCTTTGACGAATTTAACGATGGGCATGGCAAAAATGGAGCGGTCGGTCGGAAACGAATTAGCCAGTCAGATTCCTGCTTCCCGAAATTTACCCCACGATTCGGCACGCGCTAAGACCGGGTCGTCAGTAGTTGACCGCAATTCCCCGTGCCGACAGTGCGGAAACCAGCTTCAGCGGCGAAGTAAACAGTTCCGCCTCCCAGCCGCGGCTGCGAGCGGCCGCGACGTTCTCCTCCCGGTCGTCGGTGAAAAAGATCTCCGGTCCCGCCGCGCCGGCCATTTCTTCCGCCGCCTCGTAAATGGCGGCAGCGGGCTTCATGTCCCCCGCTTCGTAACTCAGGGCGTGGAGAGAAAAGAAATCGGTCAAAAAGGGGAATCGCCCTGTTAGATACCGCCAGTGCGACGGCGACGTGTTCGATAGCACCCCGAGCCGATGGCCGGCGCGGCGGAGCGCGGCCAGAATCGGCAGCATCCGCGGCAATGGCTCGAAGATCGCGCTGCCGGCCTGATCGAGGGCCTCGCGATCGGGTCGGCATCCCGCCTCCAGGCAGAACAGGTGATAAAACTGCCCGCAATTGATGGCGCCCCGCTCATACTCCCACTGGAGGCCCGCGTCGAAGACGATCTCCCAGGTCCGCTCGACCGTGATTCCGGCGACTGCCGCCATTTGCGCCGCCGCCCGCTGGTGCGAAAAGGAGAGCAGGACGTTGCCCATGTCGAAGTAGAGAAATCTGGGAGGGATCACCATTATGCTCAAATGACCAATGACCAAGCACCAATGACCAAGCACCAATGACCAATGGATTGTGGTTCATTGGTCATTGGGACTTGGTCATTGGTCATTCAAAATCGAACGCCTGACATGCTTCATAGCTTCTTGATCCTGATCTTCCGGTACGACGCTTCGGCCGGCTCGCCGCCGTGGATTTGCAGGCCGATGATGCCCTTGTCGGCGATTCCCGCCTCCTTCTCGGTGTAATCGACCGTCTGCAGGCCGTTGACCCAGATCTGCACCCGCGGGCCCTGGCAGCGGATCACTAGCTCGTTCCAGCCGTCCTGATTGATCACCTTGGCGAGCTTCTCGGCATCGGCTTCGACCAGGAATTTCTTCCGCCGCGACTCGTCGTACAGCCAGCCCCAGATCGGTTTGCCTCGCATCCGGCCCATGTCGCACTGATAGCCGCTGACCTCGTGGTGGTTGGGAATTCGCTGGCTGCGAAATTGCACCCCCGCATTGTCCCCTTTGCCGATCAGTCGCGCCTCCAGGCGGAGCTCGAAGTCGCCGAATTCTTCCTTCGTGCAGAGGAACTCGTTGTGCGGAATCTTTTCGTCGCGCGAGCCGGCGACGATCGCGCCTTCCGCGACGCGGAACATCTTTTCATTTCCTTCCCAGCCCGTCAGCGATTTGCCGTCGAACAGCGGAGTGAATCCTTCTTCGTCGCCGGACGCCGCCAGCGGCAGGGCAAACAGCAGGGCCGTCAGCAAGTGCTTCGTCATCGATGAACCTCTCGGGAGTGGTTTTCAGGGTGAAGCGGACGGATTGGGGGACGGACGCGATTCTGTTTCATAGAGACGCGCGATCTGGAGCAAGATCGGCTCGAGCAGCTTCAAGTATTCCTCCTCGGCCAGCTCCCCCTTTCGCTGTCGGACCGCCGCCAATTCCCGCTCCAGCTCATCGCGGCGGGCCCGAATCTCAGGCGACAATTCCTGCTCGCGCCGGCTGGGAATCAGGCAGACCTGCTGTGCCAGCGTGCCGTCGGGCGCTGCTCCATCCTTGGCCATCTTCACCGCCCGCACGCCCTGAAACCAGTCGGCCGGAGTCCCCAGGCCGTCGCCGTTGTCGTCGATCAGCGCGTGCTCGGTTTCCAAGCGTCCGTCGGCCGCATAGAACTCCTTGACGCCGGCCGACGCCTGCAAGAACGCCTCCAAAAGCGACGTCTGGTCGTCCTTGTCCAGGTCAGCCCGCGGGTCGGCAATCGCCGCCGAAAGATAGTCGCCGAAGCGGGCGAAGTTATACTCAAACCCGCTCTTGGTGGCGGAAATCACCACGCGGTTATTTCCGGTCAACTTCGCCAAAAACGGCGCGCTGCCGGACGCGCAGTTGACGATCGCCAGCGGCCGGTCTGCCTTTCCCAGCCACTTTCCAAGCTCATCCGGCGTCACGTCCGGCCCGCGAAGGTTGAACCGCGCCGTCTTGCCGTCGAACGTGCCGTGGCCGATCAGCACCAGCCACAGCGGCTGGGGCGACGAAATCGCGTGCTCGGAAATCCGCTCCGCGAGCAGCTTGCGATCGGACTTCTCGCCGGATTCCTCCAGGCCGATTGTGTGGCACTCGGCATTACCGCGCTCGGCTGCCGCCTGCCAGCGGGCGGCCCACTGGTGGAACTGCCGGTCGTACTTTTCGGTTCCCGGTGCGCCAACGACGACGAGCACCGTGGCGCGCGGCTGGGCATCGGCGGCAAGTGCGGCACAGGTGAGTAGGAAAAGGGCATTCATCAGTGTACTCGGCAGCCATTGTAGGACGGCCCTTCCGGGCCGTCTTGGTCGGCCTGGAAAGGCCGACCTACCCTTACGGCAGTCCCTTCCAGCGGCGGAGTCCCCATTCGGCCGCCAGGCAGGTCAGCGCCAGCAAGAACACGGGCCACTGGTGCCACAGAGGATACGTCCACGTTTCGACAATCGGAATTTTGCGGCTGGGGAGGCTGGTGACGAACCGCTCGAGGCCATCGAGCTTTAGCACCTCGCCCCCCGTCTGCTGCGCCAGCTCGGCCAGCAACTTCCGGTTGGCGCCGAGCGTGCGGAATTCGTCGCTCTGCGGCTCGACGGTCCAGCCCGTGTCGCGCTGTCCCACCTGGCTGCCGTCGGCGGCGGTGACGGTGACCTTCGCCCGGTACGCGCCGCTTTCGCGGGAGACGAACGTCGTTTCGTAGCGGCCGGGGGCCTCGGCACTGCTCTCAGCGGTCAGTTCGACGCGGCGTTTGCCGGGAGTTTCCACCTGCAGGCTGACGGCGGCGTTGTCGAGCGGGGCAAAACGCTCGTCGCGGGCGGTGACCACCAGCCGCAGGCCCCCGGAAACGCTGGTGTCCGACCGCGTCTCCACCTCGACCCGCTGCGGCACTTCGGCCACCAGCCAGCGCACCGTTTGCCGCCACGATTTTTCCAGATCGCTGTCGGCCGGATCGGTGCGGCGCAAGTTCCAGCGCCACAAATCACCGACCAGCAGTGCCGCCGTGCGCCCGCGGCCAAAGGGCTGCACCACCAGCGCTGGAAGCGCGCTGCCGTCGGTCGCCGTCACCTGCGCCAGGACCGCGGCGCCGGGCTTAATGGAATCCGCTGCATCGATGGTTTTGAACGCCGGCATGGCCGCCAGCCGCTGCTCTTCGTCCGCCTCGCTTTTGCGGACGCGCACCCACGGCTGGAGCCATCCCTCGCGAGTCAGCGTCAGCTTGAAGCTGCCGGCTGTCGGCGGACTGGCACGGTCGAGATAGACGGGGAGCATCTCGCCGACGGGGGAGCGGGCGTAGCGGCCATCCGCGAGGGAATCCTTGCCGGCGAGCATCAAAAAGCCGCCGCCGCGCTGGCTGACGAATTGTTGCAGCAGCGACAACTGGTCCTGCGTGAAAAAAGCGGCTTCGATGTCGTCGAGGATCACCGCGTGGTAGCGATACAGATCGTCGGCATCCTTGGGAAATCCGTCCCGCAACTCCGCATCGCTCTCGGTCCCCAACCGGACCAGCACCGGCTGATCGTACTCTTCGGCCTGCTCGTCCCCCTGATTGCCGAAACCGCGGAAGAGCGGATTGGTCCGCTCGCCGGGGCGGCCAAGGAACGTGAACTTCGGCTCTTTCTTGGCGATGCGAATCAGCCCCACGAGCTCGACCTCGTCGTCCTCGTCGATCGCCCGGCGGAGGAATTTGTATTCCCAGTTCGGCCGGCCCGAGACGTACAACACACGATACGGCCCGCCGCCGCGATCGACCGTGGCCAGCCGCCGGTTGTTGGCCAGCGTCGCCTCCGCCGTGCGGCGCGAATCAGCCGCGGCATTCTCCTCCCCGGCCAGCGACGTTTGGACGGTGAAAAAGCTGATCCCGGGATTCTCCGGCCGGAGCAGGAAACGCTCGACCAGCGGCTCGCCGGCCGGCAATTTGTCGATCGTCCGCCGCTCGACCTCCTTTCCCTCCTCGGAAAGCACGCGGACGACGATCTTTTTCCCTGCGACCCCTTGGCCGTTGATTTCGGCCGTGATCGTCACCGGCGCGGCTTCAAAATTCGTCTGGCTGACGCTGACGCGGGCGACCGATAAGTCGGGCGGACCTCGCTCCGCCCCGAGTGCCACGGGATAGATCGGCGGCAGGTCTTTCCAAGACCCGGCGGCAGCGGCCAGGTCGGTCGCATTGCCGTCGGTGAGGAGCAGGATCCCGGCGACGGGCTGCGAGCGGAACCGGTCGGAAAGCGCCGCCAGCGCGGTGCGCAGAGCGGACGCATCGCCTTCGAGCGACAGCTCGGCAAACGACGAGACCGGCCGCAGTTGCGTGTCGAAGGTATATCGGCGGACGTCGTAGTCCTGTCCCAGCCGCGCCAACCACGCGGCCTCTTCTTTGAGCCGCCGCTGCATGGCGCCGCCGCGCGTTTCGCGGCTGCCGCCGTCGGCAAGCTGCAAACTGCGGCTATTGTCTGCTACCACCAGGAACAAGTTGCTCCCCGGCCGCGGCCGCGTGCCGGTAAACAGCGGTTCGACCAGACAGACCGCCAGGGCAACGATGCCGGCGGTCTTGAGGAGTGCCGCCGCGCCGCGAACCCAGCCGGAGGAATGACTTCGCCAATACGACCAGGCCAGGCCGGCCAGCGCCAGCACGGACAAGAGGGCGGCCCACGGCAGCCAGTGCGGGGCCCCCAGCGACACCTCGGCCACAATCATTGGCCGCTCCCCAGCCGCTCGTAGTAGCGGCGAGTCTTCTCGGTATAACCAGGGGGGACCGGGTCGCGATCGAGCGGCACCAGGGCCTTCTTCGAAGCACGGCGGAGCACCTCCTGGGCGACGCGGTCGCGCAGCTCCAACAGCGGCTCGGCGACCTTGACCCGCACCAGCTCCCAGTTCGGCTCGGCCGAGTGCCGCTTGAACTCCGCCCGCATGCTCCGCGCCTGGTCGCGAATCCGCGCCGCTTCGGCACGCAGTTCGGGGTCATCCACCATTTCCTCCACATCGCGGAGCCGGTCGGACCAGTTGCGGAAATCCTCCCCGGTCAGCGGAGCGAAGTCGCGCGGCTCGTAATCTTCAAACGGCCCGGCGCCGGGGCCTGCCGTGGGACCAACGAGCCGACGAGCGCCGCGAGGTTCGTTCTTTCCGCCGGGTTGCTGCTGGCCAGGCTGACGCTGGCCGGCCTGCTGCTCGCCTTGTGCCTGGCCGGGCTGCTGGCCGTTTTGAGGCTGGCCTTGTTGCGGCTGGCTCTGCTGCTGTTGACCTGACAGCGACTCTCCACCCTGGGGTTGTCCATTGGACTGCTCGCCGCCTGGCTCCCCTTTCTCGCCTGGCTGGCCCTTTTGTCCTTTCTGCCCTGGCTGCCCCTTCTGACCGGCTTGTCCCTTCTCCCCCTGTTTGTCCCCCTTCTGGCCGGGTTGTCCTTTCTGTCCAGGCTGGCCCTTCTGTCCAGGCTGGCCCCCCTTCTGCCCCGGCTGTTGTTCCGGTTGATCGTTCTGCTGCGACTCTTGCGGCCGGTTTTCAGGCGAATTGCGGCCGATTTCTTCATTCAGCTCGCGCGACAAATTCTCCAGCTCCTCGCGCGCCCGGCGGAGCGCTTCGGCCTCGTCGCCGAGGACCGCTTCGGCCGCACGGTCGATCCCTTCCCGTAACTGGCCAATGCCGCGGCGGGCGGCTTCTTCCTGCTGCTGCGCGTCGTCGGCCAGTCCGCGGCGCAGCGATTGCTGCGCCGCTTCCAGCGCCCGCTCGGGATTCTGGTTGGTCAGGTTGCGGGCCGTGTCGTACAGCCGCTCGGCCAACAGCGGCTCCGTCTCCTCCGCATCCTGGATCGTCCGCCGCATCTGCTCCGACAGGCCGGAAAGCCGCTGCCGTTGCTCGCCAAGCTGCTCGGCGATCTGGCCGCGCTCGTTCTTATCGCGGAGCGATTTGGTTTTCGCGTCGGGCTGGGCGGACTGCTCGAGCTGCTGGCCAATTTCCTGCTCCCGCTCGTCGAGCTGCCGCGCTTGCTCGCGCATCTCGCGCATCTCCTCGCTGAAGCGATTGGCGGCCCGGCGGCGGAATTCGTTGCGCAAATCCTCAAACTCGCGCTCGGCCCGCGTGCCCGACGCGGCGGCTTGCGAGACCTGCTCCTGGTCGAGCGCCTCGCTGGCCCGCTGCACCTGCTCGCGCGTCTGGTCGAGCTGCTGCCGCTCCTGGCTCATCTGCTCCTGGTTCTCGGGGGAATCCATCCGCTGCGCCAGCTCGTCGGTGTCGCGGAGAATCTGCTGCTGTTCCTCCTGGAGCCGCTTGAGCTGCTGGCGGATTTCCTCCCGCTGCTGCTCGGACTGCGCCTCTTGCAATGCCGTTTGCAATTCCTTGAGCCGCTCGTTGAGATCGTGCTGGCGGCGGGCCAGTTCGCGGAGCCGGTTGAGCACCTGCCGATTCTCCCGCTCCTCGGCCGATTCTTGCTGCTGCTCCTGGGCGGTGCGCTGCGTCTCGTAGCGGTTCTGGTTTTCTTGCAGATCGAGTTGCTGCATTTGCTGCCGCTGCTGCTGCGAACGGGCGGTACTGCTCTGCGAGCTGCTCGAACGCTGCTGCTGGCGGATTACTTCATGCTCGCGGGCCCGCAGCTTGAGCAGCCCTTGATAGGCCGCTTGCTCGGCGGCCAGTGCCGGCGTCAGCGGCGCGGCCGCAGGCGTTTCGTTGGCCTCCTGGAGCAAACGGGACGCTTCACTCATCGCCTCCAGCACGCTGGCGACGTGCTCCTGCGACTGGGGATCCTGCACGCGCTGCGCCAGCGACTCGACTTGCCCCTTGGCGCTCTCCTGCGACAGATAGACCTGCTCGACGTCGCTGGCAAACGCGTCGCTCAACTGGGGAAGCGATTCGCGGCGGATGAGCTTCCACGTCGCGTTGATGATTTCCTTCTGAAGCTGCGCGAGCTGCTGCGCCTGCTGGGCATTGGCTCCTTGCCCTTGCTGCTGCTGTTGCCGTCCGCCGGGGGGCTGCTGCCCCTGGCGGAAGATCTCGTCGAAGGGTCGCACTTCGGCAAAGTACATGTCGCTCTGCGTCAGCCGCACGTTGCCGGCCGCGTCGTAATCTTCCGCCCAGAAGAAATACGAGAGAAGTTGATCGGGCTCGGCTTTCAATTCCTCCAGACGAATCAAGTCCGCCAGCTCGTGCCGCTCGCCGCCCGCCGCGTTTTCCGCCAGGACTGCTTCCACCGGCGGCTGGCCGGCCAGCGAATAAGTGATGCCATAACGCAGCAGGCCAAAGTCTTCCCACACGGTCGCCTTGACGTCGAGCTCCTCCAGCGGCGAGACCTCGATATCGCGGGCCGGAAAGACCGGCTTGAGCGTCGGCGGCTGGTTGGGGAGCACCTGAATCGAGAACTCGGCCGTGGCGACGTTCTTTCGCCCGGCGTCATCCACCAACTCCAGCTTCAGCCGCCGCGACTTGTCGCACAGAATCGTCGCCGCATAGGCGTGCTGTCCCTCTGCCGGCGACAGGGCGATCGGCGGCGCAGATCCATCAGCGAGTGTCGCCTGAACGACCGGCTTGTTGAGAAAGCAGGTGAGGGTCAGCGACGTTCCTTCGACGACCGAAACCGAGCGCACGTCGGTCACCAGGCGTTCTTCAAGGCCAGTGTACTTGGGAAAGCTGAGCCTGGCGTCGGCCCGCTCCAGCCGCGGATACTCAAATACCGTGACGCGATACGGCGGCGACGACTGGCCGCCGAGCGAGACGTGATATTCCAGCGGCTCGCGGACTGCGTCGATGCGAGCGGCAAAAATCGGGTCATCGAGGCTCGGCGACATCTCCATCCGCGTTTCGCTGGCCCCCGCGGGAGTGTACTTCAGCGTCCCTTCCGCCGGCATCGGCCCCGTCACGCGGGCGAGGACGAGGAGGCTTTGCCCGCGCTCGATTTCCACGTCTCCCGGCTCGACGGCGAATGCGAACGCACCCCCCAGGGCCTGAGCCTGACCTGCGGACGAACTGGCGGCCGACGTCGCTCGCGGCGCATCGATCAGCAGGGCGACCACGAGTGCCGCCAAGAAAATGCCCAGCGTGACGAACTGGGTTGCGGCGGCGGTGACGATCCGCCGCTCGGGAACGACGTCGGGCCAGGGATGCTTTTCGGCGTGCGTCAGCGCCTCGCGAATCACGCTGGCTTGCAGGTAGCCGAAGCGGCCGTCGGGAAGGTCGGGGCGCTGTTCGACCGCGGCCAAGAGACGGCTTTGCAACTCGGGGAATGCCGACTCCACTTGCCGCGCCACCCAGACTAGGGGCGGGGTCGTAGCGGCCAGCCACCACAGCCCGATTGCCGCAGCGATGGCCGACAGCAGAAACGTCACAGCCAGCGGCAATCGAAAGCTTCCACCCGCCGCCAGCGCCAGGCCCCAGGCGGCCAGCCCGACGGCAGCGGCCAGCAGCCAGGCGAGCGCCAGCGATCGCCACCACCGCAGCCGCTGATAGCGGACGGCCACTTGATCGAGCTTGTACTTGAGCCGGTATTGGATCATGGGCTGGCCTCCATGGCTTTTTGAATTCTACCCGCAGCGCGGCCGGCCCACCAAGTTTCGATCACCAAGAGGACCATCGTGCCGGCGATCAGCCACCGCCACACCTTTTGCCGCCCTTCGAGCTCCGTATCGCGCTGTTGCCGCAGGCGGTCGATTCGCTCGGCGCGGGTCAAGCCCGACTGAAACTTCACGCCGCGCTGCTCGAGCTGCTCCAGATCCAGCGGAGACGTGTCGCTCTCGGCCGGATTCAAGTTGACGGCAAACGGCGCATCGACGTCCGCCGCTTGCAGGTGGTAAATGCCCGGCTCGCTCGTGCCATCGAACGTGCCGGCCGTCGCCGCAACTTTCGTTTCCTGGTTGCCGGGCGAAGTAACGACGAGCGACTGGGCCGTTGTCTTGGGCAGCGGGATTGGGTCGTGGACGGTGACGCTCGCAGCCGCGGGAGTGCCGCCGGCGGCCAGATCGAGGAGCCCGCCGATCAGCGCCACGAACTTGCCGGAGAGGGCGAGCTGGCTGTCGTCGGGGCTCCAGCCGCAGGCGATGGCGATGACGCGGCCGTTGCCGACGGCGCGCTCGAGGATTGCCGGGGCGCGGTTGTCGAAGCGGGCCACGACCCGCGAAGTGGCCGGCGACTGGAGATCGAGCCGCTGCGCTTTCCAAAAGTAAATCTTGGTGAAATCGCTGTACCGCGGACTGGCAAACGGAACGAAGAGCGGGTGCGTGAAGTCGATTTCGCCGAGCAGCAGATCGTCGTCCGCGCGCGGGGTCTCTTCGGCGGGAATCTGCACGTCGTCCATCAGCCGCGCAACGGAGGCGGCCGTTTCACGATCGCGAGCCACGAGCAGCACCGTTCCACCGCGCTTGACGTAAGCAGAAAGGCGCTCCGCGTCCGCGGCGGAGATTGCCTGGACGATGACGACGAGCTGCGGCGCGAGGGCAGAGAGATGTTTTTCGATCTCGGAAGCGTCAGCAGCCGTCACCGTCACTTCGCGCAGCGGATCGTTGGCGACCGCCAGGCGAAGGTAATACACAAGCCCCTGCGGATCGTCGGCCGCGTCGCTCCCCACATAGAGCAGGCCCAACTGCTGCTTGCGCGGCGGCACGACGAAATGCGTATTGTCGAAATCGTGGTCGTCCCCCCGCAGGACCAGCTTGTCGGCCGTCAGCGCCTCTGCCGGCCGCGGCAAACGGACCACGCGGCTCTGCCCGGCCGGAACGTAGACGGCGGCCTCGCCCTCCGTTTTTCCCTTCGTCACATCCCGCGGTACTCCGCTCAAGGCTGCATGCCACCGCACGAAAAACTGGTCGCCGGCGGAATCGGCCGCGTTCACGACCCGCACCCGCGGCCGCGGATCGTCGTCGTCGTCGTCGCTCGGCAGCAGATGGGCGAAAGCGTTGGTCTTGCGCGGCGCCCTGACCGTCTTGGCAATGACGCGGACATCCTGGGGCCACTCAAAGCCGTCGAGGGCGTCGATCCGCCCCCCTTTTTGAAAATCGCTGATGACGATGATTTGCGGTTCGCCGGACGACTGCTGCACGTCGGTGGCGGCCGCCAATTCGCCGGCCGTTTCGATGAGGGCCTTGCCCAGATTGGTGGCCCCCCACGACGGCCGCATTGCTTTCAACCGCTGACGGGCAAGCTGCGGTTTGTCGGGGACGCGCGCGGCCCCTGGGCGGTCGAAATCGAGAACCGTTTCCCGCCGCTGGTGGAAGGCGATCAGGGCCACATCGTCCTGCGGGTTGAGATCGGCCAGCTCGCGCTCGGCAATCTTCACCGCCTGCTGCCACAAATCGCCGCGGCGCATGCTGGCGCTGGTGTCGATGAGAATGGCGACTTTGCGCTCCGGCAGGTCTCCCATCGCCAGCGATGCCGCCTCGCGAAGGAAAGGGCGGGCGAAGGCCAACACCAGCAGGGCCAAGGCCGCCAGGCGCAGGAGCAAAAGCAGGATCTGGTCGAGCCGGCTCTTGCGGGTTAGCTTCGGCGGAGTCGGCGAGAGGAACATCAACGAGCTGAAGTCCTGCCGCCCGCGCGGCGTCCGCCGCACGAGGTGGAAGATCAGCGGCAGTGACAGTGCCGCCAGTCCCGCCAGATAGAGTGGAACAAGGACACCCATCAGCGGCCTCCCCTTGCCGTGGCGCTGACCGATCCTTGGCGGCGGGCCACCTGCCGGCCGCGACGCATTCGTCCGCTAAGCAAATCAAACAGCGCCATGTCGAGCGGCCGGTCGGTCGGCAGATCGTATAAGTCAATGCCCAGAGAGCTGCACGCTCCTTTCAGCCCGGCGGCATGCTCGGCAAAGCGCTGCTGGTACCGCTGCCGCGCGGCCCGCGGATCGACGTACAGCTCGCGCCCCGACTCCAGATCATAGAACATGGCCTCCTCGCCATAGGGGAACTCGATTTCCGCCGGATCGAGGATTCGCAGGATGACCACCTCGTGCCCCTGCGACCGCAGGTAGCCGAGTCGCTTCTCCAGTTCCTCGACAGGGGCGAGCAGATCGGAGAGGAGCACCACCAGCCCCCGTTTGCGGGCCGTCTTGGCAATTTGCTCCAGCGGCGAGACGAGGTCGGTCGCCGCACCGGCCGGCGCTCGCTCCAGGCACATCATCAGCCGGTGCAGGTGCCCCGGCCGAAAGCGGGCCGGCAAGTAGTCCCGAATGGCCGCGTCGAAGGTGACGAGCCCAACTGCGTCCCGCTGGTGCGAGAGAAAGTAGGCCAGCGTGGCAGCCACCGTCTTGGCGTACTCCGCCTTGACGTAGGAGAGCGAGCCAAAGCCCATCGAGCGGCTCAGATCGACGAGCAGATAGCAGCGGAGGTTCGTCTCGTCCTCGAACCGCTTGAGATAGTAGCGGTCCGAGCGGGCCAGCAGCCGCCAGTCGAGATACCGCAGATCGTCCCCCGGCGTGTACTGCCGATACTCGGTGAACTCGACCGAAAAGCCGTGGAACGGGCTTTTGTGCAGTCCGCTGAGAAAACCATCGACGACGATTTTGGCCCGCAACTCCAGGTTCTTGATCCGCATCAGTGCCGCCGGCTCGATGAACGACGCGGCCCCCGGCTTGCTGCTGCGCTCTCCGGCGGCTTTGGCGGCATTGGTGCGGGAACGGATCATGCAGAGAGTCCCTGGGGTGGCTCCACCGTTTCCAGCAGCCGCTGGATGACATGCTCGACAGAAATCCCTTCCGCCTCGGCGCGATAGCCGACGAGAATGCGATGCCGCAGCGTGGGGGCGAGCAGCGCGCGAATGTCATCGACCGTGGCGTGATTGCGCCCCGAGATCAAGGCGCGGGCCTTGGCGCCCAGCACGACGTACTGCGCCGCGCGGGTGCCAGCACCCCAACTCACCCAGTCGTTGACGAAGGCAGGGGAATGGCGCTGGCCCGGGCGGCTGGCCGCTGCCAGACGGACGGCGTACCGAATCACATCCTCGGCAATCGGCACCTTCTGCACCACCTCGTGAAACCGCCGCACGTCGTCGCCGTCAAAGAGCGCCTCGATCGGCTCGGGGCGGCGCGAGGTGGTCTGCTTGACGACAGCGACCTCGTCCTCCTCAGGGAGGTAGTCGATCATCACATTGAACATGAATCGGTCGAGCTGCGCTTCGGGGAGGGGATACGTGCCTTCCATTTCGATTGGGTTCTGCGTGGCCAAGACGAAGAAGGGCTCTTCCAGCGGATAGCGAATGCCGCCGACCGTGACCTGGTGCTCCTGCATGGCTTCCAGGAGCGCGGCCTGGGTCTTGGGGGGAGTGCGGTTGATCTCGTCGGCCAGGATCACGTTGCCGAAGATGGGGCCTTTCACGAACTGCATCCGGCGGTGGCCGTCCGGCATTTGCTCGAGGATCTCCGTCCCGGTGATGTCCGCCGGCATCAAGTCGGGGGTGAACTGAATCCGCTGGAACTTGAGGTGGAAGATCTGCGCGATCGATCGCACCAGCAGCGTCTTGGCCAGGCCGGGCGCGCCGGTGATCAGGCAGTGTCCGCCGGCAAACAGGCTGATCAAGAGCTGCTCGATCACGTCGGCCTGGCCGACGATGACCTTGGAGAGCTCGGCGTCGATCCGCCGGCGGCTGCTGCGAATCTGGTCCACCGCCTGTTGTTCGAGCAGATAGGCGTCGATTTCTTCAGGCACGCTGAACTCCTAGTGCGTCATGGCGTAGGTCACGATGTTGATCCCCATCGGATACGACCACTTTTCGGAAATCTCCTTGAAGTAGCCGCTATCGACCGCCTCGCGCTCCCAGCCGTCGCCGAGGTCGGTGTTGTGGCAGATGATGGCCATCATTCGCCCCTTGTCGTCGAAGATCGCCCGGTAGTGCGGCTCCTGGGCGTCCCACCGCTCCGTGCGCATGCCGTTCCACCAGGCGTTGATGCTGGGCACCTGCGGCTTTTCCTTGAGGTCGTAGACGCAGTGGAAAATGGGGTGCGACAGCGGCAATTCCTGGGGCTCGCGATCGGGAAAGACGCGCTTGATGTTCTCGTAGAAGTTATTCCATTCGTCTTCACCCCAAAAATCATCAACCATCAAAAATCCGCCGCTGAGGAGGTACTTTCGCAGCGCCGCCACTTCCTCTTCGTTCAGGTACATCTCCCCCGGCTCGATCAAGTAGATGAACGGATAGTCGAACAGGGCGTCGTCGGTCAGCTCCAGGATTTTGCCGTTGGGATCGACCTCCAGGCTGGTCAATTCGTGCAGGCGGAAGGAGAAATTCAGGTCGCTGTCGGGATAGTCGGTGGCCCATTTGCCGCCGCGCCAGCCTCCCCACGACGAATACTTGACCCGCACGAACGTGAACACGTCGTTCTTAAACTGCTCGTCGTTCTTCCACTCGGGGACGCCCCCCCGATCGACCATGTCGGGGCGAATCTCCCGCCGCCAGCCGCGACGCCCCTGGCCGATGGCGAGAGCCGCCAAAAGCAGGACGGTCAGAAGGACGACCAACGGCAGTTTGCGCTTCATCGTTCCGCCTTTTTTTCTGGGGCTAGGGGCGCCTCCGATGGAGGACTCTCTGCGGGCTTGTCCGCGGGCTTTGCAACGTCGGCAGGTGGTGATTTGCTCGGCCCCAGTTTCTCGACAATCGAGAGCAGCCGCTGGTGCGCGTCGCGAAACCGGGGAGTTTCCTCCAAAGCGAAAATCGCGTGCCGTTTGGCCGCCGGCAAGTCGCCGCGCCGCTCCAGGGCCGTCGCCAGGCGGAGGTGTAACTCGGCCGGATCGAGGGGATCGAGCAACAACAGGGCCTGGTAGCTGTCGATCGCCAAGGCATCATCCCCCAGCTTCTCTGCCGCTTCCGCCGCCCGCCGATGGGGCGCAGGCTGAAGCGGGTTGACCCCCAGCCAGCGAGCGGCGAATCTTCGGGTCAAATCCCAGTTTTCCGCTTGACTGGCCAGCTCGGTCAGCCGGCTGAACATCTCCACGTTGTCGGCGGACAATCCGGCCAACTTCTCTAACACCGCTTGTTCCGCTTGGTTCTCCCCCAGCTCGCGGTAAACCTCCGCCAGCAGCAGATAAGGGCTCTCGCCCCCCGCATCCTGCGGATAAAGCTCCAGCATCTTGTTCAGCGGCTCTTTCGCGGCTTTCCACTGCTTCTCGTTCATGTGCTGTCGCGCCAGCCGCAGCAGCCCGCCGTAATTGTTCGGGTGTTCTTTGACCCAGGCGGCAATCATTTCGCCTGAGGCCCTGCGCGGAAGCTCCGGCTCCGACCAATCCGCCAGCGGCGCCATTTCCTTCGCCTTCTTGCGGGCATACTCTGCAAACTGCGCGTCGAGTGCCTCGATCGACCCGGCGTGCCGGCCAAGCGCCTCGTTGATCGGCATTCCGACCCCCAGATCGACCAGCAGTTTCTTCAGCGTCTCCAGGCCGTGCTGCTCGATCAAATACTCGACGACGAGCGAGGACTCAAAATACGCAAACTGCAAGTGCAGCGGACTCTTGGGACTGAGAAAGGTGCCCGACAACTCGCTGACCGGCGTCAGCTCGTCGCCGAGCATCATCTGCCGGTAGCGCGGGTTGATCGACTGTCCCCAGGCCGGATCGGCCTGCCGCTCTTCGTAGACCGAAATCCCTTCGCTGAGCCAGCGTGGCATTTTGTTGTGCGTCTTTTGCAGCGTGACAACATGGCAGAACTCGTGCCACAGCGTCGCCTCCCAGGAAGCGGGAGTCTGCGTCTGGGAGGCGGGACTGTTGGCGGTGATCACCGTGCCGAAGCAGACGCCAAGGAAGCCCGCTCCGCCGGGCAGCCCGAACGTGCGAATCGCGAAATCTTCTTGTCGCGGAAACATTTCCACGACGATCGGCCGCGTGATCTGCACGTCGTACTTCGTACACAGTTCCTGCTTGGCCCGCTTGAGCAGCGCCAGCACGCGCGGTCCGTAGAGTTCCGCCTCGCGGGCATCCATCCGCACGACGAGCCCATCGTCCTCGAGCGTGCGGAACTTGGCCAGGCTCTCCTGCAGCGTCACCAGGTTGTGGGCGACAACGTTGTACCCGTCCTGACGATAAACTTCCTGCGCCAGCGCAAGCCCCTCTTCTTCTTCGCCGAGCCGGAGCAGGTCCTGCGCCAATTGCATCTTGGCCGGCAGGTACGCCGGATCGAGCGCCAGCGACTTTCGCTGGTGCTCCGCCCCTTCGGCAAAGCGGTATTTCTGCGACAGCTTCTTGCCGAGCAGGTGATCGACGGCCGGATTGGCCGGCCAGGGACGCAGTGCCGCCTTGTAGTGCCGCTCCTCGGCATCGCTGTCGCCACGCAAGTGCGCCAGGACCGCGCGGAACGTCGCCGCCTCGGGACGATGAGGATTGACGGCGGCCACTTGCTGGAGCGTCTTCTCCGCGTCGTCGTATTGCTCGGCGTCGATCTGCTCCTCGGCAATGAACAGCAGGCTGGGGACGTGATGCGGATTGAGCTTGAGTGCCGCGGCGAGGGACTCCTTGGCCTTGTCGCTGTCGCTGGGAGCAAAAGCCTGCGCCAGTCCGAAGTGGGGGTCGGGATCGGCCGGATCGATCTTGAGGGCTTGCTGGTACGATTCCGCGGCCAGCGCGAAGTCGTTCTTCTCCAGCGCCAGGTCGCCGGTCGCCAAATGGGCCAGCGCCAGATTCGGCTGCCGCTTCTTGACTTCGCTGTAGGTGCCGTCGAGGACCTGCTTGGGGTCCATCCCCTGGCTGAGGAGGTAGCGGCCGATGACGACCTGGTTGACCGAGTCGCTGTAGCGATAGGCGGACTGGCGGATGAGGGAGGCGATCTCCACTTCCAATTCCTTGGCCCGATCCGGCTTGCCGCCGAGCCGGTAGGCCGCGCGGCCGACCCACCGCAGCTCGATGCTGCCGGGAAACCGCTTGAGTGCCGTCTCCAGCGTCAGGACCGCGTCCGCATACCGGCCTAGTTCCATTTCGCTGCGGATCTTCAGCAATCGATAATTCTCGCTGAAATCGTCGTCGGCAATCGCCTTGGCCGCCGCTTGGGCGCATTCGGCATACTTGCCGCTGCGATAGAGGGAGAGAAGTTCGCCGTAGTCGGAAGCGTCAACGTAGTTCAGCCCGGTGAGACCAACAACGACCAGGGCGATCGAAGCGGCAAGCAGCCTTGCCGCCAAGCCACCCGGTGTTCTTCCGCGACGCACGACAACCATGAGTCAACGTCCATGGGAGGAGAAGCTGATCCCAGCACGTCGCTGCTGGCCCCGGAGAGAAGGGATCGCACCGATAGCGCTACGTTCATCTTAGCGGTATGCAAGGCTGGGCGGCAACCAATTTTTGCGCTCGCCGCCATGCTTGTTGATCACGGCCCTCCAGTGCTCCACCGTGCGGCCGGCTCAAATC
>DATKDU010000120.1:0-2049 GCA_035512595.1 Pirellulaceae bacterium
CTCGGAGGCCCTCCAGCCCGTGCAGACCGCTGCTACCGTGCGGGTTCGCGATGGCAAGGTATCCATCACCGACGGCCCCTTCGCCGAGACCAAGGAGCAGTTGGCCGGTTTCTACCTGATCGAAGCCGGGGACCTCGACGAGGCCATCGGAATAGCCTCGCAGATTCCTCCGGCGCAAGTGGGCAGCATCGAGGTACGGCCGATCCGGGAGCTGGTAGGGCGCGACCGCAGCCGCCACAAGTAAGCAGTAAGAGCAATTTCGAATAGTGAACCAGAATAGACATCCCAAGGAGAAATCGATCCATGAAAACCCTCAACATTTGGAATCGCCCGAAAGCCGGCGCGCTCGCACGGCTGGCTGTGGCCGTATTGGCTTTCTCAGCCGCCGCCGGAGCCGCGAGTCTCACGGAAGCGGAAAAACAAGAGGGCCTGGCGCAGCTTGAGCGAACCCGCGCCGGCGTGATCGAGGCGACGAAGGGACTCTCTGAGGCCCAGTGGAAGTTCAAACCCGCGCAGGACCGTTGGTCGGTGGCGGAGGTGATGGAGCACATCGCGCTCAGCGAGGACATGCTGTTCGAGAACACTTCCAAGAACGTGATGAGCGCGCCAGCCGGCCAGGCGGACCGCGACCCCAAGGCCGGGGACAAGATAGTCCTCAGCGTAATTCCGGACCGTACCAACAAGTTCAAGGCCCCCGATCCCCTGGTTCCCACGGGACGCTGGACGCCCCAGGAGTCGCTCGACCATTTCTTGAAGAGCCGGGCGCGCACCGCGGAATATCTCAAGTCCACGCCTGACTTGCGGGACCACGTCGTGAACTCGCCGATCGGCGAGCCACTCGACGCCTATCAGTGGCTGCTCTTCACGTCCGCGCACAGCGAGCGGCACACGAAGCAGATGTTGGAAGTGAAAGCCGATCCGAACTTTCCGAAGCAGTAATGGTAGCGCCGATCTAGCGATTTTTGCAGATCCGCGGCTTTTGGCCGCGCATCCGCGCCCTGCTTCGGGCGTAGCGTGGATCTAGCGATTTTTGCAGATCCGCGGCCCTTGGCCCCACGATCGAAATAATTTTCCAATCAATCGTCGATCCCGGCCATCGCCGTTCGACATATTGACGGAGGGATATTCATGGCAGACAAAAACAGCGGAATACGAGTACTGGTCGGCACGCGCAAGGGCGCGTTCGTGCTGACGTCGGACGGCAAGCGCAAGCGCTGGGACGTTAGTGGCCCCCACTTTGCCGGCTGGGAGATCTACCACGTCAAAGGATCTCCGGCCGATCCCAATCGCCTGTATGCATCGCAATCGAGCGGCTGGTTCGGGCAACTGATTCAGCGCTCCAACGACGGCGGCAAGACCTGGGAGCCCGTGGGCAACGAGTTTGCGTATGACGGCGTCCCCGGCACGCACCAGTGGTATGACGGCACGCCCCACCCCTGGGAGTTCAAGCGCGTTTGGCATCTTGAGCCGTCGCTCAGCGATCCCGACACACTTTACGCCGGTGTGGAAGACGCCGCTTTGTTTCGCTCGACCGACGGCGGCAAGACCTGGCAGGAGCTTTCGGGACTGCGAGGCCACGGATCGGGACCCCATTGGCAGCCCGGCGCCGGTGGCATGTGCCTGCACACGATTCTTCTGGACCCCAGCAATCCCGAGCGGATCTTTATCGCCATTTCCTCCGCAGGCGCCTTTCGGACCGACGATGCCGGCAAGACCTGGCGGCCGATCAACCGCGGACTGAAGTCCGAACACAGTCCCGACCCCGAGGCTGAGGTCGGGCACTGCGTTCACCGCATCGCCTTGCATCCGTCGCGCCCCAACGTGCTCTTCATGCAGAAGCACTGGGACGTCATGCGAAGCGACGACGCCGGCGACTCGTGGCGCGAAGTCAGCGGGAATCTGCCGACCGACTTCGGTTTCCCGATCGACGTTCACGCGCACGAGCCCGAGACCATCTACGTCGTGCCGATCAAGAGCGATTCGGAGCACTATCCGCTCGACGGAAAGCTACAGGTCTACCGCAGCCGCACGGGCGGAAACGAATGGCAG
>DATKDU010000121.1:0-9425 GCA_035512595.1 Pirellulaceae bacterium
GGCACCAGGCCGTCGCACCACCAATAGCGCAGCCGCCGCTCAGGCATCCCTGCGAATTCACCGCAAAGACGCCACTCGAGTGTCACCCAAAAGGCTCTTTCATCCACGGCGTTTTCTCGAATTGTCTCTTTGAGATTCACCGATTGAATCGTAGATTCACAACCACAACTTCAGCCTTCCCCCCAGCAAATCCGGCAGCGCCTTCCGCACCCAGTGGGTGATCTGGTTGTCGTGATAGCGGGTGGAGAAGTGCATGGCGATGATGACTTCGTTTCTGAAGCGGGGGGCGCGGGCGACGTAGTCGTCTAGGTGCATGTGGCCGTGCTTGTGGATCTTGTCCTTCTTGTGGCTCGGGGCCACGAAGGTCATCTCGGCGATCAGGATTTTGGCGTCGTACATGGCCGGCGTGGCGTCGAGCCCCTCGGGAGCCGTGTCGCCCGTGTAGGCGACCAGCGGAATCCGCCGCTCTTCGGTGACATCGACGCCGGAGAGGCGAATGTCCCGAATCTGATCGCCGGTGAGAATCTGGTACTGGGCCTTCAGCTTTTTCCTCCGCTCCCAGACGACGAACCCCAGCGACGGGATCGTATGCCGCGTCGCCGACACGCTCACCGCCAGCTCGCGCGACAGTTCGATCTCGTCCCCCGCGCGGATCGGCAGCAGCTCGCATGGCAGTCGCCCGCGATCGAGCCGCATGAAGGCCTTGAGGACGTGGTTCACCAGGTCGATGGCGTGCTCGGGCAAGTAGATCGTCGGCGGGTCCATCTTCATCATCCGCCGCCGGGCAACGTACACCGGCAGTGCCGCGATGTGGTCGAGGTGCGTATGCGAGACGAACCAGACGGGGGTGCCCATGAAGTCCCACGGCTGAGTTCCCAGGTCAAAGCCGAGCTTTAGCTCCGGAATCCGCCAGCACGACTGCACGGCGGCCCGCGAGTACCCCTCGATGGTGAGGTCCTTGTGCGTCAGCGTGCGGAAGGGGCTGTTGTCGAGCATGAATGGATGGCGAGCGGGGGGCATCAACCGGCGAGCGGGGGGCGTCAATCGGCGAGCGGGGGGCGTCAGCCCCCTGATAGGCCCGCCTCCCAGGAAGGTTGCCAAATCGCTATTGGTCAGGCTAATGAGAGGTGACGCGGCAAGGCAATGAGGTTCGCTCCAAGCGGGCGTCGTGATCCATATCGCGAGGAGCAATCAGGGGGCTAACGCCCCCCGCTCGCCTTGGTTTCATTCCAGTAAATCTTCACATTGTGCGTCGCCCGGCCGACGGCGACGACGTCGATGCGGCCGTCGCCGTTCAAGTCGCCGCAGGCCAGGTCTTCGATGGCCACGCTCCCCGGATCGACGATCTGCCGCGTCCATTTGCCGGCGGTCGCATCGACCGGATCGTAAATACGCAAGCCGCAGCGCACCATCTCGTCCTTGTTGTCGCGAATGCCGATGATCAGCTCCTCGTCGCCGTCGCCGTCGAGATCGGCGCACCAGACGGCATGTCCTCACTTGAGCTCGTCGTCCAGGACGTGCCGTTTCCAAAGCCATTCCCCCTCGCTGGGCCGCTCGCCATCGGGGCGCGTGTAGACGACGACCTGGCTGCCGTGCCACGGCTCGATCGTGGCGATGTAGTCTTTGCCGCCGGCCAGCTTGCCATGCTTGATCTCGCTCGCGCCGCGATTGGGGGACGTTTCCTGGTTGCCCGTGCCGATGCGGGTCAGCTTCCACTGGCCATCCTTCTGCCGCTCGAGCAGATGCACCCCTTCAAAGCCGACGTAGAGGATGTCGGGCTGCTTGTCGCCGCCCAAGTCGGTCACCTGAAAGTTGTGCGTGACGTGCAGGTCTTCGTTGATGACGGTCGGAATCCACGGGCCTTTCACGGCATCGGTGGGGATCTTGTACGACAAGAGCCGCACCCCCTTCTCGGCAAAGTGCGGGGGCTTGCTGCCCCGTCCCATCAGCGGCGCGACGATCAGCTCCACTTTGCCGTCCCCGTCGAGGTCGGCGAAGTTCATTCGATGCACCGTCGGCTCCTGGCCGATCGGAATCACCTCCCATTTCTCGCCTGGCGTCTTGCCGCGGCGAATCCACTGGATGCTGCCGCTGGTCAGCGTATCGCTCGGACGCCAGTCCGCGCCGACAGCGAAGTCAACTTGGCCGTCGCCGTCGATGTCGTGCGGAGCGAAGCAGACGTTGTCCTTCTTGGTCTGCTTCTCGATCAGGATGTGTTCGTTCCAGTTGGGATTCTCCAGCCACAGAATCCGCTCCGAATCCACGATGCAGATGTCGAGCCGCCCGTCGCCATTCATGTCGATCAGCCGGACGGCATATCCCACCGTCAGCCGCGTCGGCAGCTCCTGATCGCGGAGGACGATCTCCTCGGCGTGAATCGCCGACTTGGCACCAGTAACCGCGATCAGCGCCACGAGCGCCATCCGCCAGATGTTTTGGGTGAGTTGCATTACTTGTCCTTCGCTTTCAATCGCTGCTGGATGTCGGCGGTAATGTCGAGGCCGTCTTCGAAGATGACGGCCCGATTGATCGCCTTGAGAATTTCCACAGTGGGCTGGTTCTCATCGAGCGACGTCGATTGCTGCCGGATCACGAGCTTGATTCCCTTTTCCCGGCAGTACACCTTCACCACCGCATCGACGGCCCGGTAGGCGGTCAGGAAAATCTTTGTCTCCTTGTTCTGGACGTTGGCCCGCTCGCGGGCAACGAATTGCTGCAGCTCGGCATTGAGCTTGACGGCCTCCTGCTGGAGCCGGCGCTGCTCGGCACTTCCCGGCTGGGCCTGCCGCAGGTCGCTTCCCACCGCTTCCAGCTCCGATTGCCGCAGCTTCACTTTTTCGTCGATTTCGGCCGCTTCCTGTTGCAGCTCGGCCAGCGAGTTGGCCACCTGCTCGTCTTCCTTGAAGAGCACGTCCAGGTTGAGGACGGCAATCGGGAGCAGATCGGGCTGGGTCTCCTGAGCGACGGCAGCGGCCGCCAGGCACAGGACCGTGGTCCCCACTACGCCAAATAACGTTTGTGATCGCGCGCTCATCATTGATCTCCCGTAAACTTTATTCGTTGGGCAGCGCCCTCGTCCGGCCGGAGCCGCGGGGGGCGATTGGTGGTTCCAAGGCGTCGCTTTCGGCGCCGGCCGCTGCCGATTCCTCGATCACCTCGCACTCCGGCAGGGCGTCCAAAAAGGTTCGACCGTACTGCTTGGTGCGAATCCGCGGGTCGAGGATCACCACCAGGCCGTGGTCGGTGGCGGTGCGGATCAACCGCCCGAATCCTTGCCGCAGTTTAATCACCGCCTCGGGGAGTTGGTAATCCCGGAACGGATTGCCGCCGCGGGCGCGAATCGCTTCCAGGCGGGCCTCGAGCAGCGGTGCGTCGGGGACGCTGAACGGCAGGCGGGTGATGATCACGTTTTGCAGGGCGTCCCCCGGCACATCGACCCCTTGCCAGAAGCTGTCGGTCCCCAGGAGGACCCCCTGCGGATTCTGTTTGAACTGATCCAGCAGTTGCGTCCGGGGGATGCCGCTGGCCTGGCTGTACAGGGCCAGATTGTGCTCCGCGAGCCAGGGAGTCAGATCCGATTCGACGCGCCGCAGATGCTCGTAGCTGGTGAACAGGACGAACGCATGGCCGCCGGTGCGGGTCACGTACCGCTGGATGAGCGGGGTGCAGCGGCGCTCGTATTCTTCCCGCTCGCTGCCGGGATCGGGCAGATCGCGAACGAGAATCAGCTTCGCCTGGCGGCGAAAATCGAACGGACTGCCGACGCGGAGCATCCGCGACTGGGTCAGGCCGACGCGGGATTTGAAGAAGCTGAAGGCCGGGTCGGCGAGCCCGTGGGGCAGGCTGCCAGCCTGCCTGGCCACTCGCGGAGCGAGTGGCCTACATTGCCCCGTGGCCAGCGTGGCGCTGGTCATGATCACGCTCTTGGTCTTCTCAAAGAGCTGCGCGCGCAGGGCCGGGCCGGTATCGATCGGCGCCGCACTGAGCGTGATCCGCGGATAGCCGTGCCGCGAGGGAGTCGTCTCCAGCCAGTAGACAAAGCCGCCCGATTGTTGCTCGAGCCAGTGCGTGATCTGCCCCGCCAGGCCGACTAGCCGCTGGGACGCCGACACGAAATCGAGCTTCTCCGATTCTTCCTTCAGCGACTCGGCCTGCTGCATCATCTCCTTGGAGAGCGCGAGTAGCGCCGGGCTGAGCCGGTTGGTCACCAGGTCGGGCGTATGCACCCGCCCGTTGCGGTTCCCCCCTTGCTTGGAAATCGCGTACAGGTCGTTGAAGAATTCATCGGCCCGCTGGTGACACTCGAGCACCTTGTGCTGCGCCTCGATCAGCTTTTTGGTGACGAGCAATCCCTTGTTGGACCGATCGTTGTACAGCTTGTTGAGGAGGTAGTTCACCTGCCCCGACGAGATGGAGAGCCCGAGGTGATCGCCGGCTACCGCCTCCATGGTATGTGCTTCGTCGAAGATCACTGCGTCGTAGTCCGGGAGCAGTTGTGCGCCTGATTGCCGCAGGGCCAGATCGCTGAAGAACAGGGCGTGATTGACGATCAGAAGCTGCGTGTTGTAAATCCGCCGGCGGGCGCGGAAGTAAAAGCACTGGCCATAGGTCGGGCAGTGGCGGCCTAGGCAGTTGTGGCTGTCGCTGGCGACTTCATCCCACACCGCCGGCTTCGGGCGGAAGGGCAAATCGGAGAGTGACCCGTCGCCGCTATCCTTCGACCAGGCGACGATGTCTCGCAGCTCCTGGAGTTCCTCGTCAAAGGCGAACAGACTCCGCGACTTGTCGGCCGCATTCTTCATCCGCCGCAGGCTGAGGTAATTGCCGCGCCCCTTCACCAGCACGGCGGAAAACTCCTGCGGCATGACGCTCCGCAGGAAGGGGATGTCCTTCCGCAAGAGCTGCTCTTGCAGGCTGATCGTGTGGGTGCTGATCACGATCCGCTTCTGGACTTTGCGTTCCCTTTCTTCACCCTCTTGGGTCGCTTTCTCTGGCTCGGCCGTGACCGCCAAGATTGCCGGCACCAGGTAGGCAAAGCTCTTGCCGACTCCGGTCCCGGCTTCGGCGATTAAATGTTCCCCACTGGTCATCGCCGACGCAATCGCTTCGGCCATGTCGAGCTGCTCGCGGCGATGCTCGTAGCCGCTCAGCCGCTGCGCAATGCGCCCTTGGGGACCGAGAATGTCGGAGACGGCGGACATGGCAGCGGCGGGAAGGCGGAAGCGGCGGCATCCATTGCCGCCCGGCAGCCTTCACGATACCGCACGCCAGCGCGCCGCGGCATAGGGCGGGTAGGGGGCAGTCTCGGCTTTTGCTCCACAAAAGCACTTGCTTTCGCGGCGCGAAAAGCGTCAATTGGGCAAAAGGCCCAACTAATGCGAGCGCCTTGCTGAGTTCGACGCGGGCGGTGGACTGACCTTACGATCGTCACCTCGTCGGACTGCGCGCCACCCTTCCGCGCCCGATGGTTCAGTGATCTGCGCGCGGGTCCCACTTGGGGCCGAAAAAGCGGTCGCTGTAGAAGATCGTCGTGTTGGGCAAGGCTTGCGAAAGGCGTTCGGCTCCCTCTGGCGTGACCTTGGTCTGTCTGACCATGAGGACGCGAAGCTGCTTGAGACTTTCCAAGTGGACGAGGCCGGCGTCGGTGATCTGGGTTTGAACCAGGAATAGCTGACGGAATTGGCGGGCGTCCTTGAGCTCGGCAAGCAGATCGTCCGTCACGTTCGTGCGGTACACCAAAAGGTACTTAAGCGAGTCCATTTGCGCGACGGCGCGCAACACGCCTGGTCCAAAGTGCGCCTCGGCGATCGACAGGCGTGTGACGCCGTCAAGTTCCGCCAATCCATCGCCATGGATCAGCGTCGTGCCGTTGAGGGTTAACTCCCTAAGACTCTGTAGCTGCGACAACTGTGGCAGACCGGCTCCCGTGATTGCAGTTCCCGTCAGATCCAAGGAAGTCAGACCGCGAAGGTTGCCCACGTGTTCGAGCGCTTCGTCGCAAATAGGACAGTTGATCAACCGCAGCGTTTTCAGCCGCGGCAGTCTTTCCAAGTATTTCAATCCGCTCCCGCTGAGTTTCATCTTTCCTAACGTCAGGTTCTCCAGCGATTCAAGACCACGCAGGTGGGACAGCCCGTCGTCGGTGATCGTCGTCTGACCGATGGACAAGGAGGAGAGCTGGCTGCACGTCCCTATTCGTTCGAGGGTATTGTCCGTCACTTCACTTCCCATTACGCACAAAGTGCGTAATTGTGGGTGGCCCTGCAACCAGAGATACTCCGCGTCAGACGCCGGAATGTCCGCCGATAGCTCCCGCAATTCGGTTGCTCCCTTGAGCAAGGCAATGCAGCGATGATCCGTGGCCCGTCCCAGCCGGACTTCAATAACGGCACCATCGCGCAGGTCCACATTGCCGTTTACAGCCGTGATCTCGTCATGGATCCGCCGCTGGGCGGCCAGCCACGCGCGATGCTGCCACTCGTCGTAGAGACGCTTCCCGATGGTCCCGCTAAGAATGCCGATTGCGGTTGTTGCCAGGAGAAACCATTTCAAGCTAATTCGGAATCGGAACATGACGTATTTTGCCCGATCAGAAAAAAATTTGGGGCGGTCCGCGTCGGGGTTGAACCGATGAATTGCCCACGTGAAGATTCCGAAAAGAATGATCCAAATAGCTTGACAAAAAAAAAACAGCGTCGTCTAGACTGTTGCTCGAATCTCACCTCCTGGGGGCAGATTCTCATGGACTCAATTCTCGCGTTCGCACTCAACGGTTCCATCGTGGAACCTTACCTTTCTACGGAGGGCGTTCCATGTTCCGCAAGTCCCAGTTCAACACGCGTCCGTCTCGCCACGCTCACCGAAAGCATAAGGAGCGCTGGCCGCGGGACTCGCGCAATCGGCGCCTTTTCTTCGAGGTTTTGGAGGACCGGCGCGTCTTGGCATGCACAGGATGGGCGATTACGACAGTTGGAGGCGCCATTTCAGCATCGCTAAGTGTCAACAACGACACGTTCTGGGCCGGTCCACACACAGACCCTAACGGTGCGGTTGTCGTGGGCATTTGGAACGAAGGGGACGCTGCGCCGTGCTGGACGAGCACTTTCCTGGCAGCGAGCACAACCTCGATTACCGTCGATGCTCTGGCCGGCAACGACGAAGTTTATTTGCATCTCATGTCGCAGGCCTCGTTTCCATTTCTTGCGGCGACCACCGTCAGCGGCGGCGCGGGCAACGACTTGATTTGGGGTTCGTGGGCCCCAGACCTGCTCAAAGGGGATGCCGACATGGACACTATCCGCGGTCTGGGAAGCAACGACGAACTCCGCGGCGGCACCGAAAACGACACCCTCTTCGGCGGCCTGGGCGACGACGAAATCCAGGGCAACGAGCACCGCGACACGATCTACGGCGAGGAAGGAGATGACACCCTGTACGGGAACGACGGGAACGACAAGATCTTTGGCGGACCAGACCACGACTTCATCGTCGGAGGCGCTGACCAGGACGTCCTGTTCGGCGAGGCGGGAGAAGATCAAATTTTTGGCGGCAGCGGACACGACAACCTCTCCGGCGGCGGCGACGATGACCAACTGTGGGGTGAGGACGGCAGCGACGCCATTCAGGGGGGCGCAGGCAACGACTCCATCGACGGCGGGAGCGGCTCCGACGTCCTGTGGAGCCTCGAGCCGGCGCCTCCTCCCGACCAGCCTTGGCGCAACGATGGGCAAGGCACGCCCGGCTGGAACGACATGGACGCGTCAGGGCCCGATAACGACGGCGCTTGCGACATCGAAGACTTCCACGCCGACCTGGACGGTACGACCCCCTGCCCCGGCACGTTCATCGCCACCACGGACAACGCCACCGTATCGCACAGCATGATCGCCCCTGGCGTGTGGATCGACTTGCTCAACAACGACCTCTATGACCCCATGCAGCCGCCGACGGTGAACATTCTCACGCCACCGGCCCATGGAACGGTGGTAAGCACTTCGCTCGGGGTAACCTACAATCCCGATGATGACTACGCGACGTGCCATGTTTCACAAGACGGCACCTACACTTATTGTTACGACGTGTTTACCTACAACCTCGCGCAGGGTGGGGCAACGAGCAACACCGCGCCGGTCATCGTCAAGATCACGAACCACAAGCCTGTTGGGACCGACGACTCGTTGAGCACCGTCAAGAACACGCCCCAAACTATCAACGCCGTGGACAACGACATCGATAACGACCCATACGACACGCTGACGGTCGCTTCTGTAACCGACCCGGCGCATGGCTCGGCGACGTACGACGGCCAGACCGTGACGTACACCCCGGACGCCGACTATGTCGGAACGGACGAGTTCTTTTACACCGCTACCGACGGATTGGCCGAAAGTGCGCAGGTGAAAGTTACGGTGAACGTGGGCGCCCCCCTGATGCTCGACCTGCCGCCGGCAGAAAACACATCCGATGCTGCGGCAATCAGCGATGCTGACCTGGCGCTGCTGGCCGGCGAAGCGGCGCGGCGCTGGGTTGCGGCAGGAGTTGATCCGATCACAGCGGAAAGGGCGCTGGCGGGCACGGAGTTCATCGTCGCCGATCTGCCCGGATCAGCGCTTGGCATGGAATTGCCGGGGACGATCGTCATCGACGTGAACGCGGCCGGGTATGGCTGGTTCGTCGATGCCACGCCCGGAACCGACGAGGAGTTTTCCATCTTCGTTTCCCTCTCGGAGCGGCAGGCCGGAACTGGAAGTGCGGCACTGGGCAAGGCGGATTTGCTCACGGCGCTGATGCACGAGTTCGGCCACGCGCTGGGAATGGTTCACCTGGAAGGCGAGGAGTTCGAGCACAGCGTGATGAACGACACGCTCGGGCTGTCGATGCGACGAGTACCTACGGCGGCTGACATCCTGGCGGCGGACGAGTATTACGCCAGCCTGGGGGACGGCAGCACCCTCCGTCGGCGAAAATGGTAAGAGCAACGCAGGCGCTGCCGGTTTGCCCGGGAAATATCGGCGCCACCGAGGCGCCACCGTCGCGGGGCCAGGAGGGTCGGGAGGGTCGGGAGTCTTTTTTCCGCCAGAGCCAGCATGTCAAGAGAATCGTCGGCCGACAAAGACTCGCCGTCCCCAGCCGGCCAAGGTCGGCGGGTCCTGCCGGCCGCCTGGAAAGCGGCCATAGTGTACATAGTGGCACATAGTTTGCACGCTGGGCCATTGGCGGCCCGGCGACCTGCCAAATTGGCGGGTGCCTTTGCGCGCCAATTTGATGTTTGACAATTCGGGTACGCCTTGAAAAGGTGTTTGATGTTTTGCAGGTGCAAGTCCTGTCCGGCAAGGGTCGTTCCAGCCGGTAGCAACCGGAGCGGCGGTGGAGGTGACGAAACCGCCGGAGTCTCTGGTGTAAGGGTCGTTTTTGGCGACTTGGCG